>JBOGWM010000211.1:0-5802 GCA_050693695.1 Actinomycetota bacterium
CCTTCGGGGCCACCCGGGAGCCCGAGCTCGTGGGCGTCCTGCGGGCGTGCTCCTGCCTTCCCGTCGAGGTTCACGTGGTGCCCCGGTTCTTCGAGCTCGGCGCCTGGCCCGAGGGTCCCTGGGTGGAGGAGATCTGGGGGATCCCTCTCCTCGGAATGCCCCGAGAGGCTCGGCGCGCGCCCGTTCGCGCCCCGAGGGGACCCGGAGGGTACCCCGGAGCCGGATCGTCAAGGGAGACCATCGACTTCAGGACCCGGACCATCGACCTCGTAACCGAGGCGGTAGAGGAGGTCGGATCGGGATGAGCGAAGGGATTCGTGGCCCGCCATACCGAAGATGTCGACCGGAGCATCGGCGATGGTGGTGAGGGAGAGCTCGGTTGAGGAACCCCACCATCGCCGGGGAAACGACGAGAGAGCCATCACATTTCTCGTTTGAAGAGATGCCTTATCCAGAGAGGGAGCCAGATCATGAGCATGGAACTTGAACAACTTCCGGGGATGTCCCTGGAGGAGTTGGAGGCGGAGTACCTCGAGGTTCTCCCCCACCGCGACACCATGTCGCTGATCAACATTCCGATCACCGTCGCCATCGGCGCCATCGGCGTCGCCGCCCTCAACAATCTGAATGTCCCCATCCTGAGTAAGCAGGGAGATGTGGACCAGGACACCAAGATTGACCAGAGGAGCAACGACGTGGTCGTCTGCAACCCGGGTGGCAGCATCTCGCATAACAAGAGCACCTGCGACGACTGAGTGGTTCGGAGCAGACTTCAAGACTCGTACTTGAAGACCATGATGCAGACGGGAGAGAGCCCGGCTGCCCGATGAGCGTGGCAGCCGGGCTCTTGCCGATGGGGATCAGGGCGCATCCGCTGTTGGAGGTGGTGTACCGGGATTTCGAGCGGGAAGAGCTGCGATGGTGTCTGCTGCGGGCCGAGGCGGACGCCGAGAATCCTCGCGGCGATATCGATCTCCTCGTTCAGGCGGACCGGCTTGGAGCTGTCCGTAGGATCCTTTATCAACGGGGCTTTGTGGTGATCCCGGCCCGAGGCTACGGCCCCCATGTCTTCTTCCTCCGCTACGATCAGGCGAGCGACCGCTGGATCAAGCTGGACGTGGTGACCCGGCTGGCCTTCGGGCGCTGGCACCAGCTCGAATCGGGGGCGGAGGGGCCTTGCCTCGAGCGGCGCAGGCCGGCGGGGGCGGCCTTCGTTCCGGACCGTGACGACGCCTTCTGGACCCTGCTGTTGCATGCGCTGGCGGACACCGGCGGGATCAGCCCCGACCATCGCCGAGGTCTCGAGGAGCTCGCTCCCGGCGCGAGCGTCACGGGGCCTCTGGCCCGGGTGGCCGAGGTGGCCGCTCCTCGGGGATGGGGACCGGCTCGGTTTCTGGAGTGCGTCGAGCGGGCCGATTGGCCGGCCCTCGAGGAACAGGCCCGGACACTGGAGCGCACATGGGAGCGCCGTCTGGGACGTGCCGCCCGGGCGCGGCGCCTCACGAACCTCGCTTCACGCCGCCTCCTGGGCAGGCTTCTGTTTCTCACCAGACGCCGGGGCTTGAGCGTCGCCCTGCTCGCCCCCGACGGCGCCGGGAAGTCCACGCTGGCGGAAGGGGTCCTGGCGAGCTCTTACTTTCCGGCGCGCTCCATCTACATGGGACTTCGCGGTGGCCGGGGGGGCGGCGTCCACATCCCGGGTCTGGGCCTCGCCAGGAATCTGGCGACCCAATGGAAGCGTTATCTGAGCGGTTGCTCGCATCGGTTCCGCGGGAGGCTCGTGATCTTCGACCGTTACACCTACGACGCCCTGCTCCCCCCTCCCCGGCCCCTGGGCGCGGCGGGAAAGGCGCGCCGGTGGCTGCTGGCGAGGGCCTGCCCTCCGCCAAACCTGGCCGTGGTGCTGGACGCCCCGGCCGAGGAGCTCTACCGGCGGAAGGGAGAGCACGGCGTGGCCGTGCTGGAACAGCAGCGCCGCCGGTACCTGGGCCTGAGCTCCCGCCTTCCCCGATCGGTGGTGATCGATGCCTCCCTCGACGCCGAGGAGGTCCGACGCCGGGTCATGGGTGTCATCTGGGAGACCTACGCGCAACGTTTGCGGGGGCGGCGTGGATAGTCCCCCGGTCCCCGACGCCACCACCCACCAGATCCGGGGAGGCAGCCTTCTCGTCGCTGGCCGGGTGATCGCCCTGGCCATCAACTTCGCCTCCCAGGTGCTGATCGCCCGGTATCTCTCGAAGACCGATTTCGGGGCGTTCGCCTACGCCCTCTCGATCGTGCTGCTGGGTCAGAGCATCGTCACCTTCGGCCTCGACCGGGCGATCGCCCGGTTCGTGCCGATCTACCAGGAGCGGGGCGACTGGGGCCGGCTCTTCGGAACCATCGTGATGGTGCTTGCGATCATGGGTTCCCTCGGGCTCGCCCTGGTCCTGCTCGTCCATGGAGTGCAGGGCTTCATCGGTCGCTCGGTGATATCGGACCCGGAGGCGCTGGCGCTGCTCACGGTCCTGATCATCCTCTCGCCGGTGCAGGCCGTGGACGACCTGATGCTGGGCATGTTCGCGGTGTTCTCCCGGCCCCGGGAGATCTTCTTCCGCCGCTACGTGCTCGCCCCGGGCCTCAAGCTGGGGGTGGTGATCCTGCTCGTAGCGGGCGGGGCCGGGGTCCGATTCCTTGCCTGGGGCTATCTGGTCGCCGGCCTCCTGGGAGTCGCCGTCTATTCCGTCGTGCTCTTCGGCGTGCTTGCCCGCCAGGGCCTCTTCCGACACTTCGACCGCCGTACATTGAGGATCCCGGCCGCCGAGGTCCTGGGTTTCACCATCCCGCTTCTCAGCTCGGACCTGGTCAACATGGTCATGGCGTCTTCTGACGTCATCCTCCTCGGTCGTTTCCGGAACACGGCGGAGGTCGCCGCCTTTCGGGTGGTGCTCCCCGCCGCGAAGCTCAACGAGCTCGTCCTCGTCGCCTTCACCCTGCTGTACACGCCGTTGGCCGCCCGCCTGTTCGCCAGGGGGGACCGGGAAGGGATCGACCGGCTCTACTGGGAGACCGCGATCTGGATGGCCGTGATCTCCTTCCCGATCTTCGCTCTCACGTTCGGGCTGGCCAAGCCCATGACAACCTTGTTGTTCGGTGAGCGCTACGCCTCTTCCGGCGTCTTCTTGGCGCTGCTCTCCTTCGGCTACTACTTCAACGCCGCGCTGGGATTCAACGGCCTCACGCTCAAGGTCTTCGGCAGGCTTCGCTACATCGTGGGTCTCAATCTGTTGACGGTGGTGGTCAACATCGGGGTGAACCTCCTGCTAATCCCCAGATACGGGGCGCTCGGGGCTGCCATCGGAACCTCGGGGACGCTGGTCGCCCACAACCTCTTGAAACAGGCGGGCCTGCGCCTCGGGACGGGGATCGCCCTCTTCCAGCGTCGCTACCTGCGGGTGTACCTCTCGGTCGGCCTTGGGGCGGCGGGCCTGGGGGCGGTCCAGCTCCTGGTGTCCTCGGTCTACGTGGGGATCGCCCTGGCCGGTGTGGCGTCGTTTCTGGTGTTGCATCTGAACCGGGATCTCCTTCGGGTCCATGAGACTTTCCCGGAGCTGTTGCGCCTTCCCCTGGCCCGCCGGCTCCTCGGCGTATCGGGCGAGGGGCCGAGATGCTCGAGGTGACCCTGGCGAGCCGTTTCGAGCCCGGCGCCAATCTGAAGGGGAAGTTGCCGGGGGCCGCCTGGCCCTTCCTGCTTCCCCGGCTCGATCTGGAGAAGGTGTTGTGTCTCGGACCTCCCTCTCCCGCCACCCTCTCGACGTTGCAGCGCATGGCCCGCGAGGTGCTCGTCGTGGAAGGCTGGAGTGGCTCTCGGCTCCCGCTCGAGGACGCCTCGACCGACCTGGCGGTCCTGATCGGCAGGAGCCCGATGCGAAACGTCCAGCACGGCCGGGGACTGGCCGACGAGCTGCGCCGCGTGCTGCGTCCCGACGGACTCACGTACCTGGAGCCCGCCGGGCCCTCGAGCCGGCGGCGCTGCCTCAGCGCCCTGGATGTCTTGGGCGATGGGATGGCGCTGTGGCTGGGACCGGTGTGGGGAGAGGTGAAAGCCGCGGTCGCCGGGGGCGAGGTCCGGGTGGTCCGGTTCTTCGTCGAGGGCGCTCTGCATCGGGCGCCCGGGGCGCTCTCGGGGCGGCGAAGGGTGCTGGGGCGTGTCCGGCGCCTGGTGAGCGGGTCTCGGATCGTGAGCCGCGCCGCCCCCCGGTACGGGGCTCTGGTGGGGGCGAACTCCTCACCCCCGTCCTACCTGGCGGCGATTGCCCGGGCATCGGGCATCGACCTCGACGGGTACCGGTGGGGTCTGGCGGCTCCCGGAGCCTATGCCTCGCAGAAGATCCTCTTCTTCCTCTTTCCTCCCTCCGGCTCCGGTTCGGCCCCCGTACCTCGATACGTGGTCAAGGTGCCTCACTCCCGGGACCTGAGCCCGCGCCTGGAGAACGCCTGGAGGGCGCTCACCCAACTGAGGGACCTGGGCATCGGTGATTCCGAGACGGTACCTCAGCCCGCCTTCTTCGGCCATCACCGCGCTCTGGCCATCGTGGGCGAGACCGCCCTGGCGGGGACCGGCTTTCGCCGCCGGAGCGGGAGGAGCGCTGACTGCCCGTACTTCGCGTCGGCCCTTGAATGGATCCTCCGGCTGGCGGAAGCTCCGGTCGGGCGCAGCCTTGCCGACCCTGCCCGGGTGGCCGAGGGACTGAGGAAGCTCTTCGGGCGGTTCAACGAGATCTACGACCTGTCCAGCGCCCATCGCGAGTTCCTGTCCGGGGAGATCGAGAGCCTCGGCCGGGTGTCCGAACCCTTCCCTGCGGTCATCCAGCACGGAGATCCCGGAACCTGGAATCTTCTGGTCACCGCTTCGGGACGGGTGGCGTTCTTGGACTGGGAGGCGGCGGAGGCCCGAGGCATGCCCCTGTGGGACCTCCTCTACTTCATGCGCAGCTATGGAATCCTGCTCTCGCGCCACCAGGGAGTGCGAGACTCGCTCGAGGGCTTCGCGCGCCAGTATCTGGCCGACACCGAGCTTGGACAGACGCTCGCCGGCGCCTCCCGGCGCCTCTCGGAGACCATCGGGTTGGCGGGAGAGTTCGTGCGCCCCCTCTTCTTCACCTGCTGGATGCACCGCGCCCTCAAGGAGGCCGGCACCCTGACCCCCGACCGGCTGGAGTCGGGACGCTACCTCAACCTCCTTCGCCGCTGCATTGACGAACGGGATCAACCCTCCCTTCGCCGGCTTTTCAACGGCTGATTTTCCGGAGCAAAAATCATCATGGAATTTGTCATTGGCTTGCGTCATACTTAGAGAAATTCCCGACGCCGGGGAGGAGATCGAGGGAGCGATGAGATGAGAATCTTGATCTGTGCAAGTGAGGCGCCGCTGGGTCCTCCCAAGGGGCTTCGCATGACGCTTGCGGCCCTTCTCAAGTACCTTCGCCGGACCCATGAGGTGCGGGTGCTCGCCTTTCATATGCCCGAGCAGGTCGATCCCCCGGACGATGCCCACTGGCTGCGGCTGATCCCTCACCCGAGTTCCACCATGGCCCGGGACGCCCTGCTGCTGGCCCGGGCGATGCTGGCCCGACGGCCGCTTCGGGCGGACGTCCTGGCGGCGCACATGGCCGGCCCGCTGGAAGAGGAGCTGGAACGTTTCGACCCCGAAGGGGTGCTGGTGACCACGGGCCGGCTGGCCTGCCTCGCCCCTCAGCTCGAGGGTCGTCCCAGCCTGCTGTGGGCGATGGACGCCCGGCATCTCAACCTCGAGGCGAAGGC
>JBOGWM010000212.1:0-5307 GCA_050693695.1 Actinomycetota bacterium
GCCCTGGGCGGCCTCCCGCATCCGCCTCGCCACCCCAGCGAGAGACAGGCTATGGAACCGCCGCTGTTCGCTGACTAATTCCCCCAGGGGTAGTGCATCGAACGACTCGGGAGCCCTTAGCGTTTCATCAATCATGACCGATATCACGCTCACCCTACCCCACTGCTTGCCCACGATTCCTTCAATGGAGAGTGGTCGTTTCCGGATGGGAACAAAGTGACCACAATGGAATACCTCCTCAGATCAGGAGAAAATAGCCGGGAACCCGATCATCCGATTCCGTCATGGCGCTCGCCTGCCGCGAAGGAGCGGAGGCGGCGCTGGTCCTCCTCGGACAACATCTCAATGATCGATGCGATGGGTTTGCCGGGTCCGCACACCGTCTTGAGCGCGCAGTCCCCCGCACTTCCCTTGGCTGGCGCATCGGTGGTCAGAAGCACGAGCCGGACTCTGGGCTCGATCTCGTGCAACACGGCGGCCTTCCCCAACGCCTTCCACAGCGTGTCGGTTCGCTTCAAGCCGGGCCGGTTGCTGGTGAATCCGCCCGATACGTCGAAGTACCAAGGGGCGCCCTTCTGGTCGTGGGCACGGAAGTTCACCTCGACCCCTTGCGGAAACCGAATGGTGGGCTCGATATGTTCGAACCCGCACGCTCGCAGCAGCGTGTGGGCCACCTCCTTTGCGGCCCTGCCCTCCCGGACGGCCCGCGCCTGGAAGTCTTCTTCCGGGCTCGCAGGCTGAGGGATGGCGGGGAGCGCGAAGGCAAACGGTTTTGGATGCCTGTGGCGCTGCTGCCGCCGTTGGCGCTCCTCCTCGACCCGCCGTCGAGCTCGCTCGACGTAGGTGGCATCGATGTCGTATCCGACGAAGTAGCGATCGGTGCGGACTGCAGCAACCGCTGCCGTTCCGGACCCGATGAAGGGATCCAACACGAGGTCTCTACGGTAGGTATAGAGATGAATCAACCTCTCGGGAAGAGCCACCGGAAAGGGCGCGGGATGGCCGACTCGCGTGGCGCTCTCCGGCGGGATCTCCCAGACGTCCGTCGTGGCCTCCATGAACTCGTCTCTCGAGAGCGATGACTCCGAGGGCAATCCCCTGGCGTGGCGTTGACGGGCGGTGAGCGCCCGGTCGAATCGTCCCTTGCTGGCAATGATCGCTCGTTCGGTGAGATCCCTCAAGACGGGGTTCGCGGGCCGCTGGAAGGACCCCCATGCGCACGACCCCGTGGAGCCCCGGGCCTTCTGCCAGATCACTTCTCCGCGAAGAAGGAGGCGAAGCTTGTCTTGGAGGATCGTGACGATGTCGGAGGAGAGCGACCGGTAGGGCTTTCGTCCCAGGTTCGCCACGTTCACGGCCATCCTCCCGCCCGGCTCGAGCTTGCGAACGCATTCCGCGAAGACGTCTTCCAGCATCCCCAGGTACTCGAGGTAGCTACCGGGAATATGCCCTTGCCCCAAGGCTTCCTCGTATTCCTTCCCGGCGAAGTAGGGAGGTGAGGTGACCACCAGAGCTACCGACTTATCGGGCACCTCGCCCATCCTCCGGGCGTCGCCGCAAAAGATCTGGTCGATCGCCTTATCCGGGCAGATCTCTGCGTCTTCACTGAGATCGGGCCGGGTAAATCGAGCGTAGAAGGAGCTGGCGTCATGGTTCTCTCGGCGAGAGACCCCGAACCTCGACGTCGAGGTCGGCCTACGGTGATCGCCCACGGATCGTGGCCCCCTTTCCTGTCGCTCGCATGCTCTCCCGAATTCCCGAATACTCAGGGCCGGGCATCGAGGGTCGAACCGATCCATGAACAAGTCGAGCGATGTCCCGAATCGACACTGCCGCCAGGAGTCCCTCTCGGAGAAAGGAGGCAACCACCCGGGCGTAGAGCTGCTGAAGGGCTTGAAGGTCAAGAGCGCCCGGGAGCCGCAGGGCGTTCGCCTGCCTGGTGATCTCCTCGGCCGTGGCCCGACGAGGGGCCTTCCCGGCCCTCGGGTGCTCGGGTTTTTGAGCCGAGACGATGATGTCGTAGCCAGCGATCTTCCTGGACGTGAGCTGCTTGAACGACCTGTGCCCCTTGTCGAGCACCTGCTCGGCGATTCCATCTAAGGCGGGGACCGTCGGGGTTTGAGGGCAAAGGGTGGGCGCCGCGAGCGGCCCGATGGATTCGCCGTAGCTCTCCTCGGCGTGTCCGAGCAACTGCTGAGTCATTCTTTGAAATTACACCCTTGTAATCCTGTCCGTCCAGTCTGAGAAAAGCAGGATAAAGGGAGTATGTTGTGATGGTGAACCGGTGTCAGGGCGCGAGGCGGGACAGAACGGCGTCCACATTGCGACTCACCCAGCGCTCGTCGCGGGCGCGATGGGGGAGCCGGGTGAGGCTGCCCGCCACCTCCGAGGCCCACCAGGCGATCCCCGCCCGCTTCAGCACCTCCGGGCTCGGGCGCCCTCTGGGCGCGATCTCCAGGGACCGCCAGTAGTCCCGGGTCATCTCGAGGAATGCCGGCGCCCGCCATGGCCGGACGAGCCATTCCTCTCCCAGTCCCCTCCGGGCATGGATCCGATCGTCGGTGGCGAAGAGCTGGAGCAGGTCCGCTCCCGGATATCCGTCCGGACGCCAGGCGTCCCAGTCCACCACCCCCACCAGGCGCCCCCGCTCGACGAGCAGATTGCCGGCCCACAGGTCTCCATGGCGCATCACCGCCGGGAGCCCGGCGACGTCGTCGCAGAAGGCCCGGGACACCCCGGCGAGGGCGGTGGATCGCTCGGGAAGGTGCTTGGCCGCCACGAGAAGGTCGGCTGCGCTCGCCGCGGGAGGTCCGTCGAGACGGGGAAGGCGCAGCCCCAGGGCTCCCACCTCCTGGAGGAGGTCCGGCCCCACCCGGCGAGGGCGGCGGCCGGGCAAAGCGGACTCGGCGCTCCAGGATGCCCCCGCTACCCGGCCGCGGGCGACCAGGCGGGGCGCCTGTGGGAGCCCCGCCCCAGCGAGGCGCTCCAGGCCATCGGCGGCATGAGCGGGGTCGGGCGGCGCCCCCGCCCGCCCCACCCGCAGGATCAGGTTCGTTCCGCCTTCTCCCGCGAGGCGCACGAGGGCCCCGCCGCCGGAACCGGGCTGAAAGGTGACTACCGGCTGTGTGGCTCCTGCCGCCCGAGCTGCCACATCCAGCACCCGGGACGGGCGCTCGTCTCCGGCCAGCTCGACGAGGGCGCCGGCCCGGAGGGTCGTGCGGATCGCGCTCTTGACCGATCCGGCCCGGAGCTGCGGTGGTGGGAGTCGATGGACGGCGACGGGTCGGAGAGATCTCGGAGCCCGATGCCTAAGCCCTCGCAGGGCGCGCTCGCGGGCGATGGCGTTGGCCAGCGCGCCTCGAAGTCCCGTACCGGGTCCCAGGGCCTGCCTCCCCCAGACCACCACCTCGGCCCCGCCAGGGAAGACCTCGGGATCGAGCTCCCAATCTCGGGTAGCTTGCACGAAGAGTCCAGGTCGAGACGGGTCTGCGGGAAGAAGCAAAAATACTAGAGACTCAAGCGCGCTAGACAGAAACCTCGGAGCTCCTCTCGGGCCCCCGCCCAGGCTCCCGCTTCAGCCCTTTGACGGGGGGTCGCAGCACTCCCTGCCAGAATCCGAGGCCCCAGCCGGCGTGCATGGCGAAGAAGGCGGGAGCGATCCACCACCTTGCCCGACCCCGAACCATTCGGGCCGTCGCCAGAGTGGCGCCGGCCAGCGCGAGGGGGTAGGCGGCGAGGATGCCGAACGCCAGGCCGGGAACGAGCGGAAGAAGGATCGCTCCGGATATCCAGGACGCGATCAGGGCCGGGGCGGCGAGGTGGCGGGCTCGGAGCGAGCGGGGGTGCAGCCGGGCGACGAGGGCCTTTCCCCGGCCATACCTTCGGTACTGGGAGAAGAAGTCCGGGATCGACTGGCGGCAGTGCCAGGCAATCTCGAGCCGAGGGTCGAAGAGGAGCCGGTAGCCGGCCTTCCGGAGGCGATAGTCGAACTCGAAGTCCTGGTTCACGACCAACCGCTCGTCCCAGCCCCCCATCCTCGAGGCGAGCTCGGTCGGGTAAGCGCCGAAGGGGATGTGCTCGACGGTCTGCACGCTGGCCCCGTAGTGATAGGTGGAGTTGCCGACTCCGAAGGGAGAAGCCATGGCGGCGGCGATCGCGTCGCCTGCCGGGGTGATCCCGACCGCCTGCTTGCGGCCGCCGACCCCGCCCCAGCGCCCGCTGCTCAGGTGCTCCACCGCCGTCCGCACGTATCCGGGAGGCACGGTGGCATGGGCGTCGACGCGAACGAGGAAGCGCCCGCGCGCCGCCCCCAGGGCGAGGTTCAAGGACTTGGGGATGATCCGTTGCGGGTTATGAAGCAACTCCACCCGGGGATCCCGTCGAGCGAACTCCGCCACGAGCTCCGCGGTGGCGTCTTCCGAGTCCCCATCCACCACGATCACCTGGAGCCGAGGCTCGTTCTGGGCAAGGATGGACTCGAGGCAGGGGCCGATGAACCGCTCCTCATTGCGGGCGGGGATCACGACTGTGACCAGGTGGTCGGGTTCTTGCCAAGATCCGGTCAGCGCCGAGATCCTTTCAGGGCCATGGGAGTCCGAAACACGATGGCGAGGTCTCGCCACGGGGACCAGTTCTCGATATAGAAGTTGTCGAAGCGGGCTCGATCGGTCATGGAGGTGTCTCCCCGCAGGCCGTGGATCTGCGCCCAGCCGGTGATCCCTCCCGGAACCCGGTGCCGATCCTCGTAGCGGGGAACCTCGGCCTCGAACTTGGCGACCCATTGAGGCCGCTCCGGCCGAGGCCCCACCAGGGACATGTCTCTCCGCAGCACGTTCACGAGTTGAGGTAGCTCGTCGAGGCTGGTGTGTCTCAGGAGCCTCTGTACCCGGTTGCACTGCTCCTCCGGTGTGCTCCAATCGGTGGTCGATTCGTTATCCACGGGGAAGGTCCTGAATTTCAGGAGCTCGAAGACGCGCCCTCCCTCGCCGACGCGCTTCTGGCGGAACAGGATCGGCCGGCCCGAGGAGACCAAAACCGCCAGGGCGCAGGCGGCCATCACGGGGGCGGCCACCACCAGGCCCACCAGGGCCGCCGCCAGATCGAAGCTCCGCTTCGCCCGGCGCGCCGGACCCCGCCACGCGCCCCGGCGGACTCCCAGGAGGGGGATCTTGCCCACGTTGTCCACCCAGGGACCCTCGGGCCAGGCGCCGAGCTCGAAGAACCGGGGCACCACGTGAACCTCGACGGGAAGGCAGGAGCACGCCCGCAGGACGCCCACGAGCTCGGGCTCCCGGGTGGCCCCGAAGG
>JBOGWM010000213.1:0-2761 GCA_050693695.1 Actinomycetota bacterium
TCCCCGTTCTCGGCAAGGTGACGAGCGCTCTGAGCGGCGAGGGACTCCTCGCCCGGCTCGAGGGGAAGATCAACGAGCAGACCGCTCCGGACGGTTCCTTTACCGTCTACGGAGTGGGGCCGGGAGACAGCCTCAGGGTCTCGGCTCGCTTCCACGAGAGCATAGAGGCGCCGATCAACGCCAACCGCAGCCTCGCCGTCAAGCTGAATCCGGCGCGGGTGGACCCCGAGTCGGCGTTCGTGCCGGTGGAGGGGTACGCCTTCGCGCAGATGCCCCGCCAGCTCAAGGAGCAGCTTGCCGCCGACCTCTACCAGGACCCTGACATCGCCAAGGCCAACCCGCTTCTCGCCGGGCGCTCGGTGAAGAAAGGCCCCGACAGCATCGCCGTTGCCGTCGCAATAGCCGTAGACCCGGGCTACGCGGCTTCACCGGGCACGTCCGAGGCGTTCTTCGAAAGGCTCGCAAAGGACGCCAGGACCCGTCCCGAGATGCTCACCATCGCCGGGACGGCCGTCCAGCTCAGCCAGGACCGGGATGGTCTCAAAGCTCTTGGCTGGATGCGCTACACGGTCTTCTTCGTCCTGGCGGGCGAGAACCGGCCCAAGCTGGAGGAGCTCGCCCGAGCGCTGATAGAGGCCACCCGGTAGGCGACCCCGCGACCGACTGGGCCGCCGGGTCAGACGCTACCCGAGCCTGGCCGACCGCCGGCGGCGTAGCTCGGCAGCGATGAAGGCTTCGATCTGGCCGTCGAGCACCGCATCCACGTTACCGACCTCCAGATCGGTGCGATGGTCTTTCACCAGTTGGTAGGGATGCAAGACGTAGGAGCGGATCTGGGATCCGAATCCGATCTCCATCTGCTCACCCCGCAGGGCTTCCAGCTCCTTCAGGCGTTCCTCCCGGGCTCGCTGCGCCAATCGAGCCGCCAGGATGTTCATCGCCACCGCCCGGTTCTGCATCTGGGACCGCTCATTTTGGACCGCGACCGCCAACCCCGTTGGAAGATGGGTGATCCGTACCGCGGAGTCGGTGACGTTCACATGCTGGCCCCCCGCTCCCGACGAGCGAAAGGTCTCGATCCGCAGGTCTTTGGGGTCGATGGCAACCTGAGCGTCCTCGGGGAGAGCGGGGACCACGTCCAGGCTGGCGAAGGAGGTGTGCCGGCGCCGGGAGGCGTCGAAGGGAGAGATACGCACCAGACGGTGGACCCCTTTCTCCGTCGAGAGCAGCCCGTAAGCGAACCTGCCCTTCACGACGAAGGTGGCTCGCTTGACCCCCGCCTCTTCCCCCGGGAGGACCTCCAGGACCTTCGCCTCCTGCTTCTCGCGCTCCGCCCAGCGGAGATACATCCGCAGCAGCATCTCCGCCCAGTCGCAGGACTCGGTGCCCCCGGCCCCCGCATGCACGCTGGCGATGGCCTCCGCCTCGTCGTACTCTCCGGAGAGAAGCGCTCGCACCTCATGTTCTTCGAGAGCGGCCTCCACCTCGATCAGAAGCGTGAGCGCCTCTTGTCGGGTGGCCTCGTCTCGCTCTTCTGCCCCCAGAGTCTGGAGGATGCGCGCTTCCTCCAGGCGCTGCGCGAGACGATCGTGGATCTTGAGGTCGTCCTCGAGGCGCGACAGCTCGGCCATGGATCGGGTGGCGTCGGCGGAGGTGTCCCAGAAGCCGGGTTGGGCGGCTAGCTCCCTGAGCTCCCCCGCTCGGGCGCGCTTTCCCCCGACGTCAAAGAAACTCCTTGAGATCCTCGAGCCGGGAACTCGCCTCGGCCAGGCGCGGGTTCAGATCCTCGAACATGGCCTCAATATACCGGGCCAAGGCCGGGATGCTACTGCTCGGCGCCGTGGCACTTTTTGTACTTGCGCCCCGAGCCGCAGGGGCAGGGGGCGTTGCGGGGGACCTTGTCCGAGCGAGCGGGGCCCGCCGAGGACGGCTCTTGGGTCCCATCCTGCGCGCCGGCGGCCACCGCGGCCGGGCGGAGGGCGCTGGCAGCGCCGTGGGAGGCTGCCACCAGCCGGGGCCTGGTGGCCTCGGGGGACGCCTGCGGCTCCTCCACCACCTGGACATGGAACATGTAGCGAACGAACTCCTCTTTGACGGTGGCCATCATCGACTGGAACATGTCGTAGGCCTCGCGCTGGTACTCGATCAGCGGGTCGCGCTGCCCGTACGCCCGCAGCCCGATCCCCTCGCGAAGGTAATCCATCTCGTAGAGATGCTCCCGCCACTTGTTGTCGAGGACCGAGAGGAACACGAGTCGCTCCAGCTCCCGGAAGCGCTCCTTGCCGACCTCCTCTTCCCGCTGGTGGTAGTACGCGAGCGCCTCCTCCAGGTAGGCTTCGAGGAGCCGGTCGTAGCTCGTGGTCTCGTGATCGAGGGTCCCGGCGAGCTTCGATGGATACAGCGGGGAGATCGCCGCTTCGAGGCCATCCCAGTCCCATTCCTCGTCAAGCACCTCGCGGTTGGCGAAGCTCTGGAGGATGCTCTCCAGGCAGTCGGCGACGAAGTCGAGAGCCTTCTCCCCGAAATCCACCCCCTCCAGGAGGGCGGAGCGCTGGGAGTAGACGACCTCACGCTGGCGGTTCATCACCTCGTCGTATTTGAGGACGTTCTTGCGGATCTCGAAGTTCTGCGATTCCACCTGGGACTGCGCTCGCTCGATGGCCTTGGTCACCATCCTCGACTCGATGGGCATGTCCTCGGGGATTTTCAGGCGGTCCATCACCGTCGAGATCATGCCGGTGGCGAAGTAGCGCATCAGGTC
>JBOGWM010000214.1:0-5189 GCA_050693695.1 Actinomycetota bacterium
GGTGATCACCGTGGACGGGATCGACCAGCCGATGGGGCACGTGGCCCTGGTGCTGGGCCTGCGAGCCGCCAGCGCCGGTCGCTTCGGGAACTACGGGACGGGAGAGGGGGCGACCCTGCTCATTCCCGATATGCGCTTCAGCGGGGGGAGGCCAAGCCCTCCCCCCGGTTTCCGCGAGCGCCCGGAGACCGGAGACCGGGTACCATGACGTATGCTCACATTCCGGGCAATCGTATGAGCGGATGAAGGTCTCGGGAGCATCCCGTGGGGCAACGGGGGGCCCTCGGACGCGACCCGGGAACGGGACGGATGAATCCCGGGCGCGAAGTGCGGGTGAGTCAGACGACCTCGAGGACCGGAAGCTCATCTTTCGGGTCTCCCGGGGGGATGACCGAGCGCTCGGATGTCTCTACGATCGCTACGCGCCGGCCGCCTATGGGCTCGCCGTGAAGGTGTGCGGCAGCCGGGTCTTGGCCGAGGATGTGGTGCAGGAAGCGTTTCTCTCGATCTGGCGGCGGGTGGGTTCCTTCAATCCCGAACGGGGAAGCGTCGCCTCCTTCCTCTTGGGGGCGGTACACAACAAGGCGGTCGATGCCGTCCGCCACGAGGAATCCGTGCACCGAAGAGAGCAGGCCTTCAGCGATCAGCCCGAGGTCGGGATCGAGCAGGAACCGGAAGAGGCCGCCTGGCTGGTATGCCGTCGGGACCAGGTGCGGCGAGCAGTGACCCGGTTGCCGCACCCCCAGCGGGAAGCCATCGAGCTCGCCTACTTCGGCGGGCTCACCTACAGCGAGGTCGCGAGCAAGCTGGGCATCCCGCTCGGCACGGCCAAGACGCGCCTGCGGGATGGGATGATCCGGCTGCGCAACCTTCTCTCCACGCCGCGCATCGAGGGGGTGCCATGACCCACGAAGAGGTAGAGGAGCTCCTCCCGGCCTTCGCGCTGGATGCCGTGAGCCCGGCCGAGGAGATGGAGCTTCGGTTACATATCGAGGATTGCCGGCGCTGCGGCGCCCTCGCGATGGAGTACCGGCAGACGGCGGACTCCCTGGCGCTTCTGGCGCCCACGCTCCAGCCGCCTCCCGCGCTCTGCGGGCGCCTTCTCCGGGAGGTCTCCACCGCCGGGCAGGCGAGGGCGCCGACCCGAAAGCGACGCCAGCGGCTCCCGTGGGAGCGGATCGGGGCAGCGCTCACCACCGCCGCGCTGTTGCTGCTGGCCGTGCTGAGCGTGGCCTTGCAGCACATGCTCCTGCAAGAGCGCCGGGACAGCGCGGAGCAGCTTCAGGCCCTGTCGGTCGTCGGGTCGCCATCGGGAACGAGCGCTCCCATGGAGGCCACCCGACACGCCCCCGGGGCCGCCGGGCAGATCTACATCGACGACCGGAGCCAATCCGTGGCGGTGGTGATGAGGGGACTCCCCGATCCCGGGGTCAAGGTCTATCAGCTCTGGCTGCTGAGGGATGGGAGGGTCTTGCCGGTACGCTCCTTCAGGCCTAATGCAACCGGGGCAGCCACCGTGTTTCTGGAATCCGCGGCCGCGGCGGGCCGGGGCATCACCGTGAGTCTCGAGCCCTCGATGGGAAGCCGGAGCCCCCGAGGTCCCCGGGTCCTGCGCTCTGGTTGAGGAGAACGAACCGCAGCGGCGCCGGGTGGCGGCCCACGCCGACATCCGGGATGCTGGCGAGGAGATGATCTCGGGAGCCTCGATGCTGTCGAGGAACGCGATTCCGAGCCACACCGACTAAACTGACATATCGTTATCTTCCTATCTGGCTCAGGACAGGAGAGGAGAACCGAGTCATGGTTCCGAGACGCCGGGATATCTTCCTTCGGATCGAGACGCTCCCCGACTACAGCCCGCTGGCGCCGATCCCGTGCTCTCGTCGGTACGGGCGTGATTGCATGCTGAACGAAGGCCACGAGAGCGGGAGGTTGACGCCCGAGGAGATCCTGGAGGCGCGAGTCGATGCTCTCGTCTACCGGGAGTACCTGGACCCCCATTACCGCGTCCCGAACGAAGCGCCGATCGTGGGGTCCGACGTGAACGAGCCGCCCTGGGACCGCCGCATCCCGGGCGCCGTGCTGTACGCGGAGCCGGGGGAGCGTCTTTACATCCACGTGGAGAATGGAGACCGGGAGGAGTGCCACAGCCTGCACATGCACGGGCTCGAGTACGCCATCGACTCCGACGGCGCATGGCCTCTCGGCGTCCGAGCCCGCGACGGGGGGCGCAGCGATGAGATCCTCCCCGGCCAGCGCTGGACGTACGTCTTCGACGTCACCCCGAAAACCATCGGAGCATGGCCGTTTCACGACCACGTGCGCCACGTGCAGACCAACGTCAATCGGGGGCTATTCGGCGCCATGATCGTTCGCGACCCGAACGCCCCCCGCGCGCACCACGAGGTCCCTCTCATCCTCCACGAGCTGGAAGGGACCGGGGCTCAGTGCTCTTTCGAGAGTCCTTCGCTCTCCCAGGGCCAGACCTTTGCCTTCACCTTCTCCAATGAGGGGCAGATCTGCCGGTATTACTGCCGGATTCACGGCCCGACGATGTCGGGGCGGGTGCGGGTGGCGCCGGGGGGACCGGCCACAGCCACCGTCGCGGCCTCCAACAATCGCTTCGACCCCCAGGACGTGGAGATCGGCCCCGGAGGGACGGTCACCTGGCGCAATGACGACGAGAGCCGCCACATCGTCTTCGCCGGCGGGGGGAGCGCCTCGACCTTCTGCATCAACGGCAGGGCCTATGTCGGCAACACGCCCACCGTCGTCGCCGAGGCGGGGGAGCGGATCCGCTGGTACCTGCTCAACCTGGACGCGGGCGGCGTCTGGCACAACGTTCACCCGCATGCCGCCCGGTGGGAGATCCCATCGCCTCCGGGAGGAGGCTCCGATGTTCACCCGCTGAGCCCGCTCGAAGCTCGGGTGATCGATACGGAGGCGCCTCCCGCCCTCCGGCTGCCGCGCGAGTTGGAAGATCTCCAGCATGCACGTCGGCCGGACGCCTGTCTCGTACGCCTCAAGGGCGATTTCCTCATCCATTGCCACATCGAGGAACACATGATGGGCGGCCTGGCGGGGCTGGTGCGGGCCCGCCAGCGCATCTGGGTAACGGAGGAGGTGCTCGGGCGCCTGGACATCGACTTGCCCTACGACGACGGGACCAATGACTGCGCTCATGTCGACACGAGACGCTGCGGCCCCCCGAAGCATCACCCGTCCCATCAACCGCCCGACACCGGGGACCAGCCCCATCCGGATGCCCCCGGCCACCACCCGGAGCCGCCCGGGCCCCCGGTTCCGGCGCCCACCGGACCGGAAGTCATCATGGTCGATCACGAACACGAGGGCGGGCATTCGGGCCCCGTGCTCGTCCCCAGCCCCGCCCCCGCCGACATCGCCGAGGCGCCCGTCAAGGGGCTGTGGGAGTTGCTTGTCTGCGAGCTGCCGATCCTGGCCGTGCACGCCGCGCTGATGCGGACCGGCAAGGTCCTGTTCTTCGCGGGTTCGGGCAACGACGAGCTGATAAGCACCGGCCTGCGCACCGTGGTCTGGGACTATCAGAACGGGAGCTTCCACGCCCCCGCGACCCCCATCGATCTCTTTTGCGCCGGCCAGTCCTTCCTCGCCGACGGTCGGCTGCTGGTCGCGGGCGGGACCGAGCGCTATGACACCCCCGAGACGCCGTTCATCGGATTGCGGACCGCCTTCGTCTTCGATCCGATCCTGGAGGAGTGGTTCCGGGTACAGGATATGGTGGAAGGTCGCTGGTACCCGACGCTGGTCACGTTGGGGGATGGGAGGGTCCTCGCGGTGAGCGGGGGGACCACCGGACCCACCCGCAATGAGCTATTTTCTTACGGCTCCGGCTGGGCAGCCCCCTCCGAGAACCGGTTTCAGTGGCCCCTGTACCCGGGGATGACCCTGCTCGCGGACGGGCGCGTCTTCTTCTCCGGGCAGCGCCAGAGCGGCAGCCCCATGAGCCCGGGGTACCTCGACCCGGCGACGGACGGCTTTACACCTCTGCCGGATGTTGCCGTCCCGGCGGACTTCCAGCTCGGAAGCCGCACCTCCGGCGGGACCGTGCTCCTCCCGCCGGCTCAGGACCAACGGGTGATGGTGATCGGGGGCGGCGAGCCCGACGCCATCCCCGACGTCCATATCATCGACCTCAGCGCCCCCGATCCCGCCTACGCCGCAGCCCCGTCGCTGGCTTTCAGCCGGGTGCATCTCAACGCCGTCCTGCTCCCGGATCGCACGGTGCTGGTGTGCGGGGGCAGCGGCCTCGCCGAGAAGGCGCACACCGCGGCGCTGGAGGCGGAGATCTACGACCCGGCGACCAACACCTGGACGGTCGGAGCCTCGGCGAGGGTTCCCCGCCTCTATCACTCCATCGGGCTGCTCTTGCCCGATGGCCGGGTCATCACGGCGGGCTCAAACCCGCAACGGCGCGACGACGAGCTCCGGTTGGAGCTCTACCACCCCCCGTACCTGTTCCGGGGTCCCCGCCCCTTCATCGAAAGGGCTCCGGGGAAGCTCAGATACGGGGAGTCATTCACCATCCACACCCCCAACGCGCGTGACATCGCGTGGGTCCATCTCATCCGGCCCATGGCCACCACCCACTCCATGGAAACCGAGCAGCGGCTGGTGGAGCTGGCGTTCTTCCGGGACGGGGCGTGCTCCCTCAGCGCGGAGCTGACCGGGGAGGCCAATCTCGCCCCGCCGGGCTGGTATCTGGTATTCATCGTCAACCGGGACCGTGTCCCCTCGGTTGGAAGGTGGGTGCATCTGGCGCGATGAACTGAACGCGCCTCAGGTCGGTGGAGCCCCCGGATAAGAACATCTCGGAATAAAACCGGTAAGCACCCTTTTCCTCGTTAGCCCGAGCTATCATTCCTACGGGAGAAGAGTGAATTAGCTAGAGCGAGGAGGAATGCCGGATGGCGAAGCGGGGCGATCATGAAAGGCTCAGATGGAGTCCCGACCAGCGGCGCAACCTGGACCGCCCGGGACATGACGCCCCACGCCTCGCTCCTGGTGGACACCTACTTCACGACTTCCGAACCCCTTCGAGGCCACGCGTTACCACTCGCTGGTCGTCCGGGTGGACTCGGCGTCCCAAGAGATCAAGGTGACCGCCCGTACCTCGGATGGGGTGATCATGGGCATCCGACACCGCCACC
>JBOGWM010000215.1:0-11289 GCA_050693695.1 Actinomycetota bacterium
CCCCGGGACACGATCGCGGCGATACCGGCCGGGCGGGCAGCGGCGGCCACCAGCGCGGCGGCCGCGCCGGTACTGGCGCCGAAGAGGCCGGTCGCCAGGTCCCGAGCCTCAGACTGGCCGGCCACCCAGCCGGCGGCGGCGGCGAGACGGCGGGCGAGCAGGGCGATGTCGAAGCGCAGGTTACGGGTCCGCCGCTCGGTGGCCTCCTCCTCGGGGGTGAGCAGATCCATGAGCACGGTCGCCAGGCCGCGGGCCTGGAGGCTGGCGGCCACCATCCGGTTCCGGGGACTGTGCCGGCCGCTGCCGCTGCCATGGGCGAACACGACGATCCCGGCGGCCCCCTCGGGGACCGCGAGGTCTCCCTGAACGGTGACGCAGTCCTCAGGAATCCGGACCGGGCGTTCGATGGGCACGGCCGCCTGCTCGCCTCTCTCCATCGGTGGGGTCTTACCCCCATCCTTCGTGCCGTAACGGCTCGCCGCGTGGGCCCGGCGAGTTCGACCGCAGGTTCGACGCCAGCAGCCAGGGCCGCATGGCCCCCGGCGACCAGCCTTCCTGCGGCGACCGGCCGGTTTCGCCGGGGTACGGCGACCTATCCAGGGCGGCGGTCGTCCTCGTCGAGCGGGACCGGCCTTGATTGGTCGAGGGCATCCGCCTCCGGCACGCCGAGGCCCGGGCTCGTGTACGACGGCGGGTCAGAGGCCGGGAACGAATCCTCGCCGGCCTGATCCAGCATCTCGTCGGTCACGGGGAAGTCCTCCGCCGGGGTATCGGCGCCTCTCCGGGCTCCTTCTTCCGCCAAGGCGTCTCCTTTCTCTCTGGGTGCTCAGACCGGCTTCATACCCGCTCAGCCGAACTACAAGCAAGGCCGGGCCAGGCTTGTCTCGTGATGTGGCGACCGAGAGCCGGGCGGGGGCGGTCACGGCGTCTCACTCCGTCCCGACCGGCTCGGCCGCCTTCACCTCCTCGATGGCGGCGGCGAAGACGGGCAGGGCGAGATCGATCATCTCGTCGGTGGCGGTCAGCGAGATCCGGAAGTAGCCGGGCATCTCGACCAGCTTGCCCGGCATCACGTAGACGTGGTCCCGGGCGAGGAGGTCGGCGAAGGCCCAGTCGTCGGGAATCGGAGAGCGGACAAGCAGGTAGAAGGTCGCCTCGGGAAGGTGGAGCCGGTAGCCGAGCTTCCGCAGCTCGAGCGCCATCCGGTTGCGCTTGCGCTCGAGGTGGTCGAGGTCGATCGAGAGCGTCTCCATGTCGGGAAGGGCGTACTGCATGAGCGCGTCGGGAATGCCGAAGCCCCCGCCGACGAGCGCGGTCGTCGCCCCGGCTCGGACGCGCTCGCGCTCGGGCATCGAGGGGGGCAGGGCCAGGTAACCGAGTCGCTGGCCGGGCGAGAGCGTGATCTTGCTGTAGGTGTGGACGAGAAAGGTGGCGGGGTGGAAGCGAGCCGGGGTCACGAACTCCCGGCCATCGAACAGGATCCGGCTGTAGGACTCGTCCGAGACGATGTAGATCGTCCGGCCGTTCCGTTCGGACGCCTCCTTCAGGACCGCCGCGAGCCCCTCCAGGGTCTCCGACGGGTAGATCTTACCCGTCGGGTTGTTGGGGGTGTTGAGGATGAGCGCGCGGGTACGCTCCGAGATCGCCCGGGCGATGGCGCCGACGTCCAGGTCGAACGTCTCGGGGTCGACCCGCACCCGGACCGGTGTCCCCTCGCTATGGAGGATCAGGGCCTCGTAGAAGAACCACGGCGGGATCACGAAGATCACCTCGTCGCCCGGGTCGACCACGGTCTCGAGCGCCAGCTCCAGCGCCCCGAACGCCCCCCGGGTGAGCAGGACGTCCTCCGGTGCGAGCTCCAGGCCGAGGCGCTCCGTGAGCCCCGCCGCCGCGGCCGCCTGGGCCTTCGGGTCTCCCATGTTGTAGGCGAACCAGTCCTTGTGCTGGGGGACGCTCCAGCGGGTCAGGGCTTCGACGAGACCGGGAAGGGGCATCTCCTGGGGGTTGCCGGCGACGAAGTCCGCGACCGGGCGGCCGGGGGGCCGGCGCGTATATGCAGGATCCGTCACCGCGGCGAAGAAGAGACCGAGCGCCTCGGACATCCGCTCGACCTTAGCGGCGATGGGCGATGCGGCCGGGCCGCCTGTCCGCTGGTGCTCCGCCATGGCCCCCCCATTGGTGGAAGCTGTTCTCCTGCCGCTGATGTTACCCGTCGCGAGGACCTCGTCCGCGGACAGCCCCCCGCCGGCGAGCGCGGCCGGAAGGTACCATGAGGGGCATTCCGATCCTCCCGGTCGTGTTCGCAGGCGGCGACGAGGGCGCCTGGCGTGTTCGCGGCCTGAGCGCGGTGGTGGGCTCACCTCTTCCCAGCGTCGAGCGCCTGGCAGTTCTCGAGGGGGCGCGAGCCGCCCCTTCCGGCGCCGCCTGGGCGCTCGTGGGCGTGGCGGGCCACGAGCGGTACGTGGGGCGGCGGGCGCACGAGGAGCTGGTCGCCCGCTCCCCGGGGCTCGGGCGGCCCGGGGCCACGTGTGCGGCCCTGATCCCGATCAGGAAGTCGGAGGCGTGGTGGGGGCTCTCCCAGGACGAGCGGCAGGCGATCTTCGAGGACCGGTCCCGGCACATCGCGACCGGTCTCAAGTACCTCCCGGCCGTGGCGCGCCGCCTCCACCACAGCCGGGACCTCGGCGAGCCGTTCGACTTCCTGACCTGGTTCGAGTTCGCTCCCGCCGACGAGGCCGCCTTCGACGAACTGGTCGCCGTCCTGCGGGCGACCGAGGAGTGGACCTTCGTCGAGCGCGAGGTCGACATCCGCCTTGAGCAATAACCCGCTCGCAGGGCCTTCGCCCTCTCTCCAGGTCAGGCCGTGGCCGTCCTCGACCGTCGCCACCTCGGCCGGCGGCCTTCCCATCTGAGAAGGTAAGGCGATGAGGGCCCTCATGGTCCAGGGAACCTCGAGCTCGGCCGGGAAGAGCCTGCTCGTCACCGCGCTCGCCCGCTACTTCGCCCGGCGGGGGGTGGCGGTGGCGCCCTTCAAGGCCCAGAACATGTCGAACAACGCGAGGGTCGTGGAAGGCGGGGAGATCGGGACCGCCCAGTGGCTCCAGGCCCTGGCCGCGGGGGTCGAGCCGCAGGTCCGGATGAACCCGGTGCTGGTCAAGCCGGAGAGGGACAACCGGAGTCAGGTCGTGGTCCTCGGCAGGGTCCACCATGCGCTCAGCCGGAGGGCCTGGCGCGAGCGAGCCCCCGATCTCTGGCCCCCGATCGCCGAGTCGCTCCTCTCGCTTGCCTCCGACTTCGAGCTCGTCCTGATCGAGGGGGCCGGCAGCCCCGCCGAGCCGAACCTCCAGGACTGCGACCTGGCCAACATGGCGGTTGCCCGCCTCGTCGGCGCCCCCGTGCTCATCGTCGCCGACATCGACCGGGGAGGCGCCTTTGCTCACCTCTACGGGACGTGGTCGCTGCTCCCCGAGTCCGGCCGGGGGCTCGTCCGGGGCTTCGTCCTGAACAAGTTCCGGGGCGACCTGTCCCTCCTGGCGCCCGCTCCGGCGGGCCTGAAGGAGCTGACCGGCGTCCCGGTGATGGGGGTGATCCCCTGGCTGCGCCACGGCCTGCCCGACGAGGACGGGGCAGCGGCGCCGGAAGCGCCCTCCACCGAGGCGGCCCCGGTGGTGGCGATCGTGCGGTATCCGACCGCCTCCAACCTCGACGAGTTCAAGGCGCTGGAGCAGGTGGCGAAGGTCCTGTGGGCAGGGCGTCCAGACGACCTCCGGGGAGCCGACCTCGTCGTCCTGCCCGGCTCCAAGCACGTCGCCGCCGACCTCGGCTGGCTGAGGCGGGGGGGCTTTCCCGAGGCGCTCGCCCGGTACGCCGGGGGCGGCGGGCGGCTCCTGGGGATCTGCGGGGGGATGCAGATGCTGGGGGAGCGCCTCGAGGACCCGGGCGGGGTGGACGGCGAGGGGCCGGGGCTGGGCTTGCTGCCGCTCGTCACGGTCTTCGAGCCGGACAAGGCCATCCGCCTGACGACCGCGCGGTTCCTGACGCTCGCCTCCCCCTGGGAGGCCCTCTCCGGGCAGAGGCTCCCCGGCTACGAGATCCGCCACGGGCGCAGCTTCCCCAGCACCGGCGCTACCGAGGCGCTCCCTGGCGGGCTGGGGTTCGTGCGGGGAAGTGTCCTCGGGATCTACCTCCACGGGCTGTTCGAGGACCCCGGTCTCGTCTCCCGGCTTCTCGGGACACGCTCCCGTCACCACCTCGGCCTCGAGGCCGTCTTCGATCACCTGGCGGACGTGGTCGCCTCGCACCTCGATACCGGCCGGCTCGATTCGCTGGCGGGAATCCGGTGACCCCGAGGCGCACGATGCCCGAGACGGGGCCGGCGGCCCCTATGTTTGGCGCCATCGCCCGTGAAGCCGGCCCCAACGATCAACTCCCGACGTCAATCACGACCTCGATGTCGATCACCTGCTTCTTCTCGCGCTTGCGGTCGTACAACGCCTGCTGGATCCGCCCCTTCATCTTGTCGACGACGGTCCCTCTCAGCGGGTCGAAGCGGACGGTCGCCGGGTTGTCTTCCAGGATCGTGCCCAGGGAGGGATGGTCCTGGGCGCTGACCTGGATGACGATGGTCCTGGCGAAGACGCCGCTTAGGGGCTCGACGCTGAAGCGAGCCCTCATTTTCCTCGGCGCCTGCTGGGCCCACTTTGCGATTAGTTTTTCGTAGGGAATCATCTCCGAATTCACCACGAAAAGTCCGGGGACCAGGTTTCCACCGCGGGTCTCCCCACCGATCTGAGCACCCCGGATGTGCAGCCATTCCCAATTCTGGTCGAGGGCCAGGTTGTATCCGTACAGCCGGTTCGCGAAGGCCGCGGCGCCGAGCGCGTTCCAGTTGCCCATGGCCTGGGACTGCCCCTCCTCCCGGCCGCGGGAGGTGAGCGTGGCGTCCCATTCGTGGCCCCGGGGAGGGGTCAGGCTCTCCAGGGACAACCGGAGCGAGCCCTCCTCCGGGGAGCCCCTCGCCACGGCCGAGAACTGCTCGTCGTAGTGCCGACCGGCCGCCTGGAACCGGCTGTGTTTGGATCGTCGCACCGACACGTCGCTGGCGTAGAAGAAGTGGTCGAAATCGATGATGTTCGCGCCCGCCTCCCGCAGCTGTTCGTGCTGGATGATGTAGGGCATGTTGTCGAGCCGGACGAATTTTACGTCCCTGAATTTCGTGGAGAATTCCTTGGCGCTGATGCCCAGGGCGGACAGGACGTAATCGAGGTCCTCCTCATTGGCATGGATGGTTCCCCGGGCGGGGGGCAGCCGCGACCCGCCCCCGGTGTTCCAGTACCGAGGGCCCGAGACGGCCACCAGGGCCAGCTTGAAGAGGAACGTCTCCTCGCCCAGCAGACTCTGGGTGAGCGGCGACAGCTTGCCCTCGTCGTCCTCCCAGAGAAGCTGCACCTCACGGAACTTCACATTGGCCCTGATCCACTCCTTGGCCCAATTCTCGGGAGTGTAATAGCGGCCGACGCCCGCTGACTCCAAACCCTGCCACTCCTGCCTCACCCGGTCGGCGAGCTCGGTGAAAACCGAGTACAGGATGAACATCGGGCGTTTCTTGCCGACCTTCTCCTGTCTCACGTCGACGAAGGCGAGGTCGATTCCCTCGTTCGAGTCGTCCCTGTAGATATTGTCGTCGCTGTTCGCCAGGTAGACCTTGCGCTGGACCGGGGCGATCGGCGCGGGCGCCGCCGGAGCGGGAGCCGCGGCCTCGAGGACGGCTGCTCGCTCTCCGGCGATGACCCGCTGGACGGCACGGTTCCCGCAGCGGGCCTGCAACGCTGCGATCCAGCGCGCCCGGGTGGCCGGATCGGCCCTGCTCAGCATCGACCCGGCCCTCTCCTCCGGCGCGCGGCGCGGTCCTCGGGCAGCGGGCAGGGCGCTCGTCAGAGCGAGCGCCTCGCCCGGGGATGCCGCCTTCGGGCTCCCGTCCGGCTTCGCAGGCATGTCCGCCCGGCGGCCGGGAAGGTTCTCGGCAAACTCCGCCACAACGAAACTGTTACTCGCCCCACGGCGGACGACCAGTTCTTGGAGGTCATTGGTCGGGGCAGTGAGGATTGCACTTTGGGGCACTGCCTGAAGAACGGGAGGTGAGATGGCTGCGCATGGGCTCGTCGTGCGCGGTACCGACCCTGGTGCGAGGAGGCGGAAGGGGCCGGCGCCCGGCTGGCCGAGGACCCCTCTACCATGGAGCTCGGCAGTCGCAGCCGAGACCGGAAAGGAGGCGGCATGAACCTGAACAGCGTCTTGATCGGGTCCGAGGATCCCCGGAGCTTGACGGATTTCTACACCGGGCTCTTCGGCAAGCCAGTTTGGGAAGAAGGCGACTTCCACGCCTGGCAGCTAGGCACGGGTTGGCTAACCGTCGGGCCGCACGATCAGGTGAAGGGCAAGAGCACGCATCCGGGCAGGGTGATCTGGAACATCGAGACACCGGACGTGAAGGGCGACTTCGAACGCCTCAAGGCCGCCGGAGCCACGGTGGTCCAGGAGCCCTATCAGCCCGGCGAGGCACCCGAGGAATGGATCGCTACGTTCTCCGACCCGGACGACAACTACTTCCAGCTCGTCAGCCCGATGTAGCGCTTCACTTCCCGGCCAGGGCGACGGCGATGGTCTCTTCGGGCGGTCGCGCCCGGGATCAATGATGCCGAGATGGTGTTGGTGCCCATGCAGCCGTCCCCGGACGCCTGCTTTGGGAATGTCCACCAGCCCCAGGTGAGGCCGTCGAGGATCTCACGGATGACCTGATGGCGGTTCACCGGCTTGCTGCTGCCTTTGACGAGGGTGAACAGGGGACCCTCCTCCTTGCGCTGTACGGCTGGGACGGCCATGGCGTTCCAACTCCATAAGAGGGCCTGCACGGAAGCGTTGCCCGCCAGGCGCTGGAGGGCCAGAATCCGGGCAGGCAGAAGCTCCCGGTCGGGGAGCTCGAGGGTGCGTCCATCGCCGGGGGTGCGGGCCGCGGGCTTCAGGCCGGGCCCGGCCTGGCGGGCCCCGGCGGCGTGCTCCTCCATCCCCCAGCGTCGGGCGGTCACGCGGGTAAGCTAGCGCCGCGGGCTGCCGGCGGCCACCGGAGAAAGGGCAACTCGCCGGGCAGACCGGCCTTCCTCATCGGGCAGAACGTTCGGGAGGGCCTTCAGGGGGGTTGTCTCCGCCGCATACCTCCTCGGATGAACGAGGCCAGGCGTACCGCTATCGTGTCTCCCATGTCGACGGTGACCGAGGTGGTCGAACGATTTCAGAGCCTGCCGGGGCTTCGAGCCAAGTCCTCGCTTCGCCTCGTCGCCGAGGTCTTCGGAGCCTCGGACTGGGTTCACGGCCCCGGTGACGACACGGCGGTCATCGAGGACGGCGAGGGGTACCTGCTGGTCGGAGGGGAGGCCATCTGGCCTCCCCTCATCCAGGCCGACCCTTTCGCCGCCGGGACGGCGGCCGTGGTGGCCAACGTCAACGACGTTGCCGCCACGGGAGGAAGGAGCCTCGCCCTCGTCGATCACGTGGTGGCCCCGGAGACGGTCGCCAGGGCCGTGCTCGAGGGGATCCGCTTCGCAGCCGGCCTCTACGGCGTACCGGTGGTCGGGGGGCACCTTACGATCTGGGACGGGCCACCCTCGGTTTCGGCCTCCGTCGTGGGCCGCGCTGGCCGGCTCCTCAGCGTGAGAAATGTGGCCCCCGGGCAGGCGCTCCTCCTCGGCTGCTGCCTGGAGGGCGAGATGCGAAAGGACTTCCCCTTCTTCTCCTCGATCCGGCAGCGGGCCGGCAGGCTTGCCGGGGATGTCGGCCTCCTGCCCCGTCTCGCCGAGGAGGGACACTGCGCGGCGGCCAAGGACGTCAGCATGGCGGGCGTCCTGGGGTCACTGGCGACGATGCTCGAGCCGACTCGCTGCGGTGCGGCGGTCGACCTGAAGGCGCTCCCGAGACCCGAGGGCGTTGCACTGGCCCCGTGGACATCGGCGTTCCCGACCTTTGCCTTTCTTCTTTGCGCGCCCCCGGCGGAGGCAGACGCCCTGCGCCGGGCGTTTCGCGGACGTGGCCTGGCATGTGAGCAGGTCGGCGCCATCGACGATACCGGCCGGCTGAGGGTCAGTCTGGGACGGGAGGAGTCCCAGCTCCTCGACCTCACCACGGAGAGCGTTACCGGGCTCAACGGGAATAGCCTGGCTATTGCTATTGAAGGGGAATCGCCATCATCTGGTGGGGACGGCCGTGGAACTCGACCGGCTCCCCCATCCGGCGCCAGCCGAGGTGCCTGAAGAACCGCACGTTCTGAGGCTGGATGTGGGCGACCATGAGGTCCCCGCCGCGCTCGCCCGCCGTCCGCATCGCGAACCGCACGAGCTCCGCCCCCATCCACAGCTTGCGGAACTCGGGAAGCACCGCGAGGCGGTCACCCTTCCACCGGCTGGGCTCCTCGACCGGGTACAGGCGGACCGCTCCCCCGGCGACCGGGCCGTGGAGGCCGAGGACGTGGATGGTGCCGGAATCGTCGTCATGCTCGTCCCGATCGGTCCCGGAAAAGAGGTCCTGTTCCTCGACGAAGATCCGGTGCCGGATCTGGAAGTGGAGAGCCAGCTCCTCGGGACCGGACGCGATCCGGCAGGCCAGGGGGAGGCCGGCCTCTGCGGCCCGGCCGGCCTCAGTGGGGCTGGAGAAGGGGGAGATGGCGGCGGGCAAGCCCATCGATCTCACTCTCGAAGACGCTCATCGCGGAGCAGGCGTTGCAGCGAGCGCATCCGGCCTTGACGTTCCACGACGCCAGCCCGCTCGCCACGAGGTGAGGCACCACCTGGCGGTACATCGATTCCACGTAGTCCGGCGGCGGGGGCAGGAGGTCTTCCATGAGGCTTCCCGGAATCGGGCGGAGCGGGACCACGAAGGGGTACACGCCCATCTTCACCGCCCGCCGGCACCCCTCCGCGGTGATCTTCGGGTCCTCGCCCATCCCGAGGATCACGTAGGTCGAGACCTGCCCCGGCCCGAAGATCTCGACCGCTCGCTCCCAGGCCCTGAAATAGCCCTCCACGCCTCGTCTCGCTTTCGCCGGGGCGACGCGGGCGAAGACCTCGGGGTCGAACGACTCGACGTGCATCCCCACCGAATCCACGCCCAGCTCCCTCACCTCCTCGAGCACCGAGAGGTCGTCGGGCGGTTCGAACTGGCCCTGCACGGGAAGCTCACTCGATTCCTTGATCGCACACGCGCACTTGGCCACGTACCTCGCCCCCTTGTCGGGCGAGCCGGTGGTCCCCGTGGTGAGGGTGACGTCGACCGCGCCGTCCAGCTCCTTCGCGGCGGCCGCCACCTCGGCCAGTTGCCGCGGCCTCTTCACGGGGATGGTCCGTCCGGCCTCGAGGGACAGCTCGATCCCGCAGAAGGCGCACTGGTCCGCCGTCCCCCAGTACGTGCAGGTCTGGATGACGGTGCTCGCCAGCGAGTCGAGGTGCAACAACGCGATCTTCCAGTACGGAACCCCGTCGGCGGTGCTGAGCGCGTAGCACCTCGGGCGGGGAGGGATCCTGGCGTCCGCGAGCCGCCGGCCCTCCCGGTAGAGTCCCCACCCGCCTTCCTCCTGGCGGAGGCTGAAGGGGGAGGCGGCGACGTACTCGGCCCCGAAGGGGAACGTGACCGGGACGCCCTCGATCCACACCATACCGGCGTCCGCGGGGCCGGCTCCGCCCCTCCGGCCCCCGATGGACTCCTCGACGGAGACGCCGTACCGCTGGAGCTCGATCAGGAGGCGGCCGAGCGACGGCCTGGGAGCCCGCGCATCCCCGTCACCACTTGTGGCCATAGAGCTCCTCGAAGTTCTGATAGAGGATCCGGCGCTTCAGCTCCTCGCCCACCGGCGCTCCGTTGATCTTCCAGTACTCGCCCCAAAAGTCGCTCCAGGGCACGTCCGAGGCGAACAGCACCCGGTCATGGCCGACTCCGCGCCGTTCGATCTCGCTCATCAGCCAGCGGGGGCCGAAGCCGACGCACCAGGTGGTGTCCGTGTACACCTTGTAGCCCTGTTCCACCCAGTCGAGGAACTTGGGGACCAGACGGATATGGCCGCTCACCCCTCCCCCGAAATGCACCAGGTGGATCTTGGCCTGCTTCCCATACCGCTCGACCATCGGGATGTAGTTGCTGATGTCGGAGCCGCCGCCGGGGCTGGTGTGAAAGTGGAACACCAGGTCGTGCTCCTCGGCCGCCTTGAAGCAGGCCTCGGCGATCTGCTTGGTGTCTTCGTCCCAGCCCTCCGGATTGGGGTTGCCGCCCAGCAGGAAGGTGGTCTTGAGAGCGACGACCCCCTCCTCTCCCGCGAGCTTGAGCGCCTCCATGGTGCGCTCCCGGTTTTGGGGGAGGAAGGAGACCCAGAGCCCCGCTCTGATCCGGTCACGGGACTGGGCGGCCTCGACCACCAGGAGGTTGAGCGAGAACGGCTGCTCCTGCACGGGGATACCGTAGTTGGGAATCACCAGGGCTCGCTCCGTCCCGAAGCGGTCCATGTGGGCCACGTAGTCGCTGGGCGTCGCGAACTCGTAGACGGTTGGCTTGACGGGCTCTTTCAGGTCGTAGAACTTCCAGGCGGCCATCTCGCCCAGGTGGCTGTGGCCGTCGATGACCCGGCCCTTCACGCGCTCCTCGGCCACTGCACACCCCCCTCGCCCGCGACAACTTTAGGAAACGTTTGTATCCGAAGCGACATCATTCGCCCCTCCTCATGCACTGTCAAGGTTGTCAGACTTATCGCATCGAGCCCTGAGCTCCTCCACCGCCTCCTTCCAGGCGCCGTGCTCCGAGAACGTGCGCCGGTGCCGGATGGGCCGGTCGGTCAACCATTGCCCCGTCTGCGGGTCCAGATCCACGACCTCCACCCCGTACTCCACGCCTGCCCCCTCGAGACTCTCCTCCACCCACACGTGGAGGCCGGTTCCTTCCGGAAGGTGGAGATCCACCCTCGTGTAGGGCGGGACCGGGCTCCCCTGCCAGGACCTCGTCTCGTGAACTGTCACCCACGCCTGGCCCCGGGCTCTCGCCTCGCCCACCCGGCGCGCGGCCTCCTCACGGCGCCCCTCGGCCAGGACCTCCCGGTACCGGAGGCTGAAGGCCGCCCCCGCCGCCAGCTCCAGCTCGAGACCCTCCGTGGAGAGGCCGCGACGCCAGGCGGTGGCGATCTCGATCGCCTCGGCGTGGGCATGGGCCAGGCCTTCCGCACTCCGGATGGACCCGAGCTCGTCGGCGACGGCCCGGACC
>JBOGWM010000216.1:0-6242 GCA_050693695.1 Actinomycetota bacterium
GAGCTGGTGGAGCCACCCGACTATCAGGGGATCACGTTCGTGGCGCGGGTGCGGGCCCGCCCTCGAACCAGCCCTCAGCGCCTGGAGGCGGCCGCTCTGGAGGCCCTGTATCGCTACTTCAGCCCGCTCACGGGAGGACCTGATGGCGAGGGCTGGCCCTTCGGGCGCCCGGTGCATGTCGGCGAGGTCTACGCCGTGCTCCAGCGCCTCCGGGGCACCGAGTTCGTGGAGGACGCTCAGCTCTTCCCGGCGGATCCCATCTCGGGCGACCGGGCCCAGTCGGTGCCGCGGATCGAGCTGGATCCTTATGCCCTGGTCTTTTCCGTTGATCACCAGATCCAGGTACGGGGGACGTGAGGGTGCGGGTCTCCTCGAGCAGCGACCAGAAGACGGCGGGGCGAGGACTGCTCCCGGACCTGGAGACTTCTCATCCCATCGCTTCCATGCTCCCCGTTCTGTATCAGGAGGACGACTTCACCCGCCGGTTCACCGCCGGGCTCGATGAGATTCTCGCACCTTTGTTCTGCACCCTGGACAATCTGGAGCGGTACTTCGAGCCCGAGCTCGCTCCCGTGGATTTCGTCGAGTGGCTCTCGGGCTGGGTGGGCGTGGTCCTGGATGAGACCTGGGGACTGAAGCGACAGCGGGCGCTGGTCAGCCAGGCCATCGAGCTGTATCGCTGGCGAGGGACCCGCCGGGGCCTGGCGGCCCTGGTGGCCATCTACACCGGGGGGGAGGTCGAGGTCACCGATAGCGGGGGAGCGTACTGGTCGCCGGTCCCCGGTAGCGACCTGCCCGGAACCGCGGGGTATCGGGTGAAGATACGGGTGGTGATTCCGGAGGGAACGACGATCAACCCGGAGCGCCTGGACCGGGTGGTGGCCGCGGCCAAACCGGCTCACGTGACCCATGAGATCGAGCTGAACCCGGGGTGATCTTTCGTGCACTTCGCCCAGGGACATTTTTCTTTGCCCTCCCGGGCAAAAAGGTCTTACCTGATGAATGGCCTTGGCTCACTTCCTTTCCAGAGCGGTCCAGGCTACCGTCATCTCGGCCTCGATCTTGGCCTCGGGGCGCATGGCCCGCCCACCTGCGGAGATGGGATCGGGATGGCCGGGCGTCCGGAGGGGTGCGAGGCGCAACCCGGCGTTCGAGGAGGAGCTCATGACAGACAAACCCGAAGAGACCGAGGCAAGCCAGACTCCTGCGGGGCCCCCCGGCTTCGCGCCGGTCAGGCCCGGACAGATGCGGCCTCCGGCAGCGGGACCTCCCCCCCCGCCCGGCGCGGGACCTCCCATCGGGACCGGTGGGGAAGGATCCGAGGATCCGGAGGCGCAGATGACCCGAGAGGAGCGGGCCCGATTCCTGGCGGTGCGGCCGGGCGAGGCGCGCCCCCCCTCCGCGCCAGGTTTCTCTCGCCCCGAGCCGCCCCGAGTGGGCGTGACGATCTCGCTTTCCCCCACCGAGGCCATCGTCGATCCTGGAGCGGAGGTCGCCTTCGAGGTCCTGGTGCGCAACACGGGGACGGTGGTGGATCAGTTCACCATCCAGGTCAGCGACGAGGCGGCGCGCTGGGCCAGCGTCGAGCCCCCCGCCCTCAACCTCTACCCCGGGAGCGATCCCGGCGTGGCCATCGTGCGCTTCACCCCTCCTCGCTCGCCCTTCACCCCGGCCGGTCCCGCTCGGTTCGAGGTGCGAGCGGTCTCGCGGGAGGACTCCAACATCTCCGCCGTCGCCCGAGGGACTCTCAACGTCGAGGCCTTCTACAACCTCACGGCCGGGCTCGTCCCTCAGACCTCCCAGGGGCGCCGCAAGGGGGAGCACCGCCTCACCGTCACCAACCAGGGCAACACCCGGATCAACGCTGCTGTAACCACCACCGACCCTGACAACCTGCTCGGTTTCTACCTCGACCCCTCCACGGTGACGGCGGAACCCGGGCGGGAGGCGGCCTCCGTCGTGCGAGTCTATCCCCGGAAGCTACGCTGGCTGGGTAACCCGCTCAATCGACCCTTCCAGGTGACGGGGGTCGCCGAGGGGGCCCCGCCGCTTCAGGTGCAGGGCCAGTTCGAGCACATCCCCCTCCTTCCCCGCTGGGTCCCCAAGGCGGCGATCGTCCTCTTCCCTCTCCTCATCATCCTCATCGTCTACCTCGTGCAGACCGCACCGCTTCCCCGGGTCGCCAACTTCTCCACCGGCGAGGCCAGAGAACGGTTACGAGACCGCGGCTTTCGCCAGGTCAGCGATCTCCAGGAGGAGAGCGGGAACGTTCCCAAGGGAGACGTCATCCGCAGCGACCCGGACAGTGGCCGGAAGCGCAAGACCACGAACGTCAAGATCGTCACCTCCCAGGGACTGAGAGTCCCCAACGTCTTGGGCCAGGACGAGGCCGGGGCCTCCTCGAAGTTGCAGGAGCAGGGGTTGGTGGTGGGGAATATCCTCTTCGAGCCGAGCAAGGAGCCGGCGGGTAAGGTGATCGGCACCGATCCGGCCCCCAACGCCCTGGTCTCCACGGGCTCGGCGGTGACCCTTCGGATCTCGTCGGGGACCGCGACCTTGATGGCCAATCCGAGCAGCCTGACCTTGCCCAGCCAGCCGGTGGGTTCCACCAGCCCTCCTCAGACCGTCACCCTCACCAACCAGGGGACGGGCAACCTCACCGTCAGCAGCGTGGACGTGGGGGGAGCGAATGCCGGCGACTTTGCCGTGACCGGCGATTCCTGCCGGGGCACGACCGTGGCGCCCGCAGGGAGCTGCACGGTTCAGGTCGCCTTCACGCCGGCGGGGGCCGGGGCCCGCAGCGCCTCGTTGAGCATCGCCTCCAACGCCGCCGGCGGGTCCCCGTCGGTGGCCCTTTCCGGGACGGGTCTCACCTCGGAGATCGCGGTGAGCGTGGCCAACCTCGCCTTCGACAACCAGAAGGTCGGGACCTCCAGCGCCGCCCAGACCGTCACGGTCACGAACAAAGGTGACGCCCCCATGAGCATGGGAGAGGCGACCGTGACCGGGGACAACGCCTCGGACTTCAACCTCAACGACGGCTGCAAGGGCGCGACCGTGGCTCCGGGGAGCGCGTGCACCGTGAGCATCGTCTTCACCCCTCCCGCCGGACCTCCCCCCGGAAAGGGCGCGAGAAACGCCAAGCTGAATCTCAGCACCGTGAGCGGGAACGGGCAGAGTGTGGCCCTGTCGGGAAAGGGAACCGTCCCGGTGGCCCGGACCGACAAGCAGTTCCTCAAGATGGAGGTGCCCGGGGGCCCGACGACCGGAGAGGTGGCGGTCACCAACGGGGGCGACGCCGCCATGATCGTTCGAGTGCCGGCGATCGAGGGAGAAGACTCCAAGGATTTCAAGGTGATCGCCAACGAATGCCGGAGTGATCTCGCCCCCAACAGTTCCTGCAAGATCGCCGTGGAATGGACCAACACGGCCAGCACGTGCTCGCAAGCGGTCCTCGCCATCCCCACCGACGATCCGGATGTCCCCACACTCTACGTCGCCCTGGTCGGCCACTCGCTGAGCACCGAGTGTCCCCCGCCCACCATTCCTCCGAACTTGGGGGCTTGAGCCGGATGGACCCTTGAGCTGACTGGACCGGGGGTGCGTGGTCTCAGCCCGTCATCGGGGTGGATTCCGCGAGCGCCGCCGGGATGGTTACTGGCCGACCAGGGGCGGGGGGAGATCCGGATCCAGCGGGAGCTCGACCCTATACAGATCTTCCCGCCCCTCCGGCTGGCTATCCGCCTCGTCGGGCTGGGACTCGGCCTGCCCGCTCTCGGTTTGCCCGGCCTCATCGACCTTCGAATCGTTCGAGTCGGGGGGGAGCTCCTCGGTAGCGAGGGCGGGAGCTTCCACCTCGAGCGCCTCGCGCTTTGAGGTGGGAACGCGGATCGACGACCGGATCGGAACCGGCGCCGCGATGAGGGAGGCGGTCTCTTCGCTGCTCGAGTCTGTGGAGAGGGCGGGACCCGAAGGGAAGGCGGCGACCTCGGAGACTGACCGCGGTCGCGTCAGGCCCGGAGCGGCGGCATCTTGCGAGGGACTTCGACGGCTCCAGATCATACCCGTCAGCGCGGGCGGGGCGAGAAGGGTCAGGCAGGAGAGCAGGAACACCGGCGCCCCTCGCCGCGCGAAGCGCGGGCGAGCCTGAACCGGTTGCTTCATCACTCTTTGGGTCTGGCGGAGAGCTTGGAGGATGGCCACCGAGGCGAAGACAGTGATCGCAACGGAGAGGTCGACCGAGGGGACGTTCACGTTCTTTTCCTCCTGAAGGGTGGTGTCCGGCCCTACGGTCCAGCATCCTAAACCCATGGAAGCGCGGGTAGCAACATAAGGAGGCGGCGTTTCTAAACGATACCGGAGCGTTTCAATACCGAGTCGTCGAGCGCTCACGATCGATGCGGTCAGAGGCATGGGCGCGCCCGCAGCGCTCAGGGGAGACCGACGGGTGGCGTCCAGCCCGCCGGCGCCGGCAGATTGACGACGATGGCCTCTTGAGTGGAGCGCGCCACCACCATCCGGACCGGTTCGGTGGCGCTACGGTTCATCTCGACGTGGATCAGATGCGGGGGCACCCAGACGAAGTCTCCCGGGCCGGCGTCATGGACCTCCTCGAGCCCCTCTCCGGCGCAGAATCGGGCGAGCCCCGAGATGAGGAAGATGGCGCTCTCGGACTCACCGTGGTGGTGCACCGCCGACACCAGACCCGGCCCCAGCTCCACATAGCCGAACCAGAGCTTTCTCGCCCCCACGCTCCCCTGCGAGATCGCGGCCTCCCGCCGCATCGTTCCACTCGCAGCGTCGGGGATGCGGTCAAGGGGGCGGATCACCCTGAAGCCGGTCATCGAGCCTCTCGGGGCGCTTCCCGGGACTGACCCTGCCCGGAGGGCGCCGGCGCCCCTCGCTGGAAGAGCACGAACAGCCAGATGAGGCTCGGAACCACGAGTAGCCCTCCTACGGAGAGGACCCAGACCAGAGCCTCGAGGGTCCTGCGAGAGGCGACTGCCTCGCCGATGGTGAGAGCGCCGGGAAGCAGGTAGGGGTACTGCCCGGCGGCCCACCCCCACAGCACCGCGCCGACCGCCAGGGCTGCGGCCGCCCGGGCCGCAACGTAGCGGCGGGTCCACACGAAGGCCAGGGTGGCGACGCCTCCCGCGGCCGAGAGGGGGATGAGGACCAGGCCCCGGGCCATCAGACCATCGAAGAGCGCCGGGGCGTCGACCCGGACCACGCCGATGCCCGCCAGCGCGATGGCCCCGGCGACCACCCCGGACCACAGCGCCCGCGTGCGGAATTGCTCCGCCAGATGGATCTTGGCGTCCCGGAGAGCGTCCTGTGTCAGATAGACCGCCGCCAGGTAGGCGCAGATGGCCACGGCGTAGGCGCCCGCGAGCACCGACGTGGGGTTGAGCCAGCTCGATATGGGATCGCCCGCCGCATTGCCGACCGGCACCCGCCCGGAGGCGATCGCGCCGGCGATCGCTCCCAGGAAGAAAGGCGTGAGCACCGAGGAGAACGCAAAGGTGGCGCCGAAGACCCTGCGCAACGGCAGCTCCTCCACGACCTTACGGAAGGCAAAGCCCGAGCCCCGCAGGATGATCCCGAAGGCAGCCGCCGTCAGCGGCACGTACAGGGTGGAGGCCACCGCGGCGAATGCCGGCGGGAACCCCGTCCATACCACAACCAGGGCGAAGATCAGCCAGACGTGGTTCGCCTCCCAGACCGGGCCGATGGAGTGCTCGATCAGCATTCGCTGCGCCGCCCCTCTCCTGGCCCCTCCCGCCACGAGGTCCCAGAAGCCCCCCCCGAAATCGGCGCCCGCGAGCAGCGCATAGGCGCTGAGCCCCACCCACGTCGCCGCCAGGACCACCTCGGGAAGGTTCATCCCCGGACGGGTTCCGGGTACTGGGGCGCTTCTGACTCGGCTGCCGCCAGGGGTCGAGCGGCGAGGCGGCGCAGGACGAAAACCGTTGCGACGCTGAGCGCGCAGTAGACGGCCACCAGAGCGTAATATCCGAAACGGATGTTGGGAGCCGCGGTGACCGCCTCGGAGACCCGCATGACCTCATAGACGATCCAGGGTTGGCGGCCGACCTCGGTCACGATCCAACCCGCAAGGAGCGCGGCGACGGCCGCCGGGCCCGCGGCCGTCGCCAGCCAGAGGAAGCGGTCAGAGCGCGGTAGCCCGCCTCTACGCTTCCAGGCGAGGGCGAACCACGTCCCGAGCGCCAGCAGCCCGAAGC
>JBOGWM010000217.1:0-26306 GCA_050693695.1 Actinomycetota bacterium
GCCATCCTCAGTTCTCCTTACTCGCCAGGCTCCGGAAATCGCTTTTCACTAACACTGCGGATCGCCGCCATTGCTTCCGCTGACGGCCCTGTCGATGGCGCAAGCGTTCGTGTGAACGACATCCGCGATGACCACGATCTTTCCGGTGTCTCCCTGGATCTGGCGGGCGAGCCCGAGAGCCTGGTCCAGCCCGGCATTGATCGTGGTGACGCTACCCCGAATCGCCTTGGCGGTATCGAGAATGTCGGCCGCCTCGGCGTTGATGTTCTTGGCGGTACTGAGAATGGTGCCCGCCGTCCCGTTGATGGAGATGGCCAGCCCGTCGATCGACTTGGCCAGCCCGATGATCTGGTCCACCTGGCCCACGAGAGGCTTGGCGGTCTCCAGGATCGAGTCGGCAGTCGCATTCGTCCTCTTGAGCTGCAGGATCGAGGTGGTGGCTTCGTTGATCCCGATACCGCTCTTTTCGATGGTCGCGGCCTTCTTGTCGATGCTCACCGCGGTCGCCATGGTGATGGCCACCAGAGTTCCGGCGATTACGACAGCCGCGATCGTCACGATCAATCCGATTACACCCTGCCCAGTCTCGCCTCTGGCGAGCTGGTTAATTCGCTTCAACATGTCCCCTCCCACTTGCCGTGTGGCATGCCGATGCATGATCTAGCAGCGGAGTCACTTGTTGCAGCCGTTGGCGCCTTCACTTGCAGGGGGACCACCAAGGCGAGGCGCACGGCAAGAACAGGCGTAGGCCCGGTGGCCCGCGGAGGTGATAGCCAGCCATGCCCAGACGCCGCCAAGCGAGCGATGGTCCCCCAACCCCGGTTCCGCCTATCTCCACGGCATGGTTGATAGCTGTTCTCCTGTACCGATAACTGTTCTTCTAAGCTAAACGTTCGAGGCCGCGAAACTCCATCGGCTTTCGAGTCTTCGTTCGATCACAAATACCATGTACTTAACAACTACAACCTGCTCATGGTGCCCGGCCTGCCGGCGGCCTTGCCGGTGATCCTCTCGGCCAAGCCGTAGAGCAGCGGCAGCGCCCCGGCGATGATTCCCAGAGTCCGATTGATCTGCTGGAGCCCGGGAACGATGGGCCCCGTGTGCTCGTTCGCAATGGTCCTCACGGTGTCTCTGGTGATCCCCAGATTGGCGCAGATCCGCCGAAGCAGGGTCGATACCCAGAAGAGATAGATCGCGAGGGTCGCGATCAGGGCCCCGATCAACAGGACCGAAAAAAGAACGAAATTTGCCTTCGTCACGAACATCTCGGATTCAACCCCTTCCCACGCTCTCGAGCGTCCTGGTCAAGAAGAGGTGATGATTGAGACCCTCCGCGAGCACCGAATCTACCCCTTTGGCCGTCTCGGCGATCAGCCAGGTGTGCGAAGTATTGTGCGCCACCCTGGTGATGCCATCCACCACACTCGCCACACCCCGGTCGATCTCCATGACCAGCTTGATGAGGAAGCTCAGAAGGAGAATCACCACCAGCTCGACCACCACGCCCACCAGCAGGGCGACGGTCCAGTACGAGACTTCCTGCGGGAAGAACCCCGGGAAGTTAGGCATTCCCTGTCACCCCCCCAGTCCCTTGCGAGTGAAGTACAGCCCATCGACGATGGACTTCGCGTAGTCAACGGTCGTCTGCAGTTGCGGGAGGCCGACCGTGTTCTCCCAGATCCCGTTGATGCCATCGACCGCCATCTGCGCTTGCATACCGATTCGGCGTGCCTGCTGCAGGATGGCCTGCACCAGGACCACCACCGTCACGATCACCGTGATGGTGATCGCGAAGCCGATGATCCAGCCGGTCGTATGCGGTTCCCCGTGAGCCGCCAGCGTCACCATAGTCCGCAAACCTCCCTCCACCCAACTTCTGTGTTCCGCCCGTCGGCTCCCCGACCGGGGAGCCGGCTCTCTGCACGATTACTTCGACATCTTGGCGATGTACCTCATGACCGTGTCAGTCGGAGTGTTGACCGCATGCTCCTTCTTCAGGTGCGCTGCGATCATGCGCATCAGCTCCTCCTTCGACGAGGCCGTGAAGTGACCCTTGCAGAAAGCCCCAACGTCGACTCATTTGAATTCCGGCACGCCGGATCCCCTCCTTTCCTTCAGATCTGCACCGCTCATCTTGAATCCCGGAATGCTTACCTTCTTCCCATCCTGCCCGCCAGGCTGTTCACCAGGTTGTAGACCGGCGTCAGGTTGTTGTTGACGTTGGTGATCGTGGAGGTCACCAACTCGGTCTGATTCGCGATGGCCCGAACCCCGGCCACGATCGTCCCCACGGTAAAGCTCACGTGCTTGAGGATGAAGATGATTCGAATCAGATAGATGCCAAGCGCACCAACAGTAACCAGTGTCAGAATCACGAAGAGCCATGCAGGCGCCGACATGCCCCGTTACCTCCTCTTCTCTCGGCTCTCTAGGTTCACGGACTGGAAGGTCCCCGACTTCTGCCTCTCCGCCTACTTGCCGGTCAGATCGACCACCCGAGACACGCCGTTGCCGTACCGGGTGGCTCCGATGCACACCTGGTTGACGATGTCATCGGTGTAGGCGAGCAGGTCGGGCACGGTATCCAAGTCCCCGGTGATCTTCACGCCGTCTTGCAGGGTCTCGTCCAGATACCCTCTGAGCTCGATGATGGGATCGATCGTGCGCTTGGCCAACGCCAGGACGACGAAAAGCACCACCACCATCACCAAATCCGCGATCCACATCGAAGCCATGCCCGGTCCTCCTTTACCAGACCCTGTCTCTCAACATTGCCTGCCGCTCCTCGAAACGGCTTGGACTAGAGACAATTCCCTAGGTCTATCAAACCCGGACTCCAGAGTCCAGAGCCGCGCGAAAAAATTGGCCCTTTATGCTGACTTCTTCTTGAACAGGCCACCGAAGAACCGCTTGATGGACATCAGAAAGGCCTGGAATCCCAGGGTGAGCCCACTCACCGGCTTGGCCGCCTTCCGGGGCCCGGCCGGCGCGCCGGTGCGGGCGCGTGCCAGGTCGGCCTGCATGCAACTGACGAACTGCTTCATGAGGACGTTGGTCGCGTCCTGGATCATCCGCGCGCCGTACTGGGCCACCGCCCCCGACATGTTGATGTCTTGCTGGACGACCACCCGGGTGCCATTGCCCTCGGCCTGCATGAAGGATGTGACGGTGGCCTCGGCCTGACCCTTTCCCTTCTCCTCGGAACCGCTGGCCTTCATCACCACGCGATGAGCGGCATCGTTTCGCTCGACGATATTGATCGTCCCGGCGAAGGCCAGCGCCACGGGACCCATCTTCACCTTCACTCTCCCCTTGAACTGCCGGTCGTTGACCACCTGCGTGAGCTCGGCCCCCGGCATGCAGGGGGCGACCCTCTGCACGTCCAGCATGTAGGTCCAGACTTCCTGAACCGGGGCCGCCACGGTGAACTCGCTATCGATCCGCACTCCCGTCCCCCTCCCTTTCTCACGTCCGCCCCCCGGCTTGCCGGTTACCCGGATACGTCTAACCCCCAATCATGGACATGCTCCGAGCCGGGCGGACGAACTCCGGATGGTCGATCTTGTGTCCCGCCCTCTTGCTCCATACCGCCTCCGCCACGAGATGCTCGATCTCGGCGTCGGAGGCTCCGGCCCTCATGGGATCCCGCAGGCTTGTCTCCCCAAGGCAAACAGGCAGACCCGGGAGTTGCCGTCGGCGGTGATCCGGATCGATGAGGGGGCCCTGGACGGGAGCCGGTCCCGGATCCGGCCGAAGCTTCGTCATGCGGCCCCCATGGCGGTGGAGGACTCCCGGTCCCGACGCGGATGGATCGGGCCCTTGCGCTCGCGAAGGAAGGCCGCCTTTCGACCCCGAAGCACCGCCAGCGCCTCTGCCAGGATCGCCCAGGCGATCTCGTCAGGGCCCTCGGCCCCGATGTCGATGCCGGCGGGACCGTGCATCTTGGCCAGATCCGCTTCCGAGGCGTGCACGCCCTCCTTCGCCAGATCGTCCAGCAGATTCTCCAGCCGGACCCGGGGGCCGAGGGTTCCGATGTAGGAGACGTCCGTCCCCAAAAAGGACCGCACGTAATCCCTGTCCCTCAGATAGTTGTGACTCATCACGATGACCGAGGTGCGCGAATCGACGCCTACCGCGGCCGCGGCCTCCGCCGGATTGGCCACCACCACGAACTGATGCGCCTCGGGAAACCGATCCCGATTGAGAAACTTCTCCCGTTCATCGATCACGATCGGACGCCAGCCGAGGGTCGCCGCATGCTTGACCACGGGGATGGCGTCATGCCCCGCGCCACAGATGAGCAACCGGGGCGGAGGCTCCAGGACCTCGATGAAGGCGGTGATGCTCGCCTCCCCCACCTGGAGATCCTGCTTCACCGAATGGCTCTTCTCCAGGGCGGCCAGGGCAGCCTCCGCCGCCAGATCATCCGCCCGGGGATCTCCCAGGCTCTTCTCACGGCTGCCGTCGGGGTGGACGAGTACCCGAGATCCTCGCTCCACGCCGGGCAGGTCCGACTCGAGGACGGTGACCACCACGATGGAGCGGTCCTCCTCGAGGGCCCGTCGAAGCGGTTCGGCGACCTCGCCCGCCTCTTCTACGGGCTCCACGAAGACCTCGACGGCCCCGTTGCAGCCGAGTCCCCATCCCCACACCGCCTCGTCATCGGCGGTCAGGTCGAAGTTGACCAGACGAGCTTCCCCTTCCCCCATCACATCCTTGGCGATCTGCAAGACGTCACCTTCGAGGCAGCCCCCGCTGATGTTGCCCACCAGATCCCCGTTCTCGGGGACCAGCGCTCTGGCGCCGGGGCGCCGGTAGGTGGAGCCTTTCACCGCAACCACGGTGGCGAGCGCCATCTTCTCGCCGCGACTGCGGAGCGACTCGATAGCGGCCAGGACCTCGGCGATCTCGCTGCTCATGGCAATACATCCAATGTAGCTCGGCCGGCAACTTAGCTAGGTAATTCCGCATAGGTAGCCGGGTCGGATTCGAATTTCTTGCGGCAAGCCGGGCAGCAAAAATAGTAAGTCCGGTCGTTATAGTCGGAGCGGTATCTGGCCGAGGCGATGTCCACCGTCATCTGGCAGATCGGGTCGATGGCCTCTTTGCCCTCCTTGGTCGCCTGCGCCGGAGTGCCCTCGTAACCTCCGGCGAGCTGTCCGGCTGCCCTGAGTTGGACCAGCTCCGCCATCACTCCCACCGCGATCTCCTCGTGCGTCACATGCCCCAGGTCAAGACCGGCGGGAGCCCGGACGCGACCGAGCATCTCCTCGGAGAACCCCTGGTCTCGCAGATATCCGAGAAGCGAGGCCGCTCGCTTGTGAGAGGCGACGAGGCCGATGTAGGCCGCCGAGGTGGTGAGGGCCCGCTCCAGAGACTCCTCGTCGTTGTGGCCCTGCGTGGCCACCACCACCGCGGAACGATCGCCAACCCCGGCAGCGGTCAGGTCGAGGGTCGTGACGACGTGGTCGGCGCAGGGGTGGGTCCCCTCCTCCCCACCCTCGTCCACGACCACCGTGCGCCAATCGAGACCCGCAGCGAAGGACGCCAGGATGTCCACCATCGGGGAACGCCCGATGATCACCAGGTGAGGCCGGGATGGGACCGGCTCCACGAACACCTCCAACGATCCTTCGCTCGCACAGGTCATGGGGACCAGAGTGACCCCATCTCGCTCCCTGCCCTCCAGCTCTTCGGGCTGTCCGAGGAAAACCAGCCTAGCCGAGCCGTCTTCCAGCGCCCGGAGGGCCTCCCGGATCACGACCGGCTCGGTGCACGCTCCGGCGACCCAGCCGTGGATCCGGCCTTCCGGGGTGACGATGGCCTTGTACCCGGCCTTCCCGGAGGAAGGCCTTCGCACCCACACCACGGTGGCGAAAACGAAGGCCTCCCCCCGCCGGGAAAGCTCTCCCGCCTGCTCGAACAGATCCTTGGCCATTACCAGCCGGCTAGGGACTACTGACCCGGAAGCGGCGGCCCCCCGAAGAAGCCCCTCTTGTACTTCATGGCCTCCCACACCCGGGACGACAGCATCGGCATGTCGACGTTGGCGTTCCCGGTGATATGGTCGATGGCGTCGTGCACCGCGTTCACGAAGGCGGCCGGGCCACCCACGCAGGCGCACTCCCCGACCCCCTTGCACCCGATCGGGTGATGTGGGGAGGGGGTCATCACGTTGTCGAACAGCTCCCACTCCGGGGTCTCCCAGGCGGTGGGCAGCATGTAGTCCATGTAGTTGGCGCCGATGCAGTTCCCCGAGCTGTCGAAGGTGATCATCTGGTGGTAGGCCATGGCGAACGCCTCGGCCAGGCCACCCATGATCTGGCCCTCCACCACCATGGGGTTGATGCGGACCCCGCAGTCGTCCACCGCCACGAACCGAAGCGGCTTCCACTCTCCGGTGTCGGGGTCCACCTCCACCGTGGAGATGTACGCCGCGAACGGCCAGGTCATGTTCGGCGGGTCGTAGTAGGCGTTGTTCTCCAACCCCGGCTCGAGGCCGTCGGGCATGTTGGCGTAGGCCGCCATCGCGCACTCCTGGATGGAGACTCCGCGGTTGGGCGCCCCTCGCACGTAGAAGCGGCCGAGCTCCCACTCGACGTCTTCTTCGGAGACCTCCAGCAGGTGGGCGGCCAGCTTCTTGGCCTTGGCCCGGACCTTGCGGGAGACCATGGCGGTGGCCGCTCCTGCCGTGGGAGTGCTCCGGGAGGCGTAGGTGCCCATCCCGAAGGGGGTGTTGTCGGTGTCGCCGTGTTGGACCAGGATGTCCTGGGCCGGGATCCCCAGCTCGTGGGTGACGATCTGGGCGAAGGTGGTCTCGTGTCCCTGACCCTGGGTCTTGGATCCGATCTTGAGGATCGCCTTGCCGCTCGGGTGGATCCGCAGCTCGGCGCAGTCGAACATCTTGATGCCGATGATGTCGTACTCCCGGCTGTTCCCCGCCCCGAGAGGCTCGGACATGGTGGAGATCCCGAGGCCGAGGAGCCTGCCCTGCTGGCGGCCCTCCTGCTGCTCCCTCCGGAACCGGTCGTAACCGATCTTCTCCAGAGCGAGGTCGAGGCAGGCGTCGTACTGCCCCGAGTCGAGGAGGAACCCGAAGGTCGTGCGCTGCGGGAACTCCTTGACGAAGTTGATCCTGCGGAACTGCGCCTGGTCGATCCCCAGCTCGTTGGCGGCGTGGTGCATGAAGCGCTCCTGGAAGTACATCGACTCCGTCACCCGGAAGGAGCAACGGTAGGCGACGCCTCCCGGGGCCTTGTTGGTGTAGTGGCCCTGCGCGGTCAGGAACCCGTAGGGGATGTCGTAGCAGCCGAAGGTGGAGTGAAACAGCCCGATCTTGAACTTCGTAGGCTGGGCGTCGGCGAAGAACCCGCCGTTGTCGGTGTCCGCGTGGATCCGCAGGCCGAGGATCTTGCCGTCGCTGCGGCAGGCCGCCTCGCAGTGGAAGTACATGTCCCGGGCGTATCCCGTGGAGATCAGGTTCCCGGTCTTGTCCTCGATCCACTTCACCGGACGGGTGAGCAGGATCGAGGCGAGGGTGCAGGTCACGTAGCCGTGATATGCGGGCACCTTGTTCCCGAACCCGCCCCCGAGGTCCGGGGAGATGACCCGGATCATGTGCTCCGGCAGCTCCGCGATCAGCGCCACGGCCGCCCGGATGATGTGAGGGGCCTGGGTGGTCATATACAGCGTGAGCTTGCCCGTGGCCCCGTTGTAGTCGGCGATGGAGCCGCAGCACTCCAGCGGGCAGGGGTGGGAGCGGGGGTAGAAGCAGTCGAACTTGACGACCCTGTCCGCCTGGGCGAACGCCCGCTCGGTCCCCTCCTGGTCACCGACCTCCCAGTTGTAGCAGATGTTGTCCTTCTGTCCCTCCTTGTCGTCCCGGATGAGGGGCGCCCCCGGGGCGAGCGCTTGCTTCGGGTTGACGATGGGCGAAAGGGGCTCGTACTCGATCTGGATCGCCTCACAGGCGTCCTTGGCGATGTACGGGTCGTCCGCGATCACCGCTGCGATCTCCTGGCCCTGATACCGGATCTTGTCCGTCACCAACGACGCCTCGGTGTCGTAGGAGAGCGTGGGGTACCAGGCCAGGTTGTGCTGAGCCATCATCTCGCCCGTGAGGACCATATGCACCCCGGGCATCGTCCAGGCCTTGGACGTGTCCATGTGCTTGATGATCCCGTGGGCGATGGGGCTACGCAGGAGCTCCTGATGAAGCATCCCGGGCAGCTTGAAGTCATCGATGTAGTTGCCCTTCCCGATGACGAAGCGCTGGTCCTCGACCCGCAGTCGGCGGGACCCCAGGCCTCCGATCGCTATCTCATCTAACGCCATATCCTCTTCCCTCCTCTCTTACCTATACCGAGACCCGCTGCGAGCGCAGCTTGGCCGCTGCCCACTGAACCGACTTGATGATGTTGTCGTAGCCGGTGCAGCGACAGAAGTTGCCCCCGAGCGCCCACCGGATCTCCTTGTTCGTCGGGTTCGGGTTCTCCTTCAAAAACGCGGCCGCGACCATCATCATCCCGGGGGTGCAGAAGCCGCACTGGAGCCCGTGCTCCATATGAAACCCCTCCTGGATCGGGTGCCACTCGCTGGCGTAGCCGAGTCCCTCCACCGTGGTGATCTCGCGCCCGTCACACTGCACCGCGAAGATCGTGCAGGAGCGGGTCGGCACCCCGTCGACCCACACGGTGCACACGCCACAACTCGTGGTGTCGCATCCGATATGGGTGCCGGTGAGCCCCAGGATCTCCCGCAGGAAGTGATGAAGCAGCATCCGAGGCTCGGTCTCCGCCAGCCGGGGCTCCCCGTTCACCGTGACCGTTATCTGCCTTACCTCCACAATGACCTCCTTGGCGTTATTTTTATCCTCACCGGGCTCTCTTACCGGGCTCTCCTACCCGGAGTCAAACGTCAAGCCGCCCTCGCCCCGGCGGCCGACCGAAGCGCTCGCACGACGAAGACGTGAACCATCTCGCGCTTGTACTCCTCGGTTCCCCGGTGGTCGCTCTTGGGCTCGGCCGCCTGAGCCGCCAGCCGTCCCGCCTCCCGGATGGTGCCCTCGCTCAGGCTGGCGCCGGTGAGCACCTGCTCGGCGGCGGTGCACTTGATGTTGCCGGGGCCCACTCCGGTCAGCGCGATGCCCGCCTGAGAGACGGCTCCGCCCGACAGGATGAGGTGAACGCCCACACCGACGGTGGCGAAGTCGCCGACCCTACGTTCGATCTTCTGGTACATCCCGAAGGGGGTGCCCGCGGGCGACGGGATGCGGGCCTCGACCACCAGCTCGTCGGGGCGAAGGGAGTTCGTGAAGGGGCCGATCATGAGCTGGCTGACCGGGATGCTCCGCTGCCCACTCGAGCTTGCGGCGATCACGTCGCCGCTCATCGCCAGCATCACCGAGCCCCAGTCACCCTGAGGATCGGAGTGGCAGATCGAGCCGCACAGCGTTCCCCGGTTCCGGACGACGGGGTCGGAGATCAGAGGGACAGCCGAGGCCATCAGCGGGTAGCGGGAGGCCACGGTGCCGTCACGATCGACGGTCTTGTTGCGAGTGAGCGCGCCCACCTTCAGGTAGCCGCCCTCTTCCCGGATGTAGTCCAGCCCGGGGATGTTGTTGATGTCGATGATGTTCGCAGGGCTTGCAAAGCGAAGCTTCATGAGCGGGATGAGACTCATTCCCCCCGAAAGGATCTTGGCCTCCTCGCGATAGTAGGCCAGCATCCTGAGACATTCATCCACCGAGGTGGGTGCTTCGTAATGGAATCGCGGGGGATACAAACCAACCTCCTTTCAGGCTCAATGCCACTTACGAGCGTGCAGCGTCGTCATAGCCTCACGGCCATCAGGGCCCTAGCGGAGATAGCGGCCTCCCGAGCCCTTCTCCTCTTCGGGCTCCGCCTTGGTCGGCGCCGGCGGGGCGGCGGGTCTCGGCCGGGCCTGGCGCTCGGGCACCGCGATGGGAATCGACTCCGCCGCGGGGTCGGGTCTCGGCTCCTGGTGCGGGGGCCAGGGACCGGGCACCGGCTGCCCGGCGACCTTGAGCCATTCGATCACCTGGGGGAACGCCCAGACGGTGGGGGTCTTCCCGGTCTTGGGCGTATTCTCGATCAGCTCGTAGATACGCGGGGTTCCTCTACCTTCCGCTGTCATGCGCCACCACCCCTTTCAGAGCGCGAGCTCCAACGACACGATGGGATCCGAACGATGTCTCTTCGAGGGAGATGGATGGCAACCGAGGCGGCGTCGAAGGAGGATCGAAGGTAGCCCGACAGGCGCGACAACTGGCCCTCTCCCCCCACCGCCCGGTGCTCATTTCCGTTATCGGCCTGACGTTCTCATTGCTTTTCGGCGAAACGGACATGAAACAATCTAAGCGAGGTACGGGGACTAGTCAAGTCTTACCAGCCCGGCCCGCGCGAAAAAGAAAGGGCTGGAGCCGCCGGGTTGGGAGAGGTTGGGAGAGGTTGGGAGAGGTTTGGAGCCGGGGACCGCGCGGCGGGGCCTACTGGGAGACGGATCCCTTCGTCGGGTGGTCCCTGGCGTCCCGGGACGTTCCGAGACCCGCGGTGAGGGTGGACTGGTACTCCCCGATCCACTCGTCCTTCCAGTGGAGATCGAACTTCTCCGGGTAGCAGTCCGGGTCGTAGAGCGCGCTCAGCTCTCGCACGATCCCGGCCCGGATCGACGGGGTGTCCGACGCTCCGGGCAGGTAGAAATAGGCGACGAACACCTTCCAGGCCGATCCGGCCTTCCCGATCCAGCAACGGGAGCGGGGATGCCTCGATGGGAATCCCTCCTCGGAAAGGTTGGCGGTGTGGCCGAGGTCGATCACGGCATAGGTGTTCGGCTTCTGATCCGGATCCGGCTTGTAAAGAATGACATAGACGGCTGACTTATCCGGAGGCGTCCAGCCGGCCAGGGTGTAGGGCCCTTCAAATGAGTAGCCTGCCAGGCTGCCGAGACGGATCATGCGGAGTCCTCCAACCTCGCCTGAATCTGTGAATAGGGCGATCGAAAGAGATCGGACGTCCGGGCACCCGTCCCGGTGCTCACCAGCCGGCCGGGCTTTCCAATCTCTTTCGCGCTCAATGATACCCTCGAATCAGCCTCTATCGAGGGGTCCCACACGAGGGTCACCACGCGGAAAGGTTGGGAAAGTGGCCGAGACCGAGGAACGGATAGAGGAGATCGAGGCGAATTTACGTTCCACCGAGCAAGAGAGGAGCGAGGCCCAAGAGCGCATGGAGGCCCTCCGCGCCGACGTCGAGGAAGTCGCGCTCGCGAACTGGCAGTCGCCCTGGAAGACTCCCCAAAGCGTTGAGGTCTTCGTGAAGGCGAGAATGAAAAGCCGCCCCGAATACGCTCCCCTCCTGGCTCAGGTGCGAGAGGCGGAGACTCGCAAGGAGCAACTGCAGGGGGAACTGGATGCCCTCCGGGCAAAGGCCGATGCGACCGAGGGCGGGATCGTGTGAATCAAGGATCCCCTTCTTCCTCGCTCTCGGCCTCGGTCCGCACGATGGGCCACTCGGGGAGCCCGGCCTTCTTCGCCGCTTCCCGGAAGAAGAACGTGGCCTTCTCGATGGCCCGCTCCCTCGTCTCGGCGTAGACCACGAGCCGAGCGCCGTACGACGCCGTGAACATGCCCGTGGCGATGCCATTCTTCGCGGCGACGGCATCCGCCAGCTCCACGATCTGCTCGGGGGTCATCACCTCGTCACCGGCTGTCTCCAGGCCCACGCTCCATCGAATATCGAACATTCGCGCCTCCCGGGGTCCGCCCCCCTTGAGCTAACCGAGCTTCGGCAGCATCTTCGCCAGCTCCTCGAGGCTGGCGAGATCGTGGCCCGAGAGCAACTCGTCCACATGGGGCGCTGCGGCGAGCATCCCGACCGAATTCGGCTGGTAATCTTCGTTATCACCTTTCATGGGATTCATCCAGATAATTCGATGACTGAGCCGGCGGAGCCGCTCCATCGAGTTGGCAAGGAGCTCCGGATCGCCGCGGTCCAGCCCGTCGGAGCAGATCACCACGATCGCCCCTCGACACAGGCCCCGACGTCCCCAGGTGCGGACGAACTCGTCCACCGATTCCCCGATCTTGGTGCCCCCTTCCCAGTCCAGCACCGCCTTGGCGGCCTCGGCGATGGCGTGGTCGGGATCGCGCTTTTGCAGGGCCGGGGTGATGCGGGTGAACCGGGTCCCGAAGCAGAACGCCTCCACCTTGCTCGAGGTACGGGTCGAGCCGCTCGCGGCTCGGGTCGCGGAGTAGGCGAACTGGACGAGCGCCCGCGAGTACTCGGCCATGGAACCCGAGATGTCGAGGATGAGGATCAGCCTCCTGCGCTTCACCCGGCGCTCCCTCCAGCATTGCTCGACCACCTCCCCATAGGTCCGCATAGACTGGCGGATGGTCCTTCGCAGGTCGGGGCGCCGTCCCCGGGGGGCGGCGATGCTACGGCGGGTCCGGCGCTTGGGGGGCATGAGCCGGAACCGGGCCATCAGCCTCCGAAGGGCTTCCAACTCCTCCGGCGAGCACTCCCCGAAACGCTTTCGCCGAAGGATGTCGAGGCCGGAGGCCACCAGCCCCGTCGGGGCGTCATAGGGTCTCTCCTCACCCTCACCCGACTGGTTGAGGATGTCGAAGATGGATTCCGCCTCCTCCGAGACGTGCACCTTGAGCTTGAGAAGCGCCTGCAGGGGGCTCAGCGCCGAGAGGAAATAGGAACGGAACACCTGGTTATAGACCGGTTCGTCGATATGGCGCGAGAGCATGGTGGCCCGGCCCGACCAGTAAAGGTCCGCCAGGTTGGTCGGGTCCAGCCGGGACATCGCCTCGCAGTAGGTCAGGATGTGGCCGGTGCCGACCCCCACGCCCTCGTCCCGAAGCGCGCGACCGAAGCCGACCAGGATCGATGACAGGCCCTCACCGAGCGGCGACGGCACGCCCTTAGTACCTGCGGGAATCACCCAACACCTGACCCATGTTACGGCGCACCAGCTCGAAGTCGTCCCGGTCCTTCACGACCGAGCCCATCGTCGCTTCCACGAGCTCGGGATCGAGGCCGTCCGCGCCCAAAAAGCGCAGAGCCCGGGCCCAGTCGATGGTCTCGGCCACGCCCGGGCGCTTGGCGATGTCGAGCTGGCGGAGCTGCGCGACCGCCAGGGCGACCCTGCGGGCGAGAGCGTCGGAGACCTCGGGCGCCCGCACTCTCACGATCTCAACCTCTCGCTCGACCGAGGGGAAGTCGATCCAATGGAAGAGACAGCGCCTCTTGAGAGCATCGTGCAGCTCCCGGGTCCGGTTGGAGGTGACGATCACAACCGGGGGCGCCGTCGCCGTGATGGTGCCGATCTCGGGGATGGTCACCTGGAAGTCCGAGAGCACCTCCAGCAAGAACGCCTCGAACTCGTCGTCCGCACGGTCGATCTCGTCGATCAGCAGCACCGCCCGGTCCCCCGCCTTGGTCGCCGCCAGAAGAGGGCGCTCCATCAGGAAGCGGGGACCGAAGAGGTCATCGACTGCCTGCAAGCCCAGCTCCTGCTCCGAGAGCGCCCGGACGTAGAGGAGCTGGCGGGCGTAGTCCCACTCATACAGCGCCTGGTTGGCGTCGATTCCCTCGTAGCATTGGAGGCGGATGAGCTCGAGGTCGAACGCCGCGGCCAGCGCTTTCGAGAGCTCGGTCTTGCCCACCCCGGGCTCCCCTTCGAGCAGCAGGGGCCGGGCGAGGGAGAGAGCGAGGAAAACCGTGGTGGCCAAGCCCCGATCCGCCAGATACGCCTGTCCCCGAAGTATCTCCGTCAGCTCTTCCACCGAACCGGGTATCCTCATGCCGTCCCCCATCCCCCTCAAGCTGTGAGCAAACGAATCATTTTAAGATTAGACGCGTAGCCTTTGCTCTACCCAGGGGAGGAGGTCATGGAGAGGCAGGCCGCGGTGCTGACCGTGAGCGACGGGGTATCCTCCGGCACCCGGGACGACGTCTCGGGACGGGCCCTGGTCGAGCTGCTGGGGCGCTGCGGGTTCTCGACTGTGGCGCACCGGGTCGTCGCGGACGAGCGGGAGGAGATCGAGGCGGCCCTCAGAGCGCTCGCGACCCAGGCCAGGCTGGTGGTGACCACCGGGGGGACCGGACTGGGCCCCCGCGACGTCACCCCGGAAGCCACCAAGGCCGTGATCGAACGGGAGGCGCCGGGCCTGCCCGAGACCATGCGGGCGCTCGGGCGCGCCCGGGCTCCGATGGCGATCCTGTCCAGGGCAGCGGCGGGCGTCCTGCAGGAGACCCTCATCATCAATCTCCCGGGGAGCCCGAAGGGGGCGGTCGAGAGCCTGGAGAGCGTGATCTCGGTGCTTCCCCACGCCCTCGATCTCATCGCGGGCCACACCCGCCACGGCCCGGACTTCTCCGCGAAGCACGCTCATGATCACCATGACCACCCGCACGCCGGTTCCCGGGAGACCGCGAGCCCCGAGAGCGCCGCCGGCGCGGCCGGAACCTCCGACATGGTCGCCGAGCTTTCCGGGCGGCTGCAGCAAGGCGAGGAGGTGATTCTCGCAACCGCCATCCGCACGCACGGCGCGCCCCCCTGCCAGCCGGGTCAAAAGCTCCTGCTCGGTCCCGGAGGGCCGCTCTCGGGCACCCTGGGATGCTCGGAATTCGACGTCGCCGCCGCCGGTGACGCCGGCTCGATCCTGGCGGATGGGGTTCCCACCCTGCGGACCTATGACCACGACCTCGGATCGGTCGAGGTCTACCTCGAGCCCTATCGAAAGCGGCCCCGCCTCGTGGTGCTCGGCGGCACCCCGATCGCGCTGTGGCTCATGCGATGGGGGCGGGACCTGGGCTATGAGCCGGTGCTGGTCGAGACCCGACCGGAATGGATCACCCCCGAGCATCGCGGGGCCACCAACCTGATCCTCGATTCCCCGGATTCCCTGCCCGTCGACGCTGAGACCGACGTGGTCCACACCGACCACGATGCTCCCCTGGTGGCGGAGCACATCGCGGCGCTCCTCGCCAAGGGCCCTCGCTTCGTCGGGATCATGGGGAGCGCCCGCCACGCCTCCCATCACCTGGATCGCCTGCGGGAGATGGGCATTCCCGAAAAGGAGGTGGCCCGCATCCAGACGCCGGTCGGGCTCAACATCGGCGCGCGCAGCCCCCAGGAGATCGCCCTCTCGGTCCTGGCGGGTGTGATTGCCCACCGCAGCGGGCGGGGCGGGGGCTGGATCGACGCCCGGAAAGCCACAAAAGGCGCAAGAATGGAAAGCGGATGAAGGTCCGGGTGCGGATGTTCGGGGCCCTGGCCCAGCGCTGCCGGCTCTCCGAGGAGTGGCTGGAGCTTCCCGAGGGCGCACGAGCCATGGACGTGCTGGGAACCGTGGCGCAACGCCACCCCGAGGCCACCGGCATCCTCCCGCAGGTATCCGTGGCGGTGAACCTGGAGATGGTCGACCCCGACCGGGTCCTGGAGGAGCGGGACGAGGTGGCTCTCCTTCCCCCGGTCGCGGGCGGCAGCGTTCGGATCGTGACCGGGGTCTGCGAGGACCCGATCTCGATCGAGGCCGTCACCGCTGAAGTCGCGGCCCCCGGAGCGGGGGGAACCGTCGTGTTCATCGGAACCGTCCGATCCCTGGCAGAGGACTGGGGAGCCGTGGAGCGTCTGGAATACTCGATTTACCGCGACATGGCCGAGCGGGTGCTGAGGGAAGTGGCGGAGGAGGCGGCAGCCAAGTGGCCCCTGCTCGGCGTCTGCATCCTGCACCGGGCGGGGGACCTGGCGGTGGGAGATCAGACGGTGGTGGTCGCCTGCTCGGCCCCCCACCGCGGGGAAGCCTTCGACGCCTGCCGGTACGGGATCGACGAGGTGAAGGCCCGGGCGCCGGTCTGGAAGAAGGAGATGGGCCCCGGGGGAGAGCGCTGGGTGGGGCTCGAGGGCCGGAAGGGGACTCCGGGTCCGGGTCCCGGCCCGGCCGGATCGAAGGGCTGAGACCGTGGGTCTTCCCATGATCACCGTGCAAGAGGCTCGTCGCCGGATTCTCGACGCGGTGAAGCCCCTCGCAGCGATCACCCTCCCCATCACCGAGGCTTGGGGCTGCGTCCTGGCCACCGACATCCGGGCGCCCCACGAGATCCCCACCTTCGCCTCCTCGGCGATGGACGGCTACGCGGTTCGCTCCTCCGACGTCGAGGGCGCCAGCCCGGTCACGCCCGTGGCTCTGAAGAAGGTCGGCGAGGCGCCGATCGGTCATCCCGCCCGGGCGGTCGTCGGGCCAGGCGAGGCGGTCTGGATCGCCACCGGCGCTCCCATCCCCGAGGGCGCGGACTGCATCGCCCCCATCGAGGTGTGCCTGGTAGAGGGGGATCGGGTCCGGGTCCTGAAGGGGTTTGATCCGGGGACCTACGTGAGGCCGGTCGGCCAGGACCTGAAGCGGGGCGAGCTGGTCGTCCCGGCGGGCCGCAGGCTCTTCGGGCCGGAGCTGGGCATGCTCTCCACGGTGGGACACGGGTCGGTTCCCGTCCATCCCAAGATCCGGACGGCCGTCTTCTCCACCGGCGATGAGCTGATCGAGCCCGCAGCGCCGGCCGCGGAGGCCAAGGTCCGAGACGCCAACTCCTACACCCTGCTCGGGCAACTCCACGAGATGGGAGCGCTGCCTCGCCGCATCGGGATCATCCCCGACGACGAGGCCAAGCTGGCGCACGCCTTCACCTCCTTTGGTCCCGAGGCCGACTGCTTCATCTCCTCGGGCGGGGTCTCCGCCGGAGAGCGGGACATGGTGAAGCGGGTCCTCCGTAGCTTTGGAACGATCGACACCTACCGGGTGGCGATGCAGCCGGGGATGCCCCAGGCATTCGGCCTGGTGGAAGGCAAGCCCTTCTTCGGCCTTCCCGGGAACCCGGTCTCGGTCTTCGTCAGCTTCGAGCTGTTCATTCGCCCCGCCCTCCTCAAGATGATGGGGCGGGCGGACCTGGACCGGCCGGAGATCACCGCGGTGATGGACGAGGAGCTGGCCGGCCCTCCCGACAAGACCCGCTTCTTCCGGGTGAAGATCTTCCCGGTCGATGGCTCCTGGCGGGCTCGCCCGACCGGTCCCTCCGCCTCCAACCTGCTGGGCACCGCGGTGCGGGCCCACGGCCTGGCGGTCGTGCCCGCGGGAGTAGCCACGGTGGAGCCGGGCGAGGAGGTTCGGGTCAGGCTCTTCCGACCGCCCTCCGGCGCCGGGTCGCCAGGCGCGTTTTAAGCCACCCCAGCCGGGCTATACTCCGCGTCGGACGAAAGGGGGTAATCCATGGGGGTTCATTCGCTTCCCGATCTGGACTATGCATATGACGCGCTCGAGCCGTACATCGACGCCAAGACGATGGAGATCCATCACACCAAGCATCACCAGACCTATGTCGATAAGCTCAACGCCGCTCTGGAGAGCGGCCCCGAGGAGCTGAAGCACCTGAGCGTGGAAGACCTCATGCGCAACTTCGGCAAGGTGCCCGAGTCGATCCGGACCGCGGTCCGCAACCACGGCGGGGGCCATGCCAACCACAGCCTCTTCTGGAAGGTCATCGGACCCGACGGGGGAGGCGAGCCGACGGGTCCGGTGGGCGAGGCGATCACCGAGACCTTAGGGTCGTTCAAGGAGTTTCAGGATCGGTTCTCCATGGCGGCGGCCAACCAATTCGGAAGCGGATGGGCCTGGCTGCTCGTGGTCGGCAAGAAGCTGGTCATCTACAACCTGCCCAACCAGGACTCGCCTCTCACCGCCGCTGAGACGCCGGTCCTCGGCCTCGACGTCTGGGAGCACGCCTACTACCTGAAATACCAGAACCGGCGACCGGAATACATCGAAGCGTTCTGGAACGTCGTGAACTGGGAAGAGGTGAACCGCAGATACGAGGAGGCGTTGAAGAGGCCTTGATTCGAAGTTCGAAACTTTGTCCGCCCCCTGGGGCCCCCCGGGGCCCCCCGGGGTAAGCTGGAAGCTCGGACGTTCAGGCGACGAGGAGGTGCAAGGTGACCCGTTGGGACGTGCACCGGACGGATACGGATGGTGATGAGGGCGAAGAGGCCAAGGAGAAGCTGCCCGATGCCGCCCGGCAGGCCCTCGACGCTCTCCAATGCCTCTGGGGGGCCACGGGGCAGGCCCAAGAGCATCTCATGGAGATGTCCGACGAGCACAAGGGCCAGAAAAAGGATGGCCACCAGGACGGAAGCGAGGGTTGCGCCCGGGCGGTGGGCTTCGGAGGCCTGGACCAGCTTTCAGAGGGAGAGGATTCGACCTACGACCGGGAGCAGGCCATGTCCCGGATGCGGGATGCCTGGAAGACCACCCTGAAACGGGAAGGCAAGCTCAACGAGGGCGGAGGGCTGAACCTGGCAGGGGAGGGCAGGGACGCGGGGTAGCGATCACATTTTTTTCGGTCCGGGTGTTTAATAGTTGGGAAGCACCAACAGCCGTTGTCGGCCGAGCCGTATCGAGGAGGGAAGAAGAATGTTCAAGTTCAAGAAGAAGTCGGAGATGGCCTCCACGATCGCTGAAGCGGAGTCCAGGCTCGCGACCCGGCCATCCGAACCGGTTGAGGCGCAGGCTTCCTCATACACTCCCCCCGCACCGTACACCGGCGGGTCGGAGCAGGTCTATGCCTGGACGAAGCCTTCGGGAGGCCTTTGGATGGACGGCGGCAAGCCCACCGCCAAGGCCTCGATGCCGTCGGTCTCACTGGTCAAGGAGAGGACGACCTGCTACCCCCAGGAGCTCCAGACCCCCGCGGTCAAGGTCAATAAGGAGAGGACGACCTGCTACCCGGGCAATTCCCTGATGTGGGGCAACAGGAGCCAGTACCACCTCGACCAGATCAACTAACGCCAAGCTTCTCGCAACTCATAGCGGCCCGGCGGGCGGACTCGTTCCCGGGCCGATTCACCTCCAAAGCGATTCACGGTGGTCGTCGGGCGAAGATCCCGGCGCCGCCTCGAACTCTCGGCGGAATAGTCTCACGCCCTGAGTAACATGGTTGGCCAGGGGGTGATACCGCTTTGCCGAACCGACTGATCCGGGAGACGAGCCCGTACCTGCTCCGGCACGCCTCCAACCCGGTGGACTGGTACCCGTGGGGAGAGGAGGCCCTGGCGCGGGCGGCGGCGGAGGACAAGCCGATCCTGGTGTCGATCGGCTATGCCGCCTGCCACCGGTGCCGGGTGATGGAAGAGGAATCCTTCTCGGACCCCGAGGTGGCGAGCATCATGAACGAGCGCTTCGTCTCGATCAAAGTGGACCGGGAGGAGCGCCCCGACGTGGATGCCCTCTACGGGGACGCGGTGCAGGCGATGACCGGGGCGGCGCTCTGGCCGCTCACGGTCTTCTTGACGCCCACGGGAGCTCCCTTCTACGGAGGCGGCTACTTCCCCCCGGAGCCTCGGTCGGGGCTCGCCTCCTTTCGCCAAGCACTCGACACGGTCTGGAACATCTGGCACGCCTCCCGTCGGGACGTCGATGAGCAAGCCGAGAGGGTCCTCGGCCAGATCGGGAGCCGGACCGATCTGGCGCCCGAGAAGGGGCCGCTCACGGAGTCGCTCTGGGAACAGGGGATCTTCAGCATCATCGGGGGCTTCGACGCCGAGCATGGCGGCTTCGGAGAAGCTCCCAAGTTTCCGCAGCCCTGGTTGATCGAGCTGATGCTGGGAGCGGACCATCGCGCCGGGGCGCCTGCCGGACGCCCGGGCGAGGTGGCGGAGATGACCATGAGGCACATGGCCCGTGGCGGCGTCTACGACCAGATCGGGGGAGGTTTTCACCGCTCCACCGAGGACCGCGCCTGGCGAATTCCTCACTTCGAGAAGATGCTCTACGGCAACGCCTCGCTAGCCCGGCTCTATACCCGCGGCTGGCAGGCGCGCCGGGACCCGCTCTGGGCGCGCATCGCCACCGAAACGCTGGAATACCTCCTCAAGAACCTGAGGGACCCTGCCGGAGGGTTCTACTCGAGCGAGTATGCGGACTCCGAGGGTAGCCAAGGCGCGTTTTACCTCTGGTCGTACGAGGAGTTCGCCTCCCTCGCCCCCGAGGCCGTCGAGCACTACGGAGTGACAAGGGAAGGGAATTTCGAGGGACTCAACGTGCTCACCGCCTCGGCCGACCAGCCCCCGACCGCGCGCGGCGCGCTCCTGGAGGCTCGCTCGAAGAGGATTCGCCCGGGGCGGGACGAAAAGATCGTCGCCGGCTGGAACGGCCTTGCGATCTCGGCGCTGGCCGAGGCGGGCGCCACCTTCGGGCGCCCCGACTTCCTCGAGTCCGCAGCCCGGGCCGCCACCTTCTGCCTCGACCATCTCGGGGCGCCTTCCGGGCGCTTGCAACGGTGCTTCAAGGACGGACGGACCACGGGAGCGGCGGTGCTCGAGGATTATGCCTATCTCGCCGAGGGCCTCTTCGCCCTCTGGGAGGCCACCTTCGAGACCCGCTGGATCGAGGTCTGCGAGCGGCTGTGCCGGGAGATGCTGGAGCTGTTCCGGGACCCCTCGCAGGGGGCGCTGAACATGTCCGGGCACGACCAGAGCCAGCTCGTCTTGCGTCGCGGCGAGCTCACGGAGAATCTCACCCCCGCCCCGAACGGGGTGGCGTCCCTGCTCCTGCAACGACTCGGCCACCTGACGGGGGACGGGAACCTCATCCGGCGCGGTGAGGACATCCTCCGGGCCGGTCAGCCCTCGATGCAGACCCTCCCACGAGACACCGGGGCGCTGTTGGCGGCTCTCGACTTCTATCTCCGCGGCCCGAAGGGGATCGTGATCCTGGGCGATCGCTCCCAGCCCCAGACCGCGGCTCTGCTCGATGAGGTCTGGGGACGCTTCATCCCCAACCGCGTGCTGGCCGGCGCGCCCGGAGAGCGCCCAGGAGGATATCCCCCGGGCATCGCCTCACCCCTGCTGGACGGTAAAGAGCTCCTGGAAGGGCGCCCGACCGCCTTCGTCTGCGAAGGGTATGCCTGCAAGGCTCCGACCACCGACCCGGAGGAGCTGGCTCGGTCGCTCGAGGAATCGAGGGCGCCCTCGCCGGCGCAGGTCGCCGAGGCGGCGAGGCTCATCCGCTCTCCTCTCCAGCACGCTCATTTCTTCCAGCAACTGAACAATCCTCGCTGGATCCGGCCTCTCGCCGGGAAGGGGTTCTTCAAAGATCCTCCCGCCCCCATCCACGGCTACATGCCCGGGGCAACCGGCTCCCCGCCCTGGCCGGAGTCGCAATACCTCGTCCGGATGGCAGCCAAGGACCCGGGCGCGGTGCATGGCGTCGCCCTTGACATCCCCGATACCGATAACGGTCTCGTCCAGGAGGATCTCGCCAGCGTGGCCCTGGCCCTGCCTCCCTACCTGGCGGAAGACTTCGTGCCCCGCGCCACGAGCTGGCTCGCCTCGAGCTCCGACCATCTATTGTTGCCGGAGAAGCTGGGAGCCCTGATCGGGCACCTGGCGCGGGGAGGCCGCGAGGCCGCGGCCCTGGAGCTCGCAGGGTGCCTGCTGGAGCTCTTCGAGGATCCCGGCAAGGCCGAGCAAACCACCGATGACGGGTTCCGGCTCCCTCCCGAGCCCCGGTCCAGGTTCTCGACATGGGAATACGGCCAGATCGTAAAGAACAATCTCGAAGACCTGACTCGTGCGGGGGGAGCCAAGACGCTGGAGCTGGTCTGCGACCTGCTGGAGGCCGCCCTTCGCTTCTCTCAGCCCGAGAAGTTGATGGAAGAGCCCGCGGCCGACCATTCCCACCTGTGGCGGCCGGCCATCGAGCCGCACGAGGGAAACCTCGATCGGTCCTTGCGGGATCCGCTGATCTCCGCGGTGCGCGACAGCGCGCAACACATTCTTGCGACCGATCCCTCAACGCTTCCCGACGTCGTGGAGACGCTGGAGTTCCGCTCCTGGCCGGTCTTCACCCGGATCGCCCTTCACGTGCTCCGCCTCTTCGGGGACCGAGCGCCGGCCCTCGTGGAAGAGCGTCTCGGCAACCACGCTCTGTTCTGCGATCCGCACTTTCATCACGAATACCTCTTCTTAGCCATGACCCATTTCGCTCGGCTGTGGCCGCAGGAACGCCAACGAATCCTCGGGTGGATCGAGGCCGGCCCGGCCCTCAATCTCTGGAAGGACGTCCCGGAGCTCTGGGCGAGCTCCGGATCGAGCCAGGAGGTCGAACAGTATGTGCGACAGTGGAAGGCCAAGCGCCTGGCGATCCTGTCTCAGCCCTTACCCGCCGGCTCTCAAGCCCCGCCGGAGCAGCCGGAGTTCGTCTCTCCCCCGGGGGTTCCTCCCCGGGACCTGACCACCCCCAAGCAAGCTCCATGGATCCGGTCCGCGAGTATGGAAGATCTGGTGGAGCTCTTCAATGCATGGCGTCCTCCGGGCGGGATCGGCACGCCCACCATGGCCGGGCTGAGAAGAAAGTTCGCCGAGGTGGTGGCCTCCGAGCCCGGGCGGTTCTCCGAGGGGGCCCATGCCCTTCGCGAGCTCCGGCCGAGCTATCTGGGCGCCCTCGCCACCGGCCTTCGCCAGGCGGCCCGGGGCGGTGTCGAGCTCTCCTGGCGTCCGGTGCTGGAGCTGTACCGGGAGATGGCAAACCGACCCCCCGATCGGTCCCCAGATCGGTCCCAAGACAGCGTGGCGACCTCCGGCTGGACCGCCGCCGCCAAGGAGGTGACCCGGCTCCTCGCCGCCGGCTTCGAGCGAGGGCAGAGCCAGATCCCCATCGAGGCGCGCAGCCTGGTCTGGGAGACCCTCCTGCCGCTCACCGGGGTCCGAAGCCCCCGAGAGCGGAAGCGAAGCGACCCGGTTGCCGGCGTGGGTGCGGACGCGATGCAGGCGGTGCTGCGGTATGCGCTGTGGGTCCGCCGTCACCTCGAGCTCTCACCCGGGGGCCTCGAGCGGGTCAAGCATGGCTTCGACGAGATGCCGGAGGTGCGAAGGGTGCTCGAGGCGCAGCTCGACCCGACCCTCGATGAGGCTCCGGCGCTCCGAGCCGTCTACGGAGCATGGCTCGGTTGGCTGCTGCTTCTCGATTCCCAATGGATGAAGGCTCGGGTCCCCATCCTGTTCCCGGAGGACGAAACCTACCGGCACCTCCGCAAAAGCGCCTGGGACGCCTACCTCTCCTTCTCCCCTTCCTATGACCATGTCTTCGAGCTCCTCAAGCCGGACTACGAGAACGCGGTGGACCGGCTCGCCGAGTTGGATTCTCCGCCAGCGCTGGAGCGCCACGACCAGCGCCTCGCGGAGCACCTGATCACCCTCTACGTGCGGCGCAGGATCGAACTGGACGATCCATCCGGACTGCTCGCTCGTTTCTTCGTGAACGCCTCAAGCCCCGTGCGAGCCTACGCCCTGGAATACGTGGGGAGGCTCTTGCAGACTCAGAGTGACACCATCCCGTCCGAGGTCCTGGGCAGGCTCATAAAGCTCTGGGAGAACCGGCTCGCAGCCGCCTCTGGGGCCGCGGCCCCAAGCAGCGGCCCGGGGGAGCCGGCCGAGCTGGCGGCCTTTGGATCCTGGTTCACCTCGGGCAAGCTCCCCGACAGTTGGGCGCTCGAACAGTTGGTCTCAATGCTGAGACTGACCGGGGCTGTGACCGCCACGAAGCAGGTTGTGGAGCGCCTCCGCACCGTCTCGGCGAGCATGCCGGCCCGGGCGGTGGAGGCGCTCGGTCATCTGGTGCGCCAGGAGAGCCACGGGATAAGAATCCTCGGCTGGAGCCAGGAGGCGAGCGCCATGCTCGCGGCGGTGGCAAGCGGCGAGGACCCGGAGGCGAGGGGGGCGGCCCTGGATCTTCTCGATATCTTCGACCTGCACCGGATCGAAGATCTCATCTGTTGAGACCGGCCTCTTTTCTTCGCCAGGAAACCTTCCGATCGGCCACAATGCGCACCTGCGCCTGCCCGCTTCCGTCCCCCGAGGAAAGGACCTCCGCCGTGCCCTGGATGGACACCCCCCACTTGGGGGCTCCAAAGACGCACAGGGCGACGCGCGGATCCCGGATCAGGTTGCGAAGCTTCCGGGAGTCATGCGCGGTCTCGATTCGAAGGGCGTCCCCCTCCAGCCACACCTTGACCGGGACGGCGTGGGGCATCCCGTTGGGGTCGATCGTGGAGACCACCGCCAGGGCGCCGTCGATCCGCTCCCGCTCCCAATCCTCCCAGACCATCAGCGCCAAGACTACTGGGAACGGCCTCGACCCGACATCCGGAGCGGCGCAGGATCGCAAACCGCGATAGCTTGGGGAAGACTTGAGGCGGAGGTGAACGGGAAATGAAAGACGTTCTGGAGGAGTTGGAGGGATGGCTCGCCCAGGGCAAGCGGGCGGCCCTTGCCACGCTCATCGCGACGGAGCGCTCCGCTCCGAGGGATCCCGGAGCGGTTCTGGCGATCTCCGAGGACGGCAAGGTGATGGGATCCGTCTCGGGAGGATGTGTCGAGCCGGCGATCATCGAAGAGGCGATGGGGATTATCGAATCGGGACAACCCAAGCGGCTCACGTACGGCATCACCGACGAGGAAGCCTGTGCGGTCGGGCTCACCTGCGGCGGGACCGTCCATCTCATCGTGGAGCGCCTTCTCCCGGCGCCGGGCGAGGTCTTCACCATCCTCTCCAAAGCCCTCAAGGAGGACGCACCGGTCGCCCTCGTGACTGAGGTGCGGGGACCTCAGCCCGGCGCCAAGATCCTGGTAGCCGAGGACGAGATCCTCGGATCTCTCGGAGATGCCGGGTTGGACGAGGCCGTGGTCGACCAGGCGCGGGCCATGCTCGAGATGGCAACCACCGGCACCCGGTACTTCGGGCCAAAGGGTGAGGCACGCCTCGACGATGTGGAGGTCTTCGTTCACTCCTTCGCCCAGCCGCCCGACATGTACGTCTTCGGCGCGGTCAACCTGGCGGCCGCGGTCGTGCGGATCGGCAAGTTCCTCGGCTATAAAGTTACGGTATGCGATGCCCGCAAGGTCTTCGCCAACCGGGACCGCTTCCCGGAAGCGGATGAGATCGTGGTGAAATGGCCCGATGATTTCCTCGCGGATGCTCCCGTGGACCGCCGTAGCGCCATCTGCATCCTCACCCATGACCCCAAGTTCGACATCCCGCTCTTGAAGATCGCCCTGAAGACTCCCGCCGCCTACATCGGGGCGATGGGAAGCCGCCGCACCCACGAGCGCCGACGCGCCACCCTCGTGGAGGAGGGCGTCCCGGAAGAGGATCTCGTGCGGATCCAGGCTCCCATCGGGCTGGACATCGGAGCTCGGATCCCCGAGGAGGTGGCGGTGTCCATCGCGGCGCAGATCATCGCGCTGCGCTACCAGCGATCCGGCGGGTTCTTGAAAGGCGGGGCGGGTACGATCCACGCCGAGCCGACCGAGAAGGCCCTGACATGACATCCGAGGAACCCGGTAGCGCCCCCCGCCCGGCGGGCGAGCCTGTAGGAGGACCTTCCGGCGGGGTCGCGGCCGACGAACGCCCCTCGGAGGGAGCCGAGGGAGTCGGGGCCACAGGCGAGAGTGACGGGCCGAGCTCCAAGGAGGGCGGGGTCCGGCCGCGGCGCGGCCCCCGTTGGGTCCCCCTCGTCGGCGCCATCGTGGTCGGGGCGGTGGTCCTGTTCGGGGCCAGCTACTTCGTGGCCACCCGTCTGTTTCGGAGGCCCGCGCCCGGCGCGCCTTCGGCCGCCCGTTCTCCCACCCCTGGATCGAATCCCCAAAGCCCGGCGAATTTCGTGACCTTCCGGGACGAGGAGGCAGGGATCAGCATCTCCTACCCGAAGACCTGGACCAGATTCAGAAAGCCCGGTGATGAGCAGGTGAAGCTGGCGGCGGGAGTGCGAGACTCGGGGGATCTCTTCCTGTTACGGGTGATCCCTCTCGACAAAGCGATCCCGCCAACCGCCGTCTTCTCACTCAAGAACGAGTTCGACCGGCTCATCGGGGCCGAGAAGCTCAACATCATCAAGCAGGAGCAGATGACCCTGAACGGGCTCGTCGGCTGGCACTATCTGTACACCTTCGGCGATGACGCCGGCCGCGAGACGGGGTTCAAGTCTCACTACCTCCTCGCCAACGGGGCCAAGATCGACGTCCTCGTCTTCCAGGCCTTTCCCAAGGCGGACTTCAAGGGCCTGGCCAGGACCTTCGATCAGATCGCCGGGACCTTCGCCAGCACCCCGCGGGCCGAACCGCAACCAGCCCCTTCGCCGGGCGGCTAGTCGAGAGCTGGTCTTCTGCTCGCTTAGCGCCTCCCAGAACCCCAGGAGGGTCTCGGCTTCGATCTCCGCGGGATCTGTGAC
>JBOGWM010000218.1:0-8592 GCA_050693695.1 Actinomycetota bacterium
GGCGGCGCCAGATGCGGCGCCGAAGGCGGATCGTGGGCGCCTCGCTGGCCGGGGTGGTCGCGCTGGTCGGCATCGTCGCGGGTCTCCAGCGCCTCGCCAGGACCCGGGTCAACGTGGCCAAGGAAGCGAGGGCGGCCGGTTGCTCCGAGATCAGGGAGCTCCCCGACCAGGGACGCAAGCACCTGGAGGCCGGCGAGGCGCCGCCGACCTACAACTCCAATCCGCCGACCTCCGGCCCCCATGCTATCGATCCCGCGCCATGGGGCAGCTACGATGACCCGGTCCCTGCCGAGATCGCGGTTCACAACCTCGAGCACGGCGGGACGGTCATCCGCTACAACAACAAGCTGTCCCGCACCCGGGTAAAAGACCTCACGGATCTCGTCGAATCGTACGAGGAGCCCTCCGGGGTGATGCTCTTCCCCGATCCCGGGATCGACCGGCCCCTGGCGCTCGCCGCCTGGCGGCGCCTGCGCACCTGCCGAGAATTCTCCGAGCCGGTGGTCCGGGCCTTCATCGAGAAGTTCTGCAACAAGGGGCCCGAACGACAGCAGATCCTCAATTGCCGACCGCCGGCGGAGGGATCCGGAAGCTGACCGGTCACGGTCCGGCGCGCGACCGGAGCTGGCTCGAGGTCGCCATCGATCTGGCCCGCCGGTGCCCGGGGTCGGAGGCGGCGTTCTCGGTGGGGGCCGTGATTGTGGATGCCGATGGCCACGAGCTGTCTCGTGGGTATTCGCGAGAGAACGACCCCCATGTCCACGCCGAGGAATCCGCCCTCGGCAAGCTCGACTCGGATGACCCCCGCCTCACCGGCGCCACCATGTACAGCTCGCTGGAGCCCTGTAGCGAGCGCAAGTCCCGGCCGCGAGCCTGCACTCAGCTCATCCTTGCCGCCCGGATCCCCCGGGTGGTGTTTGCCTGGCGGGAACCCGCCGTCTTCGTCGAGGGCCACGGCGCCGAAGAGCTGGCAGCGGCCGGTGTCACCGTGGTCGAGGTGCCCGAGCTGGCCGAGGCGGCCCGCGACCTCAACGCGCATCTCCTCGACGGGACCTGAGCGCTCCGCAGCCGGTCACCACTCCCGCTCGCGCTGCTTCAGGCGCTGGATGTCACGCGCGTGGCGGCCGAATCGAGACCGGCCAGAAGAGCGCCCCAGCGGTCACTCCAGCCGAGCTCGGACCGAGAAGGAAACGATGGGAACATTTGTGAGCACCTCGCGATTGGCGCCGCCACGGTGGGCGGCACGGGGAACGGAATCGACTTTCAGACGCGCACGAGGTCCCCGGCGTTCGTCAGGGTACCGGCCGCACCCCGGCGCTGACGGGAAGCTGCGGCGTGCGGACGTGCTCCGGCCTCACCCCCCTACCGATGAGCCAGCCGGAGATCCGCTGCAGGATCGGGATCCGGGCCGCCGCCCGGAAGCCCAGGGGAAGTCTCCGGTCGGCCCCGGCCCGAAGCGCCGGGCCGAGCAGGCGGTTCTGGACCAGGAGCTGGAGCCGCTGGATCACCCTGGTGGGAAACATACGGCGTCGCTGGACCCTGCGCAGGTGGGCGGGGGTGACCCGGTCCGCTCGGAGCGGGCCGGTCAACAGGTTGGCCGCGGCCACCGCATCCTGGATGGCGAGGTTGATGCCGACTCCCCCGATCGGGGACATCGCGTGCGCCGCATCGCCGATGCACAACAGCCCCGGGCGATACCACCGGCGAAGGCGATCGACCCGGACGGAGAGCAGCGGGACGTCCTCCCAGCCACCGATCTCGCTCACCCGGTCGGCGAGAAACGGATCGAGCTGGCCCACGGAGACGAGGAACCGGTCGAGCCCGCGGGCTTTGAGGTCGTCGGCCGTACCCTTGGGGATCAAGTAGGCACACTGCCAGTGGGTGCCGCGATTGAGCAGGACCACCGCCTGGCCCCTTGTCACCCGGCCCATCACCTGCTCCGGATCCCCCGGGCGGCGAGAGACCCGGAACCACAGCACGTCTATGGGCGCTCCCAGCTCCCGGACCGCGAATCCGGCTCGGTCCCGCACGATGGAGCTCCGGCCGTCACAGGCCACCACGAGGCCGGCCCGCACCTCCAGATCGCCCTCCGGCCCGGTCGCTCGGATACCCGCCAGCCCGTCGGCATCCTCGAGCAAACCGGTGGCCTCGGTCTGCATGCGGAGCTCGAAGCCGGGATACGAGCGGGCCTTGCGGGCCAGGAAGTCGAGGAAGTCCCACTGGGGCATCATCGCGACGAACGGGCAGCGGGCCCGAAGCTTGCGGAGATTCGCGACCATCAGGAAGCCGCTATCGGTCTGCAGTCGGAACTCGTACAGCTTCTGGTGAGGAAGCTCCAAGAACTCGTCCAGGAACCCGAGCTCGTGCATGACCTCGAGCGTCGAGGGATGCACCGTGTCGCCCCGGAAGTCTCTCAGAAAGTCCCCGTGCTTTTCCAGGACGAGGACTTCGACGCCGGCCCGGGCCAGGAGGAGGCCGAGCATCATGCCCGCCGGGCCCCCGCCCACGATGCAGCACCCGGTCCTCACCGCCTCAGTCATAGAGCACCCCCCAGACGCGCCGAAGCGCCTCCGATAGTAGATGATGGGCCGAGGAGAAGCGAGAGGGAAAAGGGGGAGCGCGACGGCCAAGCACAGATACATCGCGGCGGTGACGAGCGCAACGCTCGGGGTAGCGCTGGGCGCGGTGATCCTCGCCGGGATCAGGCAACCGACCCCCCCGGGCCCCCCGCGCGCCCCCGCATCGCGTGGCGGCTCCTCCGAGGTGGTCGCCCGGCCGGCGGCGCCAGACCCGATCCCGCACCGGTTGGAGATCGTCACCCATCCCGAGGGCGCCGGGGTCGTGATCGACTCCCCGGGCGGGGTGAGCCAGGCCGCCGCCACCCCGTTCAGCACTCGGGTAATGGGTGGCGACGTCGAGGTGTCGGTGAGCCTGGAGGGCTACAACACGATCGATCGGCAGGTGATCCTCGACCAGGACCGCCGCCTGGAGCTGTGGCTCGACCCCAGGGGGCTGCTTCATCACAAGCTCGGTGAGCTCAAGACCGGCTCCAACCCCAAGCAGGTGGCCTTCTCCCCGACGGTCGCCAGCTATGGGTCACCCTGCTCGGCGCCAAGGGGGTCCAGGTCTTCGATACGCAGACCCGAGACAAGCTCTCCGATATCGGCCTCGGCGCCCATGGGGCGGTGGAGGTTATCTTCTCGGACGACGGCTCCACGGCCTACGTGAGCCAGATGCAGACCGCGTCGGTCTTCGAGATCGACGCCAGGACCCACGCCATCCGCCGACAGATCCCCACCAGGGGCAACTGGAGCAAGGTCATGGCGCTCTCTCCCGACGAGCGCACGCTCTATGTGGCGAACTGGTCCAGCAACAACGTCTCGGAGATCGACCTGGGAGGCGGCCAGGTTCGCCGCCTGCTCTCCACGGTCGGGACTCCCCGAGGCCTGTATCCGACGCCGGACGGGCGATGGCTCTTCGTGGCCGGCTTCGCCGATGGACAGCTCGCCCGGATCGATCTGGCCAGCGGGGCCTCGGAGACGCTGCTGGAAACCGGTGGCGCGATGCGACACCTGGTCGGCGACGCCCGGCGCGCCCTGGTCTACGCCGGGGACATGGGGACCAACACCGCCTACATGGTCGACGTCGCCACCGGCCAGGCGCGCAAGCTCGCGGATACCGACCGCAAGCCAAACACCATCGACCTCTCCCCCGACGGCCGGGTGCTCTACGTCTCGAACCGCGGAGAGAACGGCGCCTCCTACTACCAGCCGGGGCCCGAGTGGGGATCCGTGCTCGCGATCGACACCGTCACCGGCAGGGTGCTGGACGCGATCGTGGGTGGCAACCAGACCACCGGCCTCGACGTCTCCCCCGATGGGCGGCTACTGGCCTTCTCCGACTTCCTCGACAATCGGGTCCAGGTCTTTGAGATCCCTCCGTACAGGTCTCTCGCCGAGGGCGGCGGCGGCCGCGCCGTCCTCCACCTGGCCGACATCAAGAAGAGGCGATAACTCCGATCGCTCTCCGAGCTCTTGGCTACCCGGTTGAAGGACTCGAGGCGCCGCGAAAGGAGTCGATGGTGAGGGCCAGACCCTCCTGGAGACCTGTCGCCGGCTTCCAGCCCAGCACCCGGTGAGCCTTCGAGACATCCAGACAGCTCCTTCGCAGCTCTCCCGGACGCCCGGGAGCATGCAGCGGCGGCCGGTCCAGGGCGCACAGACCGGCCATCGCCCGGTAGAGCTCGAGCACGCTTGTCTCGACCCCGGTACCGATATTGACGGTCTCTCCCTCCCCCCGGCCCACCGCGGCGAGGAACGCCTCCACCACGTCGCCCACGTAGACGAAGTCCCGAGACTGGGCTCCGTCGCCGTAGATCACACACGGCTCGCCTCGGAGCAGCCGCATGGAGAAGATAGCCACGACTCCCGCCTCCCCGTGAGGATCCTGGCGAGGTCCGTAGACATTGGCCAGCGCCAGGCTGACGAAGGCCAGGCCCCCCGTATCCCGGTAGAAGCGAAGGTAGTCCTCGCTCACCCGCTTGTTGATACCGTACGGGGAGGTGGGCCGGCCCGAGGCGTCTTCGGTCACCGGCAGCATCCGCGGATCCACCTCGCCGTAGATCGTCCCACCCGAAGACGCGAACAGCACCCGGGCGCCGGTTCTCGCCGCCGCTTCCAGCACCCGAAGGGTACCGACCACATTGACCTGGGCGTCGTAGACGGGGTCGGCCACCGATCGCCGGACATCTATCTGAGCCGCCAGGTGAAAGACGACATCCGGCCGAAAGGAATGGATCAGCTCCCCCGCGGCCGGGTCGCGCACGTCCAGCCTCTCGATCGGGATCCCGAGGGCCTCCAAGAACCCCAGGCGTTGCGATCCAGCCACCAGGTTGTCCACGACCAGCACCCGATGACCTTCGGCCACCAAGCGCTCGCAGAGGTGGCTGCCGATGAATCCCGCGCCACCCGTGACAACAGCTCTTCCGGCCACCGGAATCCCCACCGACCCGGCTCAGGGAACGAGGGCCAAGTCGGCGGCGATGATCGCCACTCCGGCCTCCTTCGGGCTACCGTAGGGCGGAGCATCGCCGAAGACGTGAACGGCGCCGCTGCGACTCAGAGCGTAATAGCCGGCCCCGGTGGCGGTTCCGGTGATGGTCACGATGCCGTCCGGGATCTCCCGACCGGAGAAGGAGTCGTACGACTTGGCGTCGCCGAAGGCAACGATCTTTCCGTCGGAAGCCGCCAGCCAGTAGCCCTTGCCGGTGGGAGTGGGCGCCATGCCCACCACCGGTTTGTCGAGCGCCTCGGTGGCCGCCGAGCCGAAGAAACCGGCGTCGCCGAAGGCGAAGACCCCCCCGTCGGAAGCCGCCAGCCAGTAGCCCTTGCCGGTGGGGGTGGCCTCCAGCCCGACCGCGGGAGAATTGAGACCACGATCCCGAGCCGAACCGTAAGGGTGAGCGGAGCCGTAGGTCAAGACAGTCCCATCCGGCCCCAACACCCAGTAACCGGTCGGGATCCGGGCGCTGATCATGTAGTCGGAGGCCACCGGCGTCGCCGCAGAGCTCCGGCCCTCGCGGTCATAAGCCGTCGCCCGAACCGCATAGCGATCGGGATGGAGGGCTGCCGGGCCGAAGTCCGCGTCGCCGACGGTGAAGGAATTGTCCCGAGGCGCCACCGATACGAGGTGGTGGAACCCGGTACCGGCCCCGTTGAAGGCGACGTCCACCCGTACGGCGCTCCGGCTCGTTGCCCCCGTGACCTCCGGCGTGCGATCCTCCGACCCCGAGTCAGGATGCAACTGTGTCCCGGTCGGCATCGCGGGAGCGCTGAGCGCGGACACTTCCAGGATACGAGCCTCCACGCGCTCTTTGAGGCCCGGGAGCTGGGCGTAGAGCCGATCTCCCGGACACTCGGTCGCCCTGGCGTCACGGTGTCCCGCGATATCGGGAAGACCTTCCTCGTCCACACCGCCGGGCGCCACCCCGTTGCGATCCGCCTTCCAGGCGAGAACATCGACCAGGGCGTTCACTGCCTCCGGACGAGGCGGCACCGAGCGGAAGTCCCCCAGCAGCGCCACGCCCAAGGACCCGATGTTGCGATGCGCGACGTGGGCGCCCACCAGCCCCATGCCGTTTTCGTTCTCGCTGCTCGGCTCCTCCTGCGTTTCGTAGCTCCGGGCGTAGCGCCCCTCGTAGACGTTGCCCCTGGAATCGATGAGGAAGTTATAGGCGATGTCGTCAAATCCTCGGGACCGGGTGTGATAAGCGTAGATCGCGCGGAGCGTGCCCGCGGGGTCGGGATCATCGTTATCGGTGGCCGTATGGTGCACGAAGATTCGCCGGACCCGGGCGAAGGTGGGCGCCACCTTGCGCATCGACTCATCCGCTCCCCATTCCGCCCGGCGAAAGACACGGGGGCCGGGGGCCGCGGCGGAGGCTGTCCTGGGGACGGGAGCCCGCACCTTTGCGCGAGGGCCGTCGCGGGTGTTGAGAGCGGTCACGACGACCGGGCCGGCCACCCCGTTCCCGGTGCCGGGCTCTCTGACCTCGACGAACCGGGCGTCCCGTCCCGAGATCAGATCACTGAAGTACCGCCGGGCTTGCGGGTCGGAGAGGTCCGCGGAAGCCTCGAGCGGCCGCCATGGCATCCAGGTCACCCCATCCGCGCTGGACCGGAACTCCGGGGGTCGGGCGCCATCTGACCACTCGAACCCCAGATGGGTTGCCCGAAAGGGCAAGGGGGCCGAAGAGTCGGGAAGGCTCCCCCGCAGCACCACACGGGCGTACAGGGTGCGGGGAATCGCGAGAGTCCGCGAGGTGAAGCCGACCACCGGCGCCACCAGGGCTCCCAGCAGGCTCGCCACCACGATCCGCCCAATCCTGCGCCGTATCATAAAGGCTCCTCTCCCTACAGAACTCGAAACCAGTCCGATTTGAGGCCGAGTCGACGCCGCATCTCCACCCCGGTGACCTCCACCGATCCCGCGGTCCCATCCACTCGAACCCGGGTGACCCGGCCTCCCCAGTCCCCGAGACCGTTACGCTCGAGAACGACCAGCGCCTGAAAGGTCCCGATCTGGGGGAAGGCGGCCTCCACCGAGGAAACCGGTACCGACGCCCGCCACCGATGATTGGGGTTCTCTCTGATCGCGTCGTTCGAGTCGGGGACACCCGCCAGAGGCGGGTGCTCCGCGGGCCTCGTGTGGCCCCCGCTGGAGCTGGAGTACAGACCGGGGAAGGGGGCCGGGGGCTCCCCCTGTACCAGGGCCTGCAACGTCCCGTCGCCAAGGGCCGTGGAGTCCACCGCGGCGCTGCTGCGGGGGTCCTCGAGCCGGGTCACCTCTCCCCGCGACCCGACGAACCCCCAGCCGAGATAGTTCTGGCAATTGCTCGTGGAACACAGATCATAGGGCTTGCCGGCCGCCACGGCCTGGGCGCGGCGGTGAAGAGCGAAGCTGCGAGCGACGATCGTCTGCGCCCGAACTCCCTCCCGTCCCGGTCCGTCCCAGCGCCCTGGAGCGCCCTCCAGGCGCATCACGCCGTACAGGTACTCCTGCAGGGCCACGACGTTGACCGTGTAGACGTCGGAGCCTTCCGGCACCGATCGCACGGCGCCCCGGAAGTACCGCCAACCCGGCGAGCCGGGAAGGCCCACCTGCAACAGCTCTCGCTCCGATGCAGCGTGGGAACCGGAGGGCGGTCGGAACTCCACCGGCCCCGGCGTGGGCGTTCCCACCTGCTGGGGAGGCGACCCCCAGCCGACCGGACCGCCCCCGGAGTCGATGGCTCGCTGGATCTGCAGCATCCCCCCACCCGCTGCGACCACCCTCCAGAAAGGCCAGGCGTCGCTCGCGGCATCCACCCGAGCGTCCTTCGACAGGTCCCAGATCTCGAAGGGCGTCACCTGGCGTCCCGCCGTGGGAGCCGGATCCCCGGCGGTAACCATCGTATCGGCCAGAGGAGTGTCGTAATCCAGCCAGGCCCGGATCGATTCACCCGGAAGCTTCCCCAGGCGGACCCCGGGGAAGTAATAGGACACGATCTCCTCTGCCGACTTGTCGGGATTCTTAACCGCCGTCCCATGAGCCCCCCACAGACCCATCCCCAGGCCGTGACCGAAGCCGTGACCTTCGAGCTCGACCGCTCCGCCAGCACGGGGGAAGGCTGGCGCGACACGCATGGCCATCACGACGGCCAAGATCGAGACCACCAGGGCCGTCGCGCAACGACGATATACCGGCACGACGATTACCGGAGATGGGTGAGCGCGATGCCGACGAAGGGAGCCGCAGGCGGCTCCGTCGCCGGGGGGGAACCGAAAAAGGTGGCGTCGCCGAAGGTGAAGACGCCCCCATCCGAGGCGACCAGGTAATAACCTGCCCCCGAGGGCGTGGCGCGCATCCCGGTCACCAGCCGAGAAAGCTGGACGGTGTCCGCGGAGCCGAAGAACCCGGCGTCGCCGAAGGCGAAGACGCCTCCGTCCGAAGCCGCCAGCCAGTAGCCCCGGCCGGTGGGAGTGGATGCCATGGCCACCACCGGCCGCCTGAGGGGCGCGGAGGCCGCGGAGCCGAAGAACCCGGCGTCGCCGA
>JBOGWM010000219.1:0-9980 GCA_050693695.1 Actinomycetota bacterium
TGCCCTCTCCCTGGCCCCCTCCCGAGACCGGGCTGTGGCTGGCCGACGCTGACGGGCCGCCGGCACGGGAATACTCTTTCCTCTCTCCTGATGGCGGGGCCTGCGGCCCGCCATCAGCGCCAACCCTCAACAACTCACTCCGGCCCTGGAGGCGCCGCATAGACAATCTCTTGTCGATATGGTTTCCGCAAGCTCCTCGCCGTGAGTGCACTGACTAACTCAAGAATCCCTCGTAATGGCGCATCAGCAGCTGCGACTCGAGCTGCTTCATGGTCTCCAGAGCCACCCCCACGGTGATCAGAATCGAAGTACCGCCGAAGGGAAGATCCTGCACGTTCAGCGTAGCAAGCGCGACCGACGGAAGCAGGGCGATGGTCGCCAGGAAGAGAGATCCGGGAAGGGTGATCCGGGTGAGGATGAAGCTCAGGTGTTCCGCAGTCGCCCGGCCCGGACGGATGCCAGGGATGAAACCGCCATACTTCTTCATGTTGTCCGCGACATCGATGGGATTGAAGGAGATGGCGGTGTAGAAGTAGGTGAAGAAGACGATGAGCAAGCCGTAGAGGAAGATGTGCACCACTGAGGCCGAATTGACGAGGTACTGGTCGACGAAGCTCCGAAGCGGCGCCCACGTCACCACGCTCGCGATTAGAGCCGGAAAGTAGAGGACGCTCGAGGCGAAGATGATGGGGATCACCCCCGCCTGGTTGACCTTGAGCGGGATGTAGGTCGAGCTTCCTCCATACATCTTCCGGCCCACCACGCGCTTCGCGTACTGGACGGGAATCCTGCGTTGACCCTGCTCCACCAACACGATGGCCAGGATGGTGAGGATGCCGAAGAACATGATGAGCGCGAACCACCCGGCGCGCAGTGACCCGAAGATCGCCGCTCCCTGGGCGGGAAGCACGGACACGATGGAGGCGAAGATCAGCAGCGACATCCCGTTGCCGATCCCCCGCTGGGTGATGAGCTCCCCCAGCCACATGATCAGCGCCGTCCCCGCGGTGAGCGTGATCACGATGAGGGCCACCCGTGCCGGGGTGAAGTTGGGGATGAGATCGATGTTTTGGTTCTGCGACAGCCCTCCGCGATGAAACACGAAGACCAGCCCGGTCGACTGCATCAGCGCCAGGCTCACCGTCAGGTAGCGGGTCCACTGGGTGATCTTCTTCACCCCGACCTCGCCCTCCTTCTGCCAGGCCTCCAGCTTGGGGATGACCACCGTGAGGAGCTGCATGATGATGCTCGAGGTGATGTAGGGCATGATGCCCAGGGCGAAGATCGCCATCCTGGTGAGCGCCCCACCGGAGAACAGGTTGATGAGCCCGTAGACGCCCTCGGTCACCTGAGTGAGCTGGCGGGCGGCCTCGAAGTCGATGCCCGGGACCGGGATGTGGGAACCCAGGCGGTAGATGGCGATGACCAGAAGGGTGAAGAGAATCTTCCTCCGAAGATCGGGGACCTTGAAAGCGTTTACAAATGCGCGCAGCATGAACGCCTACAACCGTTACGGTTCACCCGAGGACCTCGGAGGTTCCGCCCGCGCCCTCGATCTTGGCCAGGGCGGTTTCGCTGAAAGCCTCTGCCTTCACATGCAAGACCTTGTGGATCTCCCCCCGACCGAGCACCTTGACCGGACCCTTCTTGCGGACCAGACCCCTGGATCTTAAAGCCTGCGGATCCACAACTGTACCCGCCTCGAAGGCTGCGTCCAGGCGGTCGAGGTTGATGACATTGAATCCCACGCGCATGGGCCGTTTGAAACCGGCCAGAGCGGGAATCCGCATCTGCAGAGGAACCTGACCACCTTCATAGTGACGAGCAACCGGAGCCCGCGCCTTGGCCCCCTTGGTGCCGTGCCCGGCCGTCTTACCTCGCCGTCCGGCCCGTCCCCGGCCGACGCGGATGCCCCGCTTTCGCGAGCCCGGGGCGGGGCTGAGCTCATGAAGTTTCATCGCTTTTCGGTCCTCACCAGATGGGCGACCTTGCGCACCATGCCGAGGAGCTCGGGGCGCTCCTCGATCTCGACCGAGTCCCCGATGCGGTGCAGCCCCAGGGCACGAAGGGTTCGGCCCTGATCCTGCTGCCTGGAGAGAGCGCTACGCACCTGCGTGACCTTGAGCTTGCCCATCATCCTATGCCTCCGGAGTTGCCATCTCGGGTCGGGACTCCGGGTGGAGGAGATAGGGCGGGGAGACCTCCTCCACCAGCTTCCCCCGGCGCCTTGCCACATCCTCGGGACGCTGAAGAGCCCGGAGACCCTCGACCGTGGCATGGACGATGTTGATGGCGTTGGAGGATCCGAGCGATTTCGAGAGGAGATCCTTGATGCCCGCCGCCTCGATCACGGCCCGCACCGGCCCCCCCGCGATGACACCGGTCCCCGGGGAGGCCGGCTTCAGAAGCACCACCGCCCCTGAGGATTTACCGATGACCTGGTGCATGATGGTGCCGCCCGTGAGCGGAACCGGGAACATGGCACGCTTTGCCGCCTCCGAGGCTTTGGCGATCGCAGAGGGGACTTCGCGGGCCTTTCCCTGGCCCGCGCCCACCCGACCGGCCCCATCGCCCACGACGACAAGGGCGCTGAACGAGAACCTGCGCCCTCCCTTGACCACCTTCGCCACCCGTCGAGGCCGGCCGACCACTCGCTCGATGAGCTGGCCACGGCCGTCGTCCTCCCGGCGACCCGGCGGCCCCGTTTCTCTCCGGCCCCCGAAGCCCCCGTCCCGGCGAGGAGGCCCTCCATCTCGCCGGCCAGGCGGACCGCCCTGGTACCCCGCGCGACCTCTCATCGCCATCAGAGCCCGAGCCCCTGCTCGCGGGCGCCGTCTCCCAGCGCCTTCACCCGACCGTGATAAAGGAAGCCACCCCGATCGAACACCGCGGCGTTAACCCCGCTCTCAAGCGCACGCTGGGCCACCAAGCGGCCGACCCGGGCAGCCTGCTCTACGGGAGTGCCCCCGCCCGCAAAGCCGGGGTCCCGCGTGGAGGCGGCGGCGACCGTCCTGCCGCTGAGATCATCGATAAGCTGAACGTAGACGTGGCGATTGCTCCGATACACGGCCAAGCGCGGCCGTTCCGGCGTGCCGAAGATCTTCTTACGCACCCGCCGGTGGCGCCGTATCCTCGCTTCCCGAACCGTTCTACTCATTTCGATGTCTTTGTCGCCTTTTTACGGATTTGCTCGCCAGTGTAGCGGACTCCCTTTTGTTTGTAAGGATCCGGCGGGCGTAAAGCCCGGATCTCCGCCGCCACCTGGCCCACTCTCTCCTTGTCCGCCCCCGTCACGGTGATCCTGGTCGGGCTTGGGATCTCGAAGCTGATCCCCTCGGGAGCGGCGTAGAAGACCGGATGAGAATACCCTAAAGCCAGCTCGATGCCCTCCCCCTTCGCCACCGCCCGGTAGCCCACTCCATGGATCTCCAGGTTCTTCGTGAACCCGTCCGTCACACCGATCACCATATTGGCGATGAGAGTCCTGGTGAGGCCGTGGAGAGCGCGGTCACGCCTATCGTCGGACGCCCGGGTCACGAGGATCGCATCCGCCTCCCGACTCACCGTGACCTCCCGGCGGTGGCGGCGCTCCAGGACACCCTTTGGACCTCGGACGCGTATCAACGATCGGCCGATCTCCACCTCGACCCCACTCGGGATCCGGATGGGCATCCTTCCGATCCGGCTCATGGTTTCACCACACGTACGCCAGCACTTCGCCGCCCACGCCGATCCGCCTCGCCTGGCGGTCGGTCATAAGTCCCCGGGACGTGGAGAGGATGGCGATTCCCAGCCCCCCCAGCACTTTAGGGAGCTTGTCCCTCTTTACATACACCCGCTTCCCCGGCTTCGAGATCCGCCGGATCCCGGATATCGTCGTTGACCGGTCGGCCCCATACTTTAGCGTTAGCTGGATCAGCCGATGCCCATCCGCGCCGACCACTGTCTCGTAGCCGCCGACGTAGCCCTCGTCTCGGAGGATCCGGCCGATCTGTACGAGCAGGGCCGAGAGAGGGACGTCCACCATCTCGTGTCCGGCACGGTGGGCGTTGCGAATTCGGGTCAGCATGTCCGCGATGGGGTCGGAGACCATTACCAGCTCGCCTTGGTCACGCCGGGGATTTCGCCGCGATGCGCGAGAGCCCGAAAGCAGAGCCGGCACATCCCGAACTTGCGCAGGTAGGCGCGGGGCCGACCGCAGCGCTGGCACCGTTGATACGCCCGCACCTTGAATTTGTGAGGGCCCTTCGCCTTGTTGACCAACGCCTTCTTCGCCATATTCGCTTCTTCCTCTACCGCTTGAATGGGAACCCCAGGGCGTCCAGCAACGCTCGAGCCTGGTCGTTGTTGGTGGCCGTGGTCACGAAGGTCAAATCCATCCCTCGGACCTTGGTGACCTTATCGTAGTCGATCTCCGGAAAGATGAGCTGCTCGGAGACGCCAAAACTGTAGTTGCCGTTCCCATCGAAGGATCGGGGCGAGAGCCCCCGAAAGTCTCGTATCCGAGGCAGGGCCACGGATAGCAGTCGGTCGCAGAACTCCCACATCCGGGGTCCCCGCAGGGTCACCTTGGCTCCGATGGTCTGGCCCTTGCGAAGTTTGAAACCGGCGATGGAGGTCCTCGCTTTCGTCACCATGGGCTTCTGGCCGGTGATGGCGCCGAGATCCGCGACCGCGTCATCGAGCACCTTCGCCTCCCGAAGGGCCTCCCCGAGTCCCATGTTGACCACGATCTTGACCAGACGCGGCACCGCCATCGGGTTGAGCCCCAGCTCCTTGGCCAGCCTGGGACGGATCTCGTCCCGATAGGCGGTCTTGAGACGAGGAGCGTAGGTCTCGACAGCCATCACAGCTCGGTCCGACACGATCGGCAGATACGAGTTTTGGATCCGTCCTCATCCACCCGAAAGCCCACCCGGGTTGGTCCGCAGGCAGGACAGATCAGGGTGACGTTGGAGAGATCGATAGGAAGCTCCTTGGTGACGATCCCGCCCTCCTGGCCGCCTCGGCCGCGAGAGGGACGGACCTTCTCGTGGCGCTTCACCCGGCTGACCCCTTCCACCAGGACGCGGCCCTCTCGGGAAAATACCGCGATCACCCGACCATCCTTCCCGGCGTCCTTGCCGGAGAGGACATGCACGCGGTCGCCCTTGCGAATCTTGGCTACCATTCAGCACATCACCGCCCTGCATTGCCGAGCCCCTTCGGTGCGGAACATCAGCACATCACCGCCCTGCATTGCCGAGCCCCTTCGGTGCGGAGCACTAGAGCACCTCCGGGGCAAGCGAGATGATCTTCATGAACTTCTTTTCCCGAAGCTCTCGTGCGACCGGGCCGAAGACCCGGGTTCCCCGGGGGTTGTTCTGCTCATTGATGAGCACCGCGGCATTGTCGTCGAAGCGGATATAGCTTCCGTCGGGGCGGCGCTTCTCTTTCGCGGTGCGGACCACGACCGCCTTGACGACGTCCCCCTTGTGGACCGCCTGGTTGGGGAGGGCGTCCTTGACCGATCCCACCACCACGTCGCCGAGGCTCGCGTATCGGCGACGCGAGCCGCCGAGGACACGGATCACCAGGATCTCCCTGGCGCCGGTGTTGTCCGCCACCTTCAGCCTGGATTCCTGCTGGATCATGTCGCTCGCTCCAGGATCTCAACCACTCGCCACCGCTTCAGCTTCGAGAGAGGCCGGGTCTCCGCGACGAGCACCCTGTCCCCCGTCTTCGCCGCGTTCGTCTCGTCGTGCGCGTAGAGCTTCCTGCGGCGCCGGTAGGTCTTTCCATAGAGGTCGTGGCGCACGGTCTGAATGATCTCCACCACCACGGTCTTATCCATCCCGCTGGAGGCCACGACCCCGGTCCTGACCTTCCTCTGCGCTCTTTGATTTCGGGAGAACGCAGCTTCTGGCGTATGAGGCTCGGCGCCACTCGACAGCGGTGCTACCCCCCGAGCCCCCGGCTCCTGAGCGCTCATCGCGCCTCCGGTTGGTTCGAAGTTGAGGTCTCGATTCCAAGCTCGCGCTCATGGATGACCGTGAGGATCCGGGCGACATCCCGTCGCAGCAGGCCGAGCCTTCGGTAGTTCTCGAGCTGGCCGGTGGCATGCTGGAAGCGCAGGTTGAAGAGTTCCTCTCGTGTCTCCTCCAGGCGGGCGCGCGCCTCTTCGACGGAAAGCTCCCGGAGCTCATCGATCTTTCCCATCTCACCCTTCCTCGCGCTGGACGAACCGGCATCGGATCGGCAGCTTGTGGCCGGCCAGGCGCATGGCCTCCTTGGCCAGAGCTTGGTTCACGCCAGAAAGCTCGAACATGACTCTCCCGGGCTTGACCACGGCCACCCAGCCTTCGACGCCACCTTTCCCGGACCCCATCCGAGTCTCGGCAGGCTTCTTGGTATAAGGCTTGTCGGGGAAGATATTGATCCAGACCTTTCCTCCGCGTCGAACGTGACGGGTGATGGCCACCCGGGCAGCTTCGATCTGGCGGTTGGTGATCCACCCGGGCTCCAGGGCCTGCAACCCGTAGTCCCCGAACGTCACTCTCGTTCCACCCTTCGAGAGGCCCCTCATACGGCCCCGGTGCTGCTTTCGGTGCTTGACCTTCTTCGGCATCAACATCTATATCGTCTCCGAGGAATTCGAGGTTTTCTCTGCGACCGCCTCCGCACTCGCTCGGGCAGGGGAAGGTTGCGACCGGGAAGCGCCCGGGGGCCGGGGAGGGGGCCTGCGTCTCGACCTCGATCCCTCGCCGTCCCCCCGGCCCGGAGCGGACCCCGAGGTCCTCTCGGTCGCCTTACCCGCTCTTTCCCGGGCGCCGGGGGCCGGAGACGATGATCTCCCGGGCCCCGGGCCCCGGACCGGTGCCACCTCGCCCCGGTAGATCCAGACCTTCACTCCGATCTGGCCGAAGGTGGTTCTCGCTTCGGCAAAGCCGTAGTCGATGTCGGCACGCAGCGTGTGCAACGGCACCTTGCCCTCGTGGTAGCCTTCACGCCGGCTCATCTCTGCGCCGGCCAACCGCCCGGCGCAGGAGATCTTGACTCCCAGAGCGCCCGCCTTGATCGCGGTGTTCACCGCCTTACGCATCGCCCGACGAAACGAGACCCTCGAGGCGAGCTGCTCGGCCACCGCCTGGCCCAGAAGCTGAGCGTCGAGGTCGGGCAACTTCACCTCGATGATGTTGAGCTGCACACCGACGTTGACCTCCTTGCCGGTGAGCTTGCGGGCCCCCTCTTTCTCCATCCGTTCCAGCTCCGCCCGGATCTCGTCCGCCTGCACCCCCCGGCGCCCGATCACGATCCCGGGACGAGCGGTGTGCACGTCCACTCGCACCCGCTCCCGGGTGCGCTCGATCTCGATGCGACTGATGGCCGCATGGGGAAGCAGCTTCTTCAGATAATCCCGGATGCGATCATCCTGCAAGACATACTGCCGGTACTGCTTGCCGTCGGCGTACCAGCGTGATTTCCAGTCATGAACGATCCCGAGGCGAAAGCCGTAGGGATGCACTTTATGGCCCATGCCTACCCCTTTTCCTTCTCGACGGCGGGACTGCGGCGTCTGCGGCCCGGGCGTCCTCCGGCCGCGGCAGGTACAGTCTCCACCTTGGGCTCGCGGGCCAGGACCACGTGGATATGGCTCGTGCGCTTGCGGATCCGGTAGGCCCGCCCCAGCGCTCGAGGCCGGTATCGCTTGAGTGTGGGTCCCTCATCCGCCCTGGTCAGCTTCACCAGCAGCTCGTCTTGGGGAATCTGAAAATTGTGCTCGGCATTCGCGACGGCCGACTCGAGAACCTTGGAGATCTCTCGGGCGCCGGTCTTGGGCGTGAACGCCAGGATCCGGCGCGCTTCATCCAGCGGGCGGCCCCGAATGAGGAGGGCAACCTGGCGCACCTTGGAGGGGCTGATCCGGACGTAGCGCGCGCTTGCCGTCACTTGCATCCCCTCCGGACCTTTCTGTGCTCTCGACATCTACTTGAGCCTCGTGCTTCTCTCCGTGTGGTGTCCATGAGTCCGGAAGGTGCGGGTAGGCGCGAACTCTCCCAGCTTGTGCCCCACCATCGATTCCGTCACGTAGACAGGGATGTGCTTGCGCCCGTCGTGCACCGCGATGGTATGGCCCACCATGTCCGGGATCACGGTGGAACGCCGCGACCAGGTCTTGATTACCCGTTTGTCCCCCATGCGATTGAGCTCGTCCACCTTCTTGAGCAGATGCTCGTCGATAAAGGGGCCCTTTTTCAGTGATCTCGGCATTGACTATCTCCCCCGCTTGGATCCCCGCCGCCGGATGATCCGAGCGTCGGAGTACTTGCCCCGCTTCCGGGTGCGCCCCTCCTTCTTTCCCCAGGGAGTGCTCGGATGCCTGCCACCCGAGGACTTCCCCTCGCCACCGCCAAGAGGATGATCGACCGGATTCATGGCCACTCCCCGGACGCGAGGCCGCCGACCCGACCACCGACTTCTCCCCGCCTTGCCGATCTGTACCAGCTCGGCCTCGGCGTTGCCCACCTCTCCGATGGTCGCTCGACAGTCCAGGCGAACGAGGCGCACCTCGCCCGAGGGTAGGCGCAGGATGGCCATCTCCCGCTCCTTTGCCACCAGTTGCACGGAGGTGCCCGCCGCACGGGCCATCTTCCCGCCACCGCCCGCTTTCAGCTCGACGTTGTGGACGACGGTCCCAACCGGAATGTTGCGAAGCGCCAGCGCGTTGCCCGGACGGATCTCCGATCCGAGGCCGCTGGTGAGCACATCACCCACCGATACCCGGTTGGGGCACAGGATGTAGCGCTTCTCGCCATCCACATAATGAAGCAATGCGATCCGGGCATTACGGTTGGGGTCGTACTGGATGGAAGCCACCTTGGCCGGCACGCCGTCCTTGTCCCGGCGGAAGTCCACGATCCGGTACTTCTGCTTGTGCCCCCCGCCCCGGTGCCTGGCGGTGATCCGCCCATAGGCGTTGCGCCCGCCTTTCTTCGGCTTGGGAAGAATCAGAGCGCGCTCGGGACCGTCGCGCGCGATCTGACCCGTGTCGGAGAATGACATCCCCCGACGTCCCGGACTCGTCGGCCTGGTCTTGCGAATACCCACTCCCTCTCTCCCCTTCTTCCCGCCTACCGCGTCTCGAAGAGCTCGATTTTGCGTTCGCCCTCGGCGAGCGTGACGATGGCTCGCTTGCTGCTCGGTCGCTGCCCGAGGCTGTAGCGGTGCCGTTTCGTCTTTCCCTTGCGATTGATCGTGTTGACCTTGACCACCTTGACCCCCCAGATCTCCTCCACCGCTTGGCGAATGAGGATCTTGGTGGCCTCGGGGTGCACCAGGAAGGTATAGGTGTTGGCATCGATGAGCCCATAGGACTTCTCGCTCACCACGGGGCGAAGGATCACATCCCGGGCCGACGTCATGGCCGAATCCCCGGCATCGGGTACCCTCCGGGTGCCGTGAGCTCGTCGAGGGCCGACCTGACGAAGACCACCGTATCCGAGCCCAACACGTCATAGGTCGTGGGGAAGCTCACCATCAGAACTTGAGGGAGGTTCCGGAAGGACTTCCAGGCAGCCTCGATCAAGACGTCTCCTCGGCGGCCGGTCACCAACAGCACCTTGCCCTCCGCTCCCCAGCGCTGAAGAAGCTCCAGCGCCCGCTTCGTCTGGGGGGTCTCGAAGTCCGGAGGATCCACCACGACGATGCGACCTTGCCCGGCCCGGTCGGACAGCGCCGAGCGGAGAGCAAGCGCTTTCATCTTCTTGTTCAGCCGCATGGAGTGGTCCTGGGGCTTGGGGCCGTGGGCGACGCCCCCACCCACCCACTGCGGTTCGCGGATGGAGCCGTGACGGGCCCGCCCCGTGCCCTTTTGACGCCAGGGCTTGCGCCCCCCTCCACGGACTTCGGCGCGCGTCTTCGTGGAGTGGGTCCCTGCTCGGGCCGCAGCGAGCTGAGCCCGAACGGCGGCATGCATCACCGAGACATTGACCGCCGCCTCG
>JBOGWM010000220.1:0-1761 GCA_050693695.1 Actinomycetota bacterium
TTACAAACGTGCTCGCTCGCTGGAACCTGAAGCGAGGGCTCGAGCTCGCGGACCTGGTCGGCAGGATCGACCCGGGCGCCTGGAACGAGCTCCGAGGGCGGCTCACTCTCTCGGATGAGGAGCTCGAGCACTGGCGGCTGGTGGTGGAGGGACTGGTGGATGGCTTCGATCCCCAAACCCTGCTCTACGAGCAGTTCTCGGGTTTTTTCGGGCTGGAGGACGTGCGCGCGGCGGATCTCGCCCCCCGCCCCTTCTCCGGCGAGCGGGTCCTCGGCGTGAGCCGTCTCCGCCGTTGCCAGGTGATCAAGCAGGCGGACGTGCTGATGCTGGCGCATATGCTGCCGGAGGTGGTTCCCGCGGAGGTGGCCGCCGCCAACTATCGCTTCTACGAGCCGAGAACCTCCCACGGCAGCTCCCTCTCGCCCGCAATCCACGCGGGGGTGGCGGCCCGCATCGGAGATCTGAAGGAGGCCGTGGACCTCTTCCGCATGGCCGGCGGCATCGATCTGGACGATCGCATGGGCAACTCGCACCAGGGACTTCACCTGGCGACCATGGGCGGGCTCTGGCAGGCGGCCGTCTTGGGTTTCGGAGGCTTGCGGCCCGATGGCGAAGCAGTTCGCATCGACCCCCGTCTCCCACCCTCGTGGGACCGGCTGGCGTTTCCCGTACGGTGGCGGGAATCCCGTTTAGAGGTAGAGACAGACGGGGAGGCTGTTCAGGTCAGCGTGGAGGGTCGTGCATGCGTGGCCCTGGGGGACGGGACCCCCCGCTGGCTGCGAGACGGGCGATACAGGGGACGGATGACCGCGGCCGGATGGTCGGATCTCAACCAGATCACATAGGAGCAGATGACGAACAAGCCCCGTCACGCCTCTCATCCCCGACCGATCATCCCGATCAGCCGGCTGGATGCAGTCATCTTCGATATGGACGGCGTGGTGACCGATACGGCTCGGGTGCATGCCGCGGCCTGGAAGCGGATGTTCGACGAATACCTGAAAGAGCGGGCGCAACAGACCGGCGACCCATTCGTCCCCTTCGATGAACAGCTCGATTACCGACCCTACGTCGATGGGAAGAACCGCTACGACGGCGCCCGCAGCTTCCTCGAGTCACGGGGGATCGATCTGGCCTTCGGAGACCCGACGGGCGCCCCTTCAGCCGAGACCGTGTGCGGGCTGGCCAACCGCAAGGACCGGTACTTCGGAGCGCAGCTCGAGGAGGGCGGAGCCGAGGCATACGGCTCGACCGTACAGCTGATTCGGGAGCTGAGAGCGGCAGGCATCGCCACCGCGATCATTTCGGCAAGCCAGCACATGAAGGAGGTGCTCCGCTCGGCTGGCGTTCTCGATCTGTTCGACGAGAAAGTCGGCGGGGTCGATGCCATCGAGCTGGACCTCCAGGGAAAGCCGGACCCCGCGGTCTTTCTCGAAGCGGCCAACCGCCTGGGCGTGGCGCCGATCCGGGCAGCCGTGATCGAGGATGCTCTGGCCGGGGTGGAAGCCGGCCGTCGTGGCGGCTTTGGGCTGGTGATCGGAGTCGACCGGGCGGGGCAAGCCGAAGCCCTCCGGGAGGCCGGAGCCGATATCGTGGTGAAGGATCTCGCAGAGCTGCAACTTGCCTAGAGTGCAACGGAATGCCATGCGGACCGGTCGCATGAGAGGATTGGAGGCGGCTAGTTGGGTGATGAGTGCGAATGTAGGCCTCATTCTCGTCGAAAGGGGTGACGGATGAAGCTCGTAAGGTATCTGGTCCCGG
>JBOGWM010000221.1:0-25432 GCA_050693695.1 Actinomycetota bacterium
GCTCTCCCCTGCACTTTCTCCTGGAACGGGTGGCCGGGTACCGGGAGATGCGGGAGGGGCGAGCGAGCGAGCTGGCCGGGGTCCGGGCCCTCGACCGACGCAGCCTCGAAGTGAACCTGAGCGAACCCTTCGCCGAGCTTCCGGCGGTATTGGCCCACCCGGCGGCGGGCTCCGCGATTCCCAAAGAGGAAGTTGACAAAGGGGCCGAATCCTTCGGCGCCAAGCCCATCTGTACCGGGCCCTATGCCCTGGCCGGTCCCTGGAACCCGGCTCGGGAGATCAAGCTGGTCCGGTATGGCGATTACGGGGGCTCCAGCACGGTCTACGCCGGCGAGGGAGTGGGATTTGCGGATCAGATCAACTTCAGGATCGTCCCCGACATCCAGGCCGGGTACTTGTTGCTCCAGCAGGCCGAGGTGCAGGTGGCCGAGGTCCCGGCCCCCCGGCTTCTGGAAGCCCGTCGGCGACCGCTCGACGTCGACGCGCAGACCAACGGGCTCGTCGCCTACATCGGCTTTCCGCTCCGCAAGCCTCCCTTCGACAACGCAGACTTTCGAAGGGCCCTCGCCGGCGCGCTCGATCGCAGGGAGATCGTGGAGGATCTCTTGGGGCGCTCCCGCCGCCTAGCCGGGGGGTTCCTCCCACCCACCGCCGGCTCCGACACCGGGGAGAGCGCCTGCCGTCAGACCTTGCCTCCGACGGAGAACCTCAAATCCGCCCGGGCGGCGCTCACGGCCTCCGGCGTCAACGTGGCCGAGACCAACCTCAACATTCACTTCAACAACGGGACCTCCGGGAACCAGATCTGGCTGGGAAAGGTTGCCGCGCAGTGGAAGGCCGGCCTCGGCGTGGCCTCCACTCTCGCCCCGTTCCCCAGAACCTTCCAGGAGTATCTGGACTTCCTGGCGGCAGGAAGCGCGGATGGTCCCTTCCGCCTCGCCTGGTCCGTCGATTTCCCCTCGCCGGAGGCATTACTCGTTCCGCTCTTCAGCTCGGGCGCCCTGGATAATCTGACCGGATATTCCAATCCCACCTTCGACGAGGCGATCCGCAGGGCTCGGGGGGCGCCTGACAATAAGGCCCGTCAGCGCGCCTACGGCGAGGCGGAGCAGATCCTCTGCCGTGACCTTCCCATCATCCCCATGTGGTTCGGGCTCAACCACGTCGGGTTCTCCTCCTCCGTGCGCTCGGCCGCCAAGGGCCGGGTCGATGTCTTCGGGGACCCGCGCCTCAGAGAGCTGGGTACCGTCTCTTGATCGGGCCGTGACGCCGGCGCACCTTCGTCGCGCCCCGGTCGGCGAGATCAAGCGGACTGTGATCGTCGGTCTCGTGGCCCTCGCCGCCTTCTGGGCGGGTGGATGCGGCATCGGGCAGCGGGAAGAACCGGGACCGGCGGCCGGCGCCTCTCGCCGCCCGAGCGGCGAGATCGCGGTGGCTTATCCCGAAGAGCCTCCCTCGCTGAATCCCTACCTCTATCCCGGCGCCACGAACGCCACCCGAGACCTCCTGCGCCCGGTGCTGCCCACGCTCCTTACGATCGACTCCAGCCTGCGTTACCGGCCGGGGCTGGCGACCCGCGTCCCATCGGGCGCCGACCTCGAGGGCGACCCCTTCTCGGTCACCTTCCATCTCGATCCCGGCGCTCGCTGGTCCGATGGAGCCCCCATCACCTCGGCGGATGTGTACTTCACCTGGAAGACCATCCTCCATCCGGCATGGCGGGTGGCGGACCGGAGCCCCTATCGCCGTCTGGCCAGGATCGATACACCCGATCCGCACACCGTTCGCCTGGTCTTCCACGCTGCCTACCCCGGCTGGCGGGACCTGTTCTCCGGAGGCGCCTTCATCCTCCCCGAGCATCTGCTGGGGGATCAGGATTTCAACCGGGCATGGGGATCGGGGGTTCCGGTTTCCGGGGGTCCGTTCCTGATGGAGAGCTGGACACCCGGGCTTGAGGTGGTCTACGCCGCCAATCCGAAATGGTGGGGCCGCCCCCCCGGCCTGGCCAGAGTCCGGGCGCTCATCGTTCCCGACATCGAGACCGCCATCCAACTCCTCCAGGCGGGACGGGTGCAGGCGGTGGTCGCCACCACCCAGATCAACCTTCTCGCGCGGATGGAGCGCCTTGAAGGCGTCCGGGCCCGGGCCCGGTTCGGGACAGCCTGGTGGGAGCTCGCCTTTCATCATGGGCGCCCCGGCCCGAGCGACGCCGCCTTCAGGAAGGCCGTCGCTCTGGGGTTCGACCGCCCCGGCATGGTCGAAGCCTTGATCCGGGGCGAGGGACGGCCCCTGGAGCATCTTTGGCCGGGGCGTCGCTTGCGCCCCGCCTTCTCCGGCTACCGTCCGGACCCGGCGCGTGCGAGGCGGTTGCTCGCAGCAGCCGGCTACGTCGAGGGCCCGAACGGCGCGCTCACCAGGGCCGGGATGGGCAAGGTCGGGCTGAGCGCTCCGGCCGAGAGCGAGCTGGTGGGCGTGCTTCAGCGCACGCTCCAAACCGGCCTGCGCAGGGTGGAGATCGAGATCGATATCCGCAATCGAGAGTCGGATCTTTTCTACGGAGAGTCGCGCAGTGAAGGAGATTTCGATCTCGCCCTTTGGGAGCGACGGGGAACCCCTTCGATGTCGCTCGGAGCCTCGTTCCATTCCGGGCTGGAGCCCCCCGAGGGCATCAACTATTCCCGAATGGCCTCTCCTGAAGTCGATGCCGCTCTCGAGGCCGCGGAGCGCAGCGTCCACTTCCGGGGCGCTCTGCTGGAGCGGGCGATGGAAGAGCTTGCGGAGGCTCTTCCCGCGCTTCCCCTCTTCGAGGAGAGGTCATATGTCGGATTCCAATCCTCGCTTCGGGGGCCGGACCCCAACGCCACCGTGGAGGGACCGTTCTGGAACCTGGAGGAATGGGAGCTGCATCGCTAACTGCCCACCCGTTCAGAAGGCGCCCGACCCCGGCAGCTATAATCACTTTTGAGTTCCTGTCGGAGTGGCGGAACCCGGTAGACGCGCCAGGTTGAGGGCCTGGTGAGCGAATAGCTCATAGGGGTTCAAATCCCCTCTCCGACACGCGTTACGTACACGCGATTCTCCGAATCGTGACTCCACCTCTGCTGCCCGACGCTCGGGGTGGTAGGTAAGCGAGAGGCCAAGATCCGCGTAGATTCTCGCTTTATCAGCGGGGTGAGCCGGGCGAAGGACGTCAAGGAGACCTCCCAGGCTCGCCACCAGAGCTTCCAGTTGGCTGCGGTCATCCGCTCTTCACCCCCGAGCTTGCGGAGCTCTTGCTCTATGACGAGACGCTGGGCCTGGACCTCGGCGATCCAACCCCCGACCAAGCCGGGATCGGTCCCGGCTTCAAGGGCGGCGCGGTAGCGGGCGTCGGTGGGGCCGAAGGGCATGGTCCTGAACCACCGGTCTTGATCGCCCGCTGACCAGGGCCAGGCCGGGGAGGCAGCGAAGCCCGGATCTCTCGGGCCACTCGGCTGTTCCCTTGTCACCCTTGTCACCTTGTCAAGATTTGACTAGACTCCTGCCCGATGCACCAAGGCCTTCGATGGATCATCGGGGTACTCCTGCTGACTCTGGCGGCGGCGTGTGCCAGAGGCGAGCCGGGCGCGCCCGGCTCGATGCAGAACGAAGGCGACGTCGTTGCGATCACTCTCCTGCATCTCAACGATGTCTACGAGCTCACGCCGGTGAGCGGGGGCGCGGAGGGAGGGCTGGCCCGCGTCGCCACCCTCCGAAAACAACTGCGCAAGCAAAACCCCAACACCTACACCATCCTGGCGGGCGATCTGCTCAACCCCTCCGCCCTCAGCACCGCCACGGTTGACGACCGGCGGTTGTCGGGCCGCCAGATGGTGGATGTGATGAACGTGTTAGGTCTTGACTACGCCACCTTCGGCAACCACGAGTTCGATCTGAAGCAAGAGGAGCTGACCCAGCGCCTGGGTGAATCGAAGTTCACCTGGTTCTCGAGCAATGTCGCCGACGCCAACGCCCAGCCGCTGCCCAAGATCCCGCCCAACGTCGTCTTCACGGTGAAGAACGAAGCGGGCAAGCAGGCACGGATCGGCCTCTTCGGCGTGACGGTGAATTCCAACCCGGCCACCTACATCACCTATCGCGACCCGGTAGAGGCTGCGAAAGAGCAGGTGGGAGCGCTCCGAGACAAAGTCGATGTCCTCATCGCCGTCACCCATCTCAACCTCGAGGGCGACATCCAACTGGTGCAGCAGGTCCCCGAGATCGATGTGGTCGTCGGGGGACACGAGCATGAGAACGCCCAGGTGTGGCGAGGCCAGGACTTCACCCCGATCCTCAAGGCGGATGCCAACGCCCGAGCGGTATACGTCCATCACCTGCGCTACGACACCAAGACGAAGAAGCTTGAGACCGAGGCGAACCTGAAGCGGGTCACCGCGGAGATCCCTGATGACCTAGAGGTCGCCAAGGCGGTGGACCGTTGGGTGAAAGCGGCCTTTGCCGGCTTCAAGGCACAGGGCTTTGACCCCGAGCATGTGGTGACCAAGACCACAGAAGCGCTCGATGGCCGGGAGGCCAGCGTGCGCAACTTCCCGACCCGCCTCACCGAGTTGGTGGCCACCGGCATGGTCCGTGCCGCTCCCGGCACGGAGCTGGCCGTCTTCAACGCCGGCTCGATTCGGATCGACGATGTCCTGCCGCCAGGCGAGGTCACCGAATACGACATCATCCGGACCTTGCCCTTCGGCGGCATCGTGCTGTCTGCCGAGATAAAGGGAAGCCTGCTGCAAAAGGTGCTGGACCAGGGCAAGGCCAATGCCGGGACGGGGGGCTATCTTCAGAGCGCGAATGTGACCCGGAGCCCGGAGGGTAACCAGTGGCTCATCAACGGCGGCGCCCTGGATCCGGCGAGGAGCTATCAGGTGGCGATCAATGACTTCCTGGTTTCCGGTCGCGAGATCAAGCTGGGCTTTCTGACACGCGACAACCCGGCGGTGAGCAAGATTGCGGATCATGGCGATATCCGCAAGGCATTGATCTCCGAACTTCAAAAGACCTACGGCGCACGGTGAGGACCCGCGAATTCCGACCTGAGCGCATCCGTCCTCCCGGCTTCTCTGCGATCTTTCCTCATGCCGAGCTCCAGGACGGCGCCAGCCCTCATGTCTAGGCTTCGGACGTGGAGCCAGAAGGAGGCAATGATCCGAAGCTGCAATGATCGGCCTCTTGGATGGCAAGGTCAGAGGCTATTGAGCAGGCTCTGGACGACGATCACCCGCTGCGACAACAGCCACTGCATCCGGTGAACCTCTCCCGTCCTGCCGTGTCCATTCCGAGCGGCGGTAGGTGGCCGTTGACAAGCTCGGACACCCTGTTCAGCCTGGTTGCCCTGCCCTGGGTGAAAGTACAACAAGTAGACACCCGGAATGCGAGAATCGCGACTGTGCGTGATCTCCGAGCCTTGCCGAAGGCCCACTTGCACCTGCATTTCACAGGTTCAATGCGTCCCGCGACCATGCGAGAGCTCGCACGGCTACATGGGATTGCTCTCCCCCCCTCTCTGACTGACGACGCGGTGGGCGGTTGGAAGGACTCCGAAATACGGGAGTGGTCGTACTTCCAACGACGATATGACGCCGCCCGGGCCGTCGTCCGCACCCGCTACGACGTGCGGAGGCTGGTGATCGAGGCGGCTGAGGATGACGCCAGCAACGGGTCGGGGTGGCTGGAGATCCAGTTCGACCCTACTTCGTACGCTCCCCGACTGGGGGGTGTCGAGGCAGGGCTAGAGATAGTTCTCGGCGCGGCCCGGGATGCGGAGCGAGCCACGGGCATTGGTGTCGCCATCGTGGTTGCGGGCAGCTGGGCACGCCCGCCTGAGGATGCGGAGGCGCTGGCCCGGCTCGCCGCTCGGTATGCAGGAAGCGGTGTGGTTGGGTTCGGCCTGTCGAACGACGAGCGCTGCGGACGGGTGGCCGACTTCGCACAAGCCTTTCGCACAACTCGTGAGGCGGGGCTTCTGGGAGTGCCGCACGGGGGGTTCTTTGTCGGGGCCAGGCATGTGCAGGAGTGTGTGGAGTTGCTGGGCGCCCGGCGCGTGGGGCATGGGATTACGGCGGTGCAAGATCTCCAGGTGTTGAAACTGCTCGTTTCTCGCGATATCGCCCTGGAGATCTGCCCAACTTCCTACCCGCCCTTCGGGGTGGTTGAAGCCCTCGAAAAGGTCCCGCTGCGGCAGCTATACGATACGGGCGTCCCGGTCGCGCTGGCTGCAGACGATCCGCTGCTGTTCAGAACCCATCTCGCCGACCAATACACTCTCGTCCGTGAGGTCCTTGGCTTCAGCGATGCCGAGCTGGCCCAACTGGCAAGGTACTCGATCCGGGCGTCAGCGGCCCCGGGCAACGTCAAGGCCCGACTCCTTGGTGGGGTCGATGCCTGGCTCAACTAATCGCGGAAGATTCCTCAGCCCATCACTGCCTGATGGGCGGCTCAAGCAGCAGGGGGTCTGTGCTTATGTTGTTGAATTACGGCCGAAGACTTGCGCGACGCGCGTGACGACCTGAGCAGCCGAGCATAGGGTTGACGCGACCCGCGCTCCGGAAAACAGGCCACACTCTGAGCAGCCACAACAAAGGGGGCAAGTCCTTACGGCGAGCCCAGCTCGCGTGAATGGAGGCGGGGTTGAGGCCCGATCGTTGGCCGCGGCCTGATCCTCCCCGCCACCCTCGAGCTGCGCCACAGCTCTTGGATCGGCGAGCCTCTTTGGCGATTACGCGACGGGCAGGAGAGATCGCCGAACGATCAACCCGGCGGGAGTGGATGCAGCGCCGGAGGCCACCAAGATAGACCGGATGAGGCTGGCGCAGACCAGGGCGCTTCGGGACTGATCGGCCAAGTCGATGATGGCGACGGCAGCGAGAAACTCTTCCAGCTCTCCTGCCTCTTTCAGTGCCAGCACGCTTCGAGCAAGCGCGGCCCGGTTCTGGGGGGTATCCACCCGCTTCAGGACGGTCGGCATGGCCTCTTCGGACTCCTCTGGATCCTCGTCCGAGACGGCCTTCATGAGGCGCTGGAGATCTGGGGTGATGATCTTGGGGAGGGGAACCAGTAAGGAGAGCGAGCGCTCCGGCAGATCGAAGAGCTGCTCCCACAGGGAGCGAAGCTCCTCGTCGTCGAGGGAAAGCAGGCTCCTCGCCGCGGCGCGGGCTTGAGTGAAGAGAAACGCCTGGTCGAGCTGAGCCTGAGAGGGGCCTCGTTGCACCCCGCAGCAGCGCTTCACCTTGCGGCTGCTGCCGCAGGGACAGAGATCGTTGCGCCCGAGCTTTGCCATCTCTTTGGCCAAGATCCTTGTACCTACAGCAGCGACGACGCCGGATTTCTTCCACCCGGCGCCAAAAGCCAGAGTCAGCCCGCGACGATACCTAAAATGGAGCGAGTCATGACCAAAGCCCTCGATGAGGTAAGCCACCCGCTCTTCGCCCGGATGTACTCTCGGATGAGCGAGAAGGCGGAGGCCAAGGGAGTTTCCGAACACCGCAAGGAGCTGCTCGCCGGGCTCTCGGGACAGGTGATTGAGGTCGGATGCGGCAACGGACTCAACTTCGTCCACTACCCGGCGACCGTCGAGGAGGTGCTGGCGGTCGAGCCGGAGCCCCACCTGCGGGAGTTGGCATTGGAGGCATCTGGGAGTGCGCCGGTAAAGGTTTCCGTTGTTCCAGGGGTCGCGGATGCGCTTCCGGCGGAGAGCGCCTCATTCGACGCCGGGGTCGCGTCGCTCGTCCTGTGTACCGTGCCCGATCAGCGCCGTGCCCTGGCCGAGCTGTTTAGGGTCATCCGCCCCGGAGGTGAGCTTCGCTTCTACGAGCACGTGCGCGCCACGACGCCCGTCCTCGGGCCCCTTCTTCGGTTCGCGCAGGCGACCTTTTGGCCGAGGATCGCCGGGGGGTGCCATCCGGCCCGCGACACGGAGAAGGCGGTGGCCGATAGCGGCTTTCGCATCGAGAAGATCCGCGAGTTCCGATTCAGCCCCTCACCGCCGATGCCGGCGGTACCGCACATCATTGGGGCGGCGAGGCGGCCGTGATTCTCTGGCTTGCCCGCCCCTCGTCTGCGTCGAGGGAAACCCGTCGCCGGCCGCGCTGCGGCTGCTCGGAACGCTCCGGGATGCCGAAGTGCACCTCGCTATCACGGCGACTTTGGCCCGGGCGGGATCGCTATCTGCAGCCTGCTGGGATGACGAGCTGAGCCCCACCGTAAGGACCGCAACCGTCGAAGTCGAAGAGGAGCTCGTACTCGACTTCCTGCTCGAAGATCTGGCTCGGTAGCTGGTCGATTCGGTTCCCTGACCTCGAGAGGCCTCAGCGCCCCGCAGGCTCGGCCCCTGGCGGCCCTTGACTCCGAGAGCCGCAGACATCTCTCACGAGTGCAGCGTCAGAGCGCAGAGAGTGCAATGTAGGGAGTGCTAAAGCCCCAATAGTGGACACGCTGACCGCGTCCTGACGTTGCAATCATGTATATCTTTCAGCTATCATACCTGCATGCACCGAACCAACGGACCCGGGACAACTTATGTACTCGCCTGGCCTCATGCTCTCTAGGCGAGGCGAATGGCAACAGGAGGGCCGGACCACCGACCGCGACCCAAGTTCGACTGGGAGGGCGGCAACGAAGAGAAGTTGCTCATGCGACACAAAGTGTCAGCCCTTGAGGCGGAGCAGTGCTTCGTCAACCCGCACACCATCCGAAAGGCCGAGGGAGACGCGTACCTACTTCTCGGGAAAACGGACGGCGGACGGATGCTCCTCCTCGTCTATCAGCAGAAGCCAGGTGGGGTGGTACGTGTGTATAGCGCTCGCGAGATGACCGAGAGAGAGCGCCGGGCCTTCCAGCGACAGGTCCGATGACCGACGAAGATCGCTTCGACAGGCTCCTCGAGCGTGACTGGGGCGAGGCGTGGGAGAGCCTGCCCGGTGCCCCCCCGCTGGTGCTCACCCAACCGAAGAGTGCACAGGTGACGCTGCGGGTGCCCGCCGAGATGATGACCGCCCTCAAGGAGATGGCCCACCGCAAGGCTTTGCCCTATCACGCTCTTGCTCGTTCCTGGATTGTCGAAGGGCTGCGCCAACGGCACATCCCTACCGGTTCGGAAGAAGTTGCTGACTTTGGCGCGCCGGGTGACACTCAGCTCAACCTGAAGCTGACCCCGAGGCTCCTCGAGGAGCTCAAGAGGTTCTCGGATGAGGTCCGCCGTCCATATCACCGGCTCGCTCGCCTCTGGCTCGACGCCGCCCTGAAGCGAGAACTTGCAGCCATGGCATCCTCTGCATCTTCTCGCCGTGCCTCGCTGAGGGAGCTCATGGTCTTGCTGCTCGATACCCCTGGCCCACATAGCGGTGACCCTGCCGTGCGGGGAATCACGCGCCTCCAAAAGCTGCTCTTTGTTATGGAGAAGCAGCTTGCACCCGATCCCTCTCGCTTCTACGCGTATAACTACGGCCCTTTCGATGAGCAGGTCAACGACGCTGCCGACGCTCTCCGGATGAAAGGGCTGCTCGGAGGTCCGACTCGCGTCAAGTCGACCCCTCCCAGCGTCGACGACATGATGGCGAGCGTGCTGCGACACGCTGGCCCTCGGGACGAGCCCGAAACGTATTCCCTGACGGCGGAGGGTCGCTCGGCCGCTGAACAGCTGCGGCGCTCCAGCCGTGCGTACGCGCAACTCGCCGAGCGTATCGGGGAGCTGCGGAAAGAGTGGGATAAGCCTGACCTCATTGAACAGGTGTACGAGGCCTTTCCCGAGTACACGGGTCGCTCCCTCATCAAAGAGAAGATGGCTCGCCGCGCGGACGGGTGAGGATCGTCGCGATGGCGAGGCGGCCGCTCTGGCATCTTGGGCGCTTGCGTTCTTCGGAGGACCGCGAATTCCTCCAGCCGGGACTGTGCGATGAGCTTCTGATCAATGCCAATCAGCTCGAGAACAGCCCCAACGGCACGGCCGCATACCTCGAAGAGACCCAGCTACCGTACGTGGTGGATCCGATGCTGTGGCGTCTTCAGTTGCCCGCCTGGTGGCGCAACGAGAAAGGCGACGTGAAAAGGAACTATTCGCGCCTGGCGAGCCGTTACTCGGAGGGCACGGATGTCCGAATGGCTGAGGGGCCGCTTCTGGATTGCGTTGCTGGGGACGCGCAATGGCGCCGAATCGCTCAGAACATCGTGAGCTACCAGCGCGGCCGACTCTCTGAGCAGATTGATCTTTTCCATCCCGAGGGTCTGGCGCCACAGCGCATCCTGGCGCCCGCGCTCGTGACGTTGGGATCGCGGGAGGATCGGCTCAACCGGCTTCTCGCCGAGGCCTCGGCAGAAGCCGCAGGTGAACCGGTAGCTGTGACGTTCGTGCTGCCGAGAGAACGCCTAGCTGTGCCAGAAGAGGTGATTCGGGCATTGAACGCCGTCGCCAAGGATGGCGTCTGGGCCTACTTCATCTGGACTCCCGGAGTCACAGAGGAGCTGCTCCTCAGCGATCACCAGGTGTTCTCGGGGCTGCTTCGCGTTATCCAAGCGCTCGCGGAATCTGGCGTTCCCGTCGTGCACGTCCAGGGAACCTACCTGACGGAGGCGCTCCACGATATCGGCGTTGCCGGCATCGTGCACCATCCCGGCTGGGTCGACAAGGGTGAGCCGGCGGCTGAGCCCCGTGGCGCCCTCCGGTCGTGTCAGACCTATGTTCCTGGTCTTCGGCACTGTGCTGGGTTCCCTGAGGCGAAGAAACTCGGCCGGTCCTTGGACGAGTCTCAGTACCTTGAGCGGTACTGCGACTGCCGGTTTTGCGCCCGCGTCTTCCAGCTAGGCCAACACCCTCTCGATCTGTTGTTGGAGGATCAGCCGGTGAAAGGGCGACGTCGCACTCCGACAAGCCGAGCCGTCACTGCGAATGCTTGGCACTACCTCAACGCTCGACGACTGGAGGTTGAGGCTTTCCGCAAGGATCCGGCGCTTGAAGTACTCGAGCAAGACATCGCCCGAGCTGTCGCATTGGCGGGCCAAGCGCGAGGTCTGGAGCGCCTCGTTGCCGAGCTGCGTAGCGCGTAGACCTGGAGGCGAAAGCAGCCGGTCACGCGAAACGCGCAAGCCATGTCCCGGGCACCGGAACGGGTTGGCTTATGGTTCGAATCAGCGGCAAGGCGCTGAGCCGTTACCTCGGCGGTCCATTGCGCCACGACGCCGGGGTCATCTCCCGCCTCCAGAAACGTCCGGTGCTTGGCCAGCCGCTGATCGCAGTCGTCGATCGTGTCGTCGAGTCTCTTGGGGTCAAACGCCTGGGCGACCCAGGAGTCCAGCCGGGGCACGACCGCGTCCTCTCGGACGTAGACTGGCGTTGGATATTTACCGAGCATGTGGGTACCCACCTTGACGCCCCCGGCCACGTCATCGGGGGCGGGCGCTTGGCGCCCGAGGTTACCCCTGCCAAGCTGATCGCCCCCGCGGTCGTCATCAACATTCATCAGAAGTCGACACGCTGAGCACGGACCCGGGAGAAAGTACCGAATTCCCCGTCCATGAGGTGCTCGGGCGCGCCGACCGCTGGAGGCTGGAGAATCTCACCAACCTCGACCAGATGCCACCCCGAGGGGCAACCATCTTCGTCGGGCTCGTGCCCTGGGAAGAGGGTTCCGGCGGACCCGCCCGAGTGCTGAGCATCTGGTGACCGTCGGAAAGGCGTAGAGAGCCGACGGGAGGTGGACCGCTTCGGCGGAACGCACTGGTGGAGGACGACGAGGTCGAGTTGCTCGTGCGCATTCGAAGCCTCATCCAGCACGAGCTGGAAGCGCTGGCCCTCACCAACCCGATCGTGGGTGGCCATGCCAATCGGTCGCTCAATACTCCGAGGGAGCGGGCTTCAGGACCGTGTCCGCTTCAGGCTCGGAGCCTGCTCCCAGGTGGCGAAGGCGGGTCGCGACAAGAATCGCGATGCCAATCGCGATCAGCGCACCGATCACGGCCGTCAGATGCAGTCCCTGGGTGAACGCGGCGCGTGCTGCATCGACGAGCCCTTGGCCGAGTCGATCAGGGAGCTGCTGAGCCGCCGACAGAGCGCCGCCGAGGGTGTCGCGCGCGGCCTCCGCCGCCACCCGGGGAACCCCGGCCGGGACGGCGTCGGTCACCTTACTGCGGTACACGGCGGTGCCGATGCTACCCAGGATCGCGATCCCGAGCGCTCCGCCGAGCTCGGCGCCGGTCTCGGAGATCGCCGATGCGGCTCCGGCCCGCTCGGGTGGAGCGGTTCCGACGATCAGATCGGTGGTCACGATGAACACCGGCCCGAGACCCAGGGAGAAGGCGATGGAGCCGGCCACGAGAATCGGAAGCCCGGAGGCGCCGTCGACCTGGGTAAGGACCCCGAGGCCGAAGGCCATCAGGACGAGGCCGCCGGCGGCCGCGAATACGGGACGCACCCTACGCAGGATCACCGGTGCCAGCACGGAGCCCGAGACGATTCCGACGGACGAGGGCAGTGACCACAGGCCCGCCTGCAAGGGCGACAACCCGAGCACCAATTGCAGGTACTGCGCTAGATAGAGAAAAGTGCCGAAAGCAATGAACCCGCCGAACATATTCGTAGCCACCGACACGCCGAACGCGGGCACCCGGAAGAGTCGCAGATCGATCAATGGGTCGGCCAGCCTTGCCTGCCTGCGTGCGAACATCACCCCGATGGCGGCTCCGGCCACGATGGACAAGCCGGGGGCCCATCCGAGGCCGTCTTGCGCGATCTGCTTGAGCCCGTAGATCACCGCCAGCACGGCGGCCAGCGACATGGCGGCGCTGGTCAGATCCAGCCGGCCAGCCTTGGGATCCCGGAACTCGGGCAGCAACCTGGGCCCCAGCGCAAGGAGCAGCGCCATAACGGGCACGTTGATGAGGAACACCGAACCCCACCAGAAATGCTCCAGCAACCCTCCACCGACCAGCAGGCCGATCGCCCCGCCGGCCGCGAAGCTCGTACCCCACACCCCGATCGCAGTCGTGCGCTGTTGCGGATCGTGAAACATGTTGCGGATCAGCGACAGCGTCGACGGCGCCACCGTCGCTCCGGCAACCCCGAGTAGCGCCCGAGCCGCGATCAGCATCTCCGCGCTGGTCGAGAAGGCGGCCAGCACCGAGACCGCGCCGAATACCCCCGCTCCGTAGAGCAGCACCCGGCGGCGGCCGATGCGGTCGCCGAGCGTGCCCATCGTGATCAAGAAGCCAGCGACCAGGAAGCCGTAGATGTCGGTGATCCATAGGAGCTGAGAGCTGCTCGGCTGGAGGTCCCGAGTGAGCGACGGCACCGCCAGGTACAGCACCGACAGATCCATCACGTAGAGCAGGCACGCAAGGGCGATGACCGCGAGCCCGATCCACTCCCGCCGTCCGGCCCGGGGTGCGGCTATGCTGTCATTCTCAGGCAGCATTTCCATCTCCTGTTTGTCGATCTCTCCGGGTCAGTGCTCGGAGGGAGAGAACACGATCACGGCGTACGAGCCGATTGCCCGGAGGCGGCTCCCGTCGATCGGATCCTGCTCGGTTATCAGAGTCAGGAGCTCGCCTGTCCCGGCATCAAACTCGATGTCCCGAATCTTGCCGCAAGCATCTCCGCGGTCGGTAAGCACCAGCTTGTCAAGCGGGTCGAGGTCACCTTTGACCGTCCGTTCCTCGCGATCGCCGGTCGGGTCGCGGACCGCATCGTCGGCATCGACAACCGCTGCGTCGGGCCCGAAGCCGGTGAATCGGTCCCAGGAGGCAACCCTTCCCTTCCTGCGTCCGCTCACCTGAACGGCCACCACCCTACGGACGCCGGGATCGATAACAAGACGTCGGATCTCTCCCAGCTTCTCGGCGGTCGACCGACTGATAACCGTCAGATTCTTCGCCTCGGTGAAGCGCACTCAGGACCCCTCCGAACGCAAGTGAGCTCGGAAGCTGTCGACCGCCGAGCCGAAACCGGCCAGGTCGTCGACCAAGAAGCCCTCAACCGCAGCCGGAACCACAAGGATCTCGCCCGAAACCGCGAGCTGGAAGGGAATGGGAAGAAACTTGCCGTTGTCCATCGCGTAGCCGACGACCGAAGCATCGGGGCCGCCCACCTCCAGCACCACATCGGTCACGTATGCTAGCTGGACCCCCGAATCGGTCACCACCGCGTTGCCGATGACGTCGTGACCGGGCGGAGGATTGGCCAGATCCGCCGGGACGTCGGCCGACTCCCCGAACGCGGCATCGCTCCCAACCATGATCGCGTCCCGCCCCACGGCACTGACCCGGGGCCATGGCAGGAGCTGCTTCATCGGCCCCCGGAACCGCCCCCGCTTGTTCAAGGTAAAGCCGAGGAGCTCGTTGGTCTCCGGGTTGAAGACCACATCCTTGACCTCTGCGATGTCCTCGCCACCATCGATCGTGATGACGGGCATGCCGATCAGCTCGGTTGCCCGAGCCAGGGGAGTCACCTCCTTCGCCTCCTTCTCTTGGCCGCGATCACGCCCCCGCCACGCCTGCCTCGCTGTACGAGGAGAAACCCAGCCACGATCGCGATGGGGATGACAACGACGAGCCAGACCGGCGGCTCCATGAGCGTCATTGTATTCGCGCGGAGGCCGCCGATCGCAGAAGAAGCGGACCGTATGAGATCTCGACCGTTACTCTTTCGGCTCCCGTTCCTTGCGCCGCAACAGCAGGGTCGTTGTCCGTGTCATACCCCGGCCCCAACCATGCAAATCGCCTGCGAGGCCCTGGACCGGTTCGAGCCCGAGGGCATACCGCATCGCCCTCAGCTCGCCGGTCACGAGGATCCATCAACGAACTTTAGAAATAATCTCTCCATTGAGGCGTGGGCGGGGAGGGCTTCTCACGTTTGTAGAGGGTGGGTCCCCGCCTCGGCCGGTGGCAAGGGGGGCGCACCACCGAGGAGGGGACCGCGGCCAAGGTGAATGCTGCAAACGAGCTCCAAGGGTTACGAATTCAGAAGCCACCATAGTTCAGACGAGAGACGCCGCGAAGAACTCGGACACGGCCCTGCTTGAGGTTCTGGGTGAGGTTTCTCATCTTGGATGGGAGATTCGGAATCAGAAGATGCGGTCCGAGGGGACTGGAAGCTGGAGGGCCTTCGACAAGCTTTTCGAAGAACTCCGCGCCAGCCTGAGTGGTGTCCTCCCAATGGGTTACCTGAAAACCGGCTTCCTCCAGCAGGCGACCAACCTCATCCTCGGCCACGAGGTGACTTATGGACGCATCATCGGCCCACGGAACCGGGAAGTGGGGAGGATCATTCCCCGCTATGATGTCGAAGAAGGCAAGCCGGCCCCCCGGGCGGAGCACCCGGGCAAACTCCCGGTAAAGGGCGGCCTTGTCGGCGATGTTCATCGAGACGTGCTGCGTCCACACGACATCGAAGGAACCGTCCTCGAACGGCAGCGCCAGGGCATCGCCGTGGCGGATCGTGATGCGATCACTCAGCCCAACGCGAGCGTTGAGGTCTTCGGCCACCTCGCAGAGCTCTGGGGTGATATCGATACCGGTCACCCGGCAGCCGTAGCTGATGGCGAGGGTGCGGGCAGGCCCACCGATGCCGCAGCCGACGTCAAGAACCTCATCGCCCTCGGCCAGGCCCGCCGCATCGGCCAGGGCGGTGGTCGCGAGGACGCCCAGGGTGTGGAACTGGTCGAAGGGGGCCAGGTCCTCGAGGGCCGGATGCTCGGGGTCCTTGCCGGCATCGACGAGCGCCTCCAGGATCCTGTCCCTCAGATCGCCCTGCGTGTACTGGGCTTCAACCGGATTGAGAGCCACATTTTGGACGATACCGCGTTCAGGCTGATTGCGTTCCGTTGATACCCTCCGTCCCGCCACCGACCCCGGCTAGGCGCGTCCGTAGAGGTCGTCGAACCGAACGATATCGTCCTCGTGAAACTCTCCGAACGATATCTCGAGGACCCGACCGGGGGAGCCCACGGAGGAAAGTCGATGCTTGGTCTCCCGGAGTATGACGATTTCATCGCCGGAGCGAGGATAGAAGATCTTGCCATCGAGTTGGACGCAAAGTCCATCATCGAGCATCACCCACAGCTCATCCCGTCGGTGGTGGAGCTGCAAGCTCAGTATCTGATTTTCTTCCACCTTGAGGATCTTGACGGTGCACTTCTCCCCATGAGTGAACTGCCGGAAATGGCCCCAAGGCCGGAGATCCTGGAATATCTTGGCGCGTATTTCCTGTTCTCGCATCGCCATGGTTGTTCTCTTTCGTCATCCGCCTCGGGTCAAATCACAACCGCGCTGGTAGCACTGATTATGGTGGATCACCTCCCCATTTGCGCGGGTGCCCGGGGATCCCCCAGGACCGGAAGGCCCGAGACCGCCTTGCCGGATGTATTGTCGAAGGCCGCTACACCGAGAAGGGTCCGCTCATGTCCTCACCACGTCACTTTGCGCCTCGCTCCCTGGAGCCGCCATCGGGCACGAGGGATTTCCTGGCTTCCGAGCTCCGAGTGCGTGAGTCGGCGTTCGCCACGATCCGCGCGGTCTTCGAGCGCTACGGGTTTGACCCGCTGCAGACGCCCGCGTTCGAGCGGCTGGACGTGCTCACCGGCAAGTACGGCGATGAGGGTGACAAGCTGATCTTCAAGATCTTACGGCGCGGCGAGCATGAGGCCAGCGGCGAGGCGGATCTCGGGCTCCGCTACGACCTTACGGTCCCTCTCGCCCGAGTGGTTGGAGGCTACGGGAGCCAGCTTCCCTCACCCTACAGGCGCTACGCGATCGGGCCCGTATGGCGAGCCGATCGGCCGGGTCGGGGGCGGTTCCGGGAGTTCATGCAGTGCGACGTGGACATCGTGGGGTCCAGCGCCCCGCTGGCCGACGCCGAGGTGCTGTGCGCGATCCACGACGCGCTCGCCACCCTGGGCATAGCCGGCTTCCGGTTCCTGGTGAACTCCCGACAGGCGCTGTCCGGCCTCCTGCACGCCTACGGAGTCCCCGCCGAGATCGGGGGCGGAGTATTGATCGCCCTGGACAAGCTAGACAAGCTGACGCCCGACGATGTGATGGCCGAGCTTGAAAGACGACGACTCGCGCCCGCCACCGCCAAGGCGATCGTTCACGATCTCATCACCGATGATGCGCCGGAGCGCATGCGCGCGCTCCTCGCCAAAAGCGAGCGCGGCCAGGCAGGGCTTGCTGACGTCGATCGCCTCCTCGAGTTGGTCGCGGGAGCGATCCCGCAGGAACGTATCGCTTTCACGCCTCATCTGGTGCGCGGCCTGGACTACTACACCGGAGTCGTCTGGGAAGTGGTCGCTTCAGACCTGCCCGCCTCCCTCGCCTCCGGGGGCCGCTACGACGGCCTCGTGGCTGCGCTGGGCGGTCCCGACCTGCCCGCCGTCGGGGGTTCCCTTGGCATCGAGCGCATCCTTGCCATCTTGCCCACCCGTAACGACGAGGCCGACCGCATCGATATCGCGGTCACCTTGATCGATGAGAACGGCATCGCCGATCTGATGACCCTGGCCGCCGAGTTACGGCGTGGCGGGCTTCGCGTCGAGCTCTACCTGGGCTCCAGCGCCAAGCTCGCCCGCCAACTCCGCTGGGCCGCCGACCGGCGCGGTCGCCATGCTCTCATCTATGGCCACGAGGAGCGCGTGGCGGGGGAGATCACGGTTCGCGACATGGATACCGGAGAGCAGAATCGCCTCCCGATCGACAAGGTCGCCGCTTACCTGAAAGGCAAGGAGTGATTCTCACCCCCCGCCGCTATCGTTGTCTCAGGCAACAACGACCGCGAAACGCAGGCAATGCCCGAAGAGTCCTTACATCTTCGTAACAAGCAAGATCATGGCGACAAACCGAAACCCGAGAGCTGTCGGCGGGTGGCGGTGGCCCTGGCCGTCCTGTTCACGGCTGGCGGCTTCTATCGCCGCCTGTGGCGATCCTCGCCCCCGGCCCCGCCCTCGACGTCGCCGCGCTGCTGCCCGTACCCGCGGAAGTCTCCGAAGCTTGCCGACGCTACGGAGCCTCATACGTCGGAAGGTGCGAACCCCTGAAGTCAAGGCGCGCACCCTCTTTTCGTCCGAGTGAAAGGAGTATATGCTCCCAGGCGGAGAGCACCGGAGACCAAAGTGATCCATCGCGGCCCCATAGTGGGGCGGATTCCGAAAACCTTCGGGAGGGGATGCATGGGAGCCCAAGCAGCTCCGCGTATCAAGGAGGAATTGGTGACGGTGATGGAGAAAGGGCTCGACGCGGTTCGACGACAGCTGGAAGCGGAGCTCGTTGACGTCGAGAAGGAGCTCGCGGACCTGGGGGCGGCCCCCGACGGCTCGGTCGTGCTCTCCTTCGACGAAGGATTCGCCGACGCGGCTCAGACCACCTCGGAGCGTGCCAAGACGCTCTCGCTGATCGACGGTATGAGACATCGCGTGGACGACGTTCGAGCGGCTATTCAGCGGGTGGAGCGAGGAATCTACGGCCGGTGCGAGCGTTGCGGGAAGGAGATCAGCCCGGAGCGCCTGGAAGCGGTGCCGACGGCCCGGCAGTGCATCATCTGCGCTCAGAAACGTTAACTTCGCCTCTCATCTCACTCCCAACACCTTACGGGTGAGCCCCATCCGGCGCGCGATCGTGCTCGTCCTCGACTCCGTGGGAGTCGGGGAGATGGCGGACGCCGAGCGCTACGGGGACGGCGGGTGCAATACCCTCGGCCACATCGATGAGGCGGTCGGAGGCCTTCGCCTTCCCACGCTCGGGTCGCTGGGGATCGGCAACATCATCTCCCTCAGAGCAACGCCACCGTCCCCATCCCCCGCGGGCGCCTTCGGAAAGATGGCCGAGCGCTCGGTGGGGAAGGATTCCATCACCGGGCACTGGGAGCTGGCCGGCGTGGTCCTCGACCGGGCCTTTCCCCTCTATCCACGGGGGTTTCCCCAGCCGGTGATCGCCGATTTCGAGGAAGCGATCGGGCGCCCGGTCCTGGGCAACGTCGCGGCCTCCGGGACCGAGATCATCCGGGAGCTGGGCGAGGAGCACCTCCGGACCGCAAGACCCATCGTGTACACCTCCGCGGACAGTGTCTTTCAGGTGGCGGCGCACCTGGAGGCGGTCCCCCTCGACGAGCTGTACCGTTGGTGCCGCCAGGCGCGCGGGATCCTGTCGGGAGCCCACGAGGTGGCCCGGGTCATCGCCCGGCCCTTCTCGGGCCCCCCGGGGGCCTTTGCCCGGACCAAGGATCGTAGAGACTTCTCCGTCGCCCCTCCCGCGCCCACGATCCTCGATATCGCCCGCTCCGGCGGCCTCTCAACGACGGCCATCGGCAAGGTCTTCGACCTCTTCTCGGGGCGGGGGATCGGCCGGAGCCTCCCCGAAAAGGACAACGAGGCCTGCCTGGAGGCCTTGCTCGGCCTCCTCGGGGAGAACCGGGAGCCCGGGATCGTCTTCTGCACCCTCGTGGATTTCGACATGCTCTTCGGACATCGCAACGATCCGGCGGGTTATGCGGAGGCCCTGCGCCGCTTCGACGATCGCCTGATCGCCGTCCTGGAGGCCCTTGGGCGCGACGATGCCCTTTTCGTCACCGCGGATCACGGAAATGATCCCACCACGCCCTCCACCGATCACTCCCGAGAATACGTGCCGATCCTGGTGACGGGCGAGGCGGTGCGCGAGAGCCTCGACCTCGGGGTCCGCTCGAGCTTCGCCGATGTGGCCGCCACCATCCGGGACCTTCTCGATCTTCCAGGCCCCCGGACCGGGAAGAGCTTCGCCGCCGAGCTACTGGGTCAGCCCAGGTTAGCCCAGCCGGCCGGTTGCCCGAGGGATCCATAACCTACAGCCTTCAGGATCCACCCCGAAACCGTGTCGGTGCCAGCCCCCAGCAGCGGGGTCAGCAGGCCCTGGCCGAAGACGAAGAGAACGAGGAGGATGGCAAATCCCCACCGGTCCAGGAAGTAGACGATCCGCTGCTGGGAGGGGGGAAGCACGGCGGCGAGAATCCGGGAGCCGTCGAGGGGCGGCACGGGGATCAGGTTGAAGACCGCCAGGAGCACGTTGATCTCGATGAAGGCGAAGAGAAGTCGGAGCACGAACAGCGAAGAGTCGGGACCGGGCGACAGCAGCCGGAGCGCGATGGCGGCGAGGAAGGCCAGGATGATGTTCATGAGCGGACCTGCTCCCCCCACGATCAGGCTTCCAAAGCGCTGGTTGCGCAGTCTCGCCGGGTTGAAGGGGACCGGCTTTCCCCAACCGAAGCCGGCGAGCACGATCATGAGCGTTCCGAAGGGGTCGAGATGGGCCTTCGGATTGACGGTGAGCCGCCCGAGGTTCCTCGGGGTCGGGTCTCCCTGGAGATCCGCAGCGAAGGCGTGTCCGAACTCGTGAAGAGACAGCGCGATGACCAGCACCAGCGCGACGATCAGCAGCTCCTCGAATCTTCCGTTGAGCAGGAGTCCCAGCACACAAGCAGCATATCCTGGGGACTCAGACCGCAATGAAGCAGAATCCGAGCCGCGCTCCGCTCCCCCGACTCGCTGAGGAGAGAAGAACCCATGTCCTTCCCCGTCCGCCTCGAGGTCTTCGAAGGCCCTCTCGACCTGCTCCTGCAGCTCGTCTCCAAGGAGCGGGTGAACGTTGCCGAGGTCTCCATCTCGACGATCACCCGGGACTATCTCCAGGCGGTCCACGACCTCGAGATCGTCGACGTCGACGTCGCCTCGAGCTTCCTGATCCTGGCAGCGACCCTCCTGGAGCTGAAATCGATCAAGCTGCTTGCGCGCCGGCCCGCCGATCCCCAGCTCGCGGCTCTCCTCGAGGAGCGAGATCTCCTGCTCCATCGTCTGGTGGCCTATGCCACCTTCAAGCAAGCGGCGGCGGTCATCGCGGACCGGATGGGACGCAACGCCGGCTACCATCCCCGGACGGCGGGGTTGCCCGAGTCGCTACGGGACTCGCTTCCCGACCCCCTCCAGGACGTGAGCCTCGAGCGGTTCCAGAAGGTGGCTATCCGCGCTCTGGCCCCGAAGGGGCAAGTGCCGGTGGACACCTCCTTCATCCGCCCGGCCCGCATCAGCGTCGGGGAGATGGCGGGGCGGCTGGCCCGGGTGCTGGCGTCGAGGGGCTCGGTCTCGTTCCGAGACCTGTGCGGGGGGGGCAGGGCCAGGATCGAGGTGGTGCTCGCGTTCCTCGCTCTCCTGGAGCTCTTCAAGGACCAGCGGGTGGAGCTCGAGCAGTCGGGAGCCTTCGAAGAGATCACCGTCCGATGGCGGGAGCCGCAGATCGGACCCGGGGTATGAGCGGCCCGCGGGAGCTTCACCGGGTGATCGAAGCCATCCTCTTCGTCGCGGAGGAGCCGGTCTCGGCTCAAGAATTCGCCCAGGTCCTCGAGGCACCGGTCGTCGAGGTGTGCCGGCTCCTGGCCGAGCTCGCCTCCTCCTGCGAGCAAGAGGGCCGTGGCTTCGTCCTTCGCCAGGTGGGAGGCGGCTACCGCTTCTTCAGCCACCCCGACGCCGCCGCCTTCCTGGAGCGTTTCGCCGCCGGGCATCGAGCCTCGAGGCTCACCCAGGCGGCGCTGGAGACGCTGGCGGTCATCGCCTACCGTCAGCCGGTCTCGCGCGGCCACATCGCCGAGGTGCGCGGCGTCTCTCCCGACAGCGCGCTCCGTACCCTCCTCGCCAGGGGCCTGGTGCAGGAGGTCGGACGGGATCGCGGTCCCGGGCTGGCCATCCTGTATGGCACCACCCCCCTCTTCCTGGAGCGCCTGGGCCTCAACGCTCTCGGCGATCTGACGCCTCTCGCCGATCTGATGCCGGCCCCCGAGGAGGTCGAGCGGATGGAGTCGGGGCTGGGGCCGGGCCTGTAGTGGAACCGGCGCCGGGAGTGGACCGGCTGCACAAGACCCTCGCCCGGGCGGGCATCGGATCCCGGCGGGCGGTGGAGGACCTGATCCGGGCCGGGCGGGTAAAGGTGAACGGGAGGCCGGCCGCTCTCGGCCAGCGCATCGACCCCGTGAAGGACTCGGTCGAGGTCGATGGGAGCCGGATCCCCCTCGATGCCGCACTGGCGTACTACATCTTGCACAAGCCTGCGGGAGTCATCACCACCAGCCGGGACCCGCGGGGGCGCAGGACCGTCCTCGACCTCCTCGACGTTGCCGAGCGCGTCTATCCGGTGGGTAGGCTGGACGCCGCCACCGAGGGCCTTCTCATCCTCACCAACGACGGGGAGCTGGCCCACCGCCTGGCTCACCCGTCGTTTGAGATCCCGAAGACCTATCTGGCCCGAGTCTCCGGCGTCCCGGATCGCTCGGCCACCCGGCGCCTGGTGCAGGAGGGGGTTGACATCGGGGACGCCGGACGCCCCCTGGGCACGCCCTCCGGGCGCAGGGGGAGCCGCACGCAAGAAGTCCTCGCCCGCGCCGATCGCGTCCGGATCCTCGCTCCGAGAGGGAGCTGGAAGGAGGGTCTCCTCGAGATCACCGTTCACGAGGGACGCTCCCACATGGTTCGCCGTATGCTCGCGGCGCTGGGCCATCCGGTCCGGCGCCTGGTTCGGACTTCGGTGGGCCCCCTCAAGCTGGGCCGGCTGGCCCCGGGAAGCTATCGGAGGCTGACTCCTTCCGAGGTGGTGTCGCTGTATCGGGCGGCCCGCCTCTAGGTCTAGGGACGCCAGGCGTGCGGAAGGCGCCATAGGGTGGAGGGAGCGAGACCAATGCGACTGAGAGCGGTTCGAGGCGCCACGTCGGTTCCCCGGGACCGTCCCGATGACATCATCTCGGCGACGGTGATGTTACTGGAGGAGATGATGGCCCGCAACGGAGTCACCAAGGATCAGCTCGTGAGCATCCTGTTCACCTCCACCGCGGACCTTCGATCCGAGTTTCCGGCCGCCGCAGCCCGCAGGATCGGCATCTCCGATATCCCGCTTCTGTGCGCGGCCGAGATCGACGTCCCCGGTGCGATCGGACGCTGCGTGCGGATCCTCATGCACCTGTACACCGACCTCGACTACGCCACCCTCCGCCACGTCTACCTGGGCGAGGCTCGCCAACTCCGTACGGACCTTCCCGAATGACCTCCGGGGATCCGGTGCCCGACCACATCGTTCTGGCGATCCTCGGCACCGGGCTCATGGGGGGCTCCCTGGGTCTTGCGTGCCGAAAGCGGGGGCTGGTCGAGCGGGTGATCGGCTATGACATCCAGCCGGACAGATTGGCGCGGGCGATCGAGCGAGGCGCCATCACCGAGGCGGCGGAGAGCCCCCGGAGCGCGGTCCGCGAGGCGACCCTCACGGTGATCGCCTCGCCCGTGGGATCGATCCCCGGGGTGTTCGCCGAGATCGCGGGACAGCTTCCCCAAGATGCCATCGTGACCGATGTGGGAAGCACGAAGAGCCGGGTGGTGGAGGACATCCAGGCTCTCGCCCCGGCCGATGTCCACTTCATCGGGGGCCATCCCATCGCCGGCTCCGAGCATGAAGGCATCGATGCCGCAGACGCGGACCTCTACACCGGCGCATTCTGGATCCTGACTCCGACGCGGGAGACCGACACCGCGGCCTACGGGCGTCTCGTCCGATTCCTGGCCCGCCTGGACGCCCATGTCCTCTCCCTGGACCCGGGTCGCCATGACGAGCTGGTGGCCCTCACGAGCCATCTGCCCCAGCTTCTCTCCAGCACCCTCATGGGCTTCGCCGCCGACATCGCGGCCTCCGAGGGGGGTCTGCCTCTCGTCACCGCCGGGGGTTTCCGGGACATGACGCGCATCGCGGGCAGCTCCCCGGATCTCTGGGTCGACATCGTGCGAGAGAACCGCAGGGCCATCCTCGAGTTGCTCAACCGCTTCCAGGGCGCGCTGGCCACTGCGGGAAGCTACGTGGAAGCCGAGGACTGGGAGGGGCTGCGGCGAGTCCTGGTCGGGGCTCGAGAGGGTCGCAAGAACCTCCCCGACAAGCCGGGGCTGGCCCCCGCCTGCATCGTCGAACTGAAGGTGGTCGTCCTGGACCATCCGGGGAGCCTCGCGGCGGTGACCACGACGGTGGGGGAGGCAGGGGTCAACATCGAGGACTTCTACGTCGTCCACTCTCTGGAAGGGGGGAAGGGCACCATCCATCTGACCCTGAATGGGGAGCCCGCCGCCCGCAACGCCAAGGAGGCCCTCGAGAAGAAGGGGTTCACCGCAGAGCTCGCGGCCAACTGAGAGCGGCGAGGCGGCTCACCGATGCGAGGCGATCCGCTCAACCGCCGAGCTCGGCCCGGCTCGGGCCGGCTCAGCTCAGCCCGGCTCGGGCCGGGCCGGGACGCCACGGGACCGAAGGGCCGCTCCCACCGCCGCTCCGTAGACCAGGTGGTCGAGGATCTGAGGGACGACGGGCAGCCGGCGGATGGCGGGGATCCGGCGTCCCACCACGCCGAGATCCAGCGCCGCGATCGCCAGTCCGGCGGCCGCTCCGGTCATGGGACCCGCCCCCGTTCGGAGTCCCCCCGCCATGGCCACCCCCCATCCGAGCGAGATCACCGAGTGCGCCGCCGCCCCGGCCACGCTGAGCAGCGCCTTGGACCGGCTCTTCGGGAGGATGAGGGCCCCCGCGGCCCGGGTCGCGGTCAGGATGCCACCTCCGGTCAGGGCGCCGTGAAGGGTGGAGGGAATCCCTGCGACCAGGCCCCCGACCGCCCCCGCGAACAGGCCATCGCAAACCCACGATCGGTGCTTCATCGTCGCATCCTCGATACCCTAGTCGAAAACAGCCGTCTCAGCCGCACGCGATCCCCATGGATATCACCATTCACCCGGTCCGCCGCCTCCGCGGGACGCTGCGCGTCCCGGGGGACAAGTCGATCTCGCATCGCGGGTTGCTCCTGGGGGCGATGGCCAAGGGGCGCAGCCGGATCGAGGGAGCGGCCCCCGGCCAGGACGTGGCCTCCACCCTGGCGAGCCTTCGGATCCTCGGCGTGGACGTGGAGCCTGCCGGGGAGGGCCGGATCGAGATCAGTGGCCCGGGCTGGGAGGTGTCCGGCGGGGCGACGCTTGACGCCGGGAACTCGGCCACCACGATGCGGCTGCTGGCCGGGGCCCTCGCCGGACGCCCCGGGACTTACGTCCTCGGGGGGGACGGCTCGCTGTCGAGGCGACCCATGGATCGGGTGGCCATCCCCCTGCGACGGATGGGAGCGGGGGTCTCCCTCCTCGACGATCGATATCCTCCGATCCGGCTCCGGGGCGGGCACCTCAGTGCCATCTCCTACCGGCTTCCGGTGTCCAGCGCCCAGGTGAAGGGGGCGATCCTCCTCGCCGGGCTCCAGGCCGCCGGAGCGACCCGGATATCGGAGCCGGCTCCCTCCCGCGACCACACCGAGCGCCTGCTCGGCTGGCTGGGGATAGCGGTGTCGTCGACGCCGGGTGGCGTCGAGCTCGCCAAAGCCGGAGACCGCCTCCCCTTGCCC
>JBOGWM010000222.1:0-4687 GCA_050693695.1 Actinomycetota bacterium
ATGTTTGAGTCCGTGACGGGCCAAGAGCTCGCGGAGCTGCGCCAGCTCGGCCCGGAGCCGCCCGGTCTCCTCGAAGAGGGCGCCGATCTCTCCGCGAATGTGGGCAAGCGACGCGTCGGGGAAGCCCGCGTGGCCGCCGCCCCGGGGCGGATGGCCGGAGAGGAGCCCCAGGACCTCCTCCCGTGCCCGAGCGAGCCCTCCGTCGCAGCGCGTCAGCACCTGGGCGGCTATTCCCTCGCCTTCTCGGATGATCCCGAGCAGGAGGTGCTCGGTCCCGATGAAGTTGTGTCCGAGCTCGAGGGCCTCTTCGAGGGAGAGCTCGAGGACTCGCTTCGCCCGGGGAGTGAAGGGGATGTGATCATCCGGGACTCTTCTCCCACGACCGACCGCGGCCTCCACGTCGTCCCGTACCAGGTCAAGGGAGACGCCGAGCTCCTGGAGAGCGAGGGATGCGACGCCCTGCCCCTCGCGAATCAGCCCGAGCAGGAGGTGCTCGGTCCCGATGAAGTTATGTCCGAGCTCTCTTGCCTCCTCCCGGGCACAGGAGACAGTGTTGCGAGCCGGGGCCGTGAACCGTTCTAACGTGACCCACCTCTCTCCTATTGATAGGCCCGGGACTGCAGCGTGAATAACTCGGCGTAGAGACCCCGGGCGTTCATCAGGTCGGTATGGGTACCCAGCTCGATGATTCGTCCGGAGCGAAGGACCACGATCAGATCCGCGTCGCGCACTGTGGACAGGCGATGGGACACGAGCAGGGTGATGGCCCCCTGAGAGGCGGCCCGGCGAGCGCTCAGCATGAGGTGGGAGAATAGCTCGTGCTCGCTGGCCGAGTCCAGGCTGGCGGTGGGCTCGTCGAGGATGTAGAGCAACGGCTGCCGGCGCATCTGGGAGCGGGCCAGCGCCAGCTTCTGCCACTGCCCCTGTGACAGGTCCACGCCGTGAAAGGTCCGGCCGAGCTGGGTCGCAAGACCATCGGGGAGGGTATCGATCACGCCGGAGGCGCCTGCCCGTTCCACCGCTTCCCCAACCCCGATGAAGTCAGCGATGCGTGAAAGGTCACCGACGCCCACGCTCTGCTGCGCGATGAACTCGAACTTGGCGAAGTCCTGGAATGCTCCTGAAAGCTTGGCTCGCCACTCGTCGATGGCGATGCGGGAGAGGTCGATGCCATCGACGGTGATCCGGCCTCGGGTGGGCTGATAGAAACCGCAGAGCAATTTCACCAGGGTGGACTTGCCGGCGCCGTTCTCGCCGACGAGGGCCACAACCGAGCTTGCCGGGAGGGCCAGGTTGATGTCGGTCAGGACGTTGGTCGCCGTTCCCGGGTAGCGGAACGACACCTGCTCCAAGGCGATGCCCTGGCGCAGGTGTGAGGGCGGTTCCGACTTCGTGAAGCCGGAGATCCAGTCGCCGAGGGCTTCGGGGAGTTGTGGCCGAACCGAGGTGGCCTCTCTCGCGTGGTCCACGAACCAGAGGAAGTGGCCGGCCACCAGCAGCACCTCTTGCAGCCCCCCGACGGTGGTCGCGACGTTGGCGACGTTGGTGGTGACCTGACCGGCAAGCTGCAGTGACAGGACGATGTCGCCGGGAGTGGCCTGCCCCAGCGTCGCCTTGTAAACGACAAACGCGATGGCCCCGACGTGGCCGGCGATGACTACCAGCGAGCCGGTGGCCGACCAGGCGGTGGCGACGAGGCGGGCCCGCACCCGGGTCCGCGCTGCCTCCTCCCCGAGGGCGCGGTGGCGACGGAGGACCTCCTTACCCAGCCCGAACATCCGGAGCTCCTTGGCGGCGCCGACCGAGGCCGCCATCGCCAAGTAGTGGGAGGCGAGCCGGGTATGACCCGCCGTGGCGTACCTGGCGCGGTCCATCACCCCGGAAGCTTTCGCGGACGTGATCATCGAGGGCAGGCCAAACAGGGGCAGCAGGAGCAGCGTGGGATGGATGCTGGCCAACAGGATCCCGGTGCTCACGACTTGAACGCCGAGGGAGAGGCCGCTTGTCAGCGCGCCGATGGCCGAGCCCAGCGTGGCGCGCTGGGCGCGCAGGTGCTCCAGGCGGTCGAGGTACTCCGGGCGTTCGTGATGCTCCAAGCCGGGAATTCCCGCCGCCAGCTCCACCAGCCGGCGCTCCAGCAGCAGCCCGGTGGCCTGCTGAAGCCGGATGCGCGCCTTGGCCTGGACCAGCATGAGCGTGCTTTGAAGGCCGATGGTCGCCGCCAGCGCGCCGACGCCGAGAGCGGCCAGGCTGAAGCGACGCTGCGCTGCGGCGTCGGTCAGCATCTTGATCCACAGTCCGGTGCCGGCCGTGGCCAGACCTGCGAGCGGGATCAGAGCGCAGACCAGGCCGGCCCGCCTGGGATCCGCGCGAAACGCCGTGGCGATGATGAAGCGCAGGGACCTGAGCGTCTTATGCATCGCCGGAGGGGCGGTAGGCGGCTGCTTGCAGGTTGAACATCACCGCATAGCGACCATCCAGAGCCATGAGCTCGGCGTGGGATCCGGCCTCGACGACGTGCCCGCCATCGAGCACCACGATATGGTCGGCTCGCCGGACGGTCGAGAAGCGGTGAGAGACCAGGACCGTCGTCAGTCCCTTCGTCAAGTCGAGGAACCGGTCGTAGAAGCTGGCCTCGGCGCGGATGTCCAGGTTGGCGGTCGGCTCATCGAGCACCAGGATGCTGGCGCCGCCCTCGACGGCGAAGAGCACCCGGGCGAGCGCCAGGCGCTGCCATTGTCCACCCGACGGATCGATCCCGCCGGGGAACTCCCGCGACAGCGGCGTGTCCCATCCGGCCGGGAGCCGGTCGATTGCCTCCGCGATGCCCGCGGCGCTAGCAGCTCGCCGCAGCGCTTGCATATCGTCGCGCCGGCTGGGGTTTCCGAAGGCGATGTTGTCCCGCGCGGAGAGGGGATAGTGGGGGAAGTCCTGGAAAGCCGCGGCGAACCGGCGCTGCCAGCCGGCAGGGTCGAGCTTGACCAGGTCGACGCCGTCGACGGTGATCGCGCCCCGGGTGGGGTCATAGAAACGGCACAGCAGCTTGAGCAGGGTGGTCTTCCCACTGCCGTTGTCGCCCACGATGGCCAGCGATCGCCCGGCCGCCACCTCGAGGTCGAGGTCGCGCAATATCTGCCGGCCGGTGCCCGGATAGGCGAAGCAGACCCCCTCGAAGCGGATGCCGGTCTTCGGCGCCGCCGGGGGCGATCCGGCGCCGGGGAGACCGAACCTCGGGCTGCGCGCGGCCTCGCACACCGCCAGGGCATGGGGCAGCGGAGCGGTACCGAGGCGCAGGATGTACTGTTCGTCGGCCTGCCAGCCGAACCCGATCATGGCAAGCACCGCCTGGAGGGAGACCACGAGCTCTTCCAGCCCCACCTCGCCGCCCAGCGCCGAGCGGGCCAGCATTCCCAGGACCAGCGCATGGGCCGGGACCAGCAGCGCGGCTGAAGCCAGCATGCTCCGGAGACGATCGCGTTGCTTCCAGCACTCTCGCATCCCGGCCTGCCAGTGCGCGTCGAAGCGGCTGGACAGCCAGCGCTCGAGCCCGAAGATGCGCGGCTCCTTGGCGGCTTCTTTATCGAGGGCGAGATCGCTCAGGTAGCGAGCGCGCCGGAAGCCGGCAGCGGACCCCTCCAGGGCCAGGATGGGCCGGCTGACCTCCCGGCGATGCCATTGGTTGGAGGCCATCCAGGCACCCGCGAGCGCGAGCGGCGCCCACCAGAGGGAACGGGCCAGCGCAACTGCGGAGACGGCGGCCAGCAATCGGGTGGAGCTCAGGGCGGAGAGCGCGCCCACCACCCTGATCATCTGGACGCGTTCCGCCCCCACGCTGTCCGCCTGGGCGAGCTCGTCCGCGAGCTCGGGCTCCTCGAGGTGGGCGAGGGTGGGCGGTGACAGGAGGGCGCCAAGCATGCGGGTCGCCAGCAGCAGGTCGAGCCGATGCGCCAGGCGTTCGGTGACCGGTCCCAGGAACGCCGTGACCACCTGGAGCAGGACGAACAGCGCCGCGATCAGACCCAGGGCCGACCAGGGGGTGGTTATGCCCGGGAGCTGCGATGGTCTCCCACCGGTGGTGGCGACCAGCGCCCCGATCGCGAGGATGCTCAAGAAGGGCAACAGGCCCGACATCAGGACCTGGGCGACCAGGCCGAGCGTCCCCCGGCGGTCGGCCTGGGGCAAGAGCCGCACGAACTCGAAGAGCGCGCCGCGCGCTCCGAGCGCGCCGGCAAGCCGGGACGGCCGCCTCCGTGTACGCTTCGAACTTCTCGCATCCCCTCGCGGGGCCGTGGCGCTTAGCATCGATGATCACCGTGCTCTTCGTGCGGTACGGGGCGGCGGCCCCGGTCGGGTATCCTGGTCGCGACCGGGACCTGGGGAACAGGATGTGGCAGGCAGACGGCCTTTCCGTTGACTCTTTCCGACTACTGTGTCTTCGGTGTTGCCCTATCGGGCTAGAGAGAAGACAAGCCGACGCAGACCGTGTTGGCGCCACAAAGCGAGGCTGCGCCGCAGACTGAGGCCAAGTTGCAGCACACCACGCTGAGGATGCCGCAGCTTGCGACGCTCAGCGATCCCAGCTCGTCGCCGGAGAGGGCGGAGGCTGGGGACAGAGCCTGAAGGGCGAGGACGTCGACCTCCAGGTCCCGGTCGGTCTTCCGAGTCACGTTAATCGTCATGTCGATCA
>JBOGWM010000223.1:0-14565 GCA_050693695.1 Actinomycetota bacterium
CGCCGCCATCAAGCATGGCGTCCATCCCAAGGAATGGACCTACTCGAACATCGAGCGGATGCGCCGCTCCCAAAAGCGACTGGGCTTCTCGTACGACTGGGACCGGGAGGTCATCAGCGCGGATGCCGACTACTACCGCTGGAACCAATGGATCTTCTTGAAGTTCCACGAGCGGGGCCTCGCCTACCGCAAGATGGCCCCGGTCAACTGGTGTCCGGTGGACAAGACCGTACTGGCCAACGAGCAGCTCTCGGCCGGGGTGTGCTGGCGCTGCGGCTCCGTGCCCGAGGTGCGCGACCTGTCCCAGTGGTTCTTGAAGATCACTGAATACGCGGACGCCCTCCTCGACGACATGGCCCTCCTCGACTGGTCCGAGCAGGTGCTGACGCAGCAGCGCAACTGGATCGGCCGCAGCCGGGGAGCCGAGGTCACCTTCTCGATCCGGTCCATCCGGGGCTCGCGAGCCGCCGTGAGATCCGAGCTGGCTGTCTTCACCACCCGTCCGGACGCGCTCTGGGGGGCCACTTTCTTCGTGCTGGCCCCCGAGCATCCTCTGGCGGCCCGACTGGTGGAGGGGACCGGGTACGAGGAGCCCTTCGACCGCTTCGTCGAGGAGGTGCGCCGCCAGACCGAGGTGGAGCGGCTCTCGAGCGAGCGGGTACGCCTGGGGATGGCTCTCCCGGCGGTGGCGGTCAATCCGGTCAACGGGGAGGAGATCCCCGTCTGGGCTGCGGACTACGTGCTGATGCACTACGGCACGGGAGCGATCATGGCGGTCCCGGCGCATGACCAGCGTGACTTGGAGTTCGCACGCCAATACGGCCTTGACGTGGCGGTGGTCGTCCAACCCGAGGAGGGGGAGCTGAACGGCGAGACGATGACCCAGGCCTACAGTGGCGCCGGGGTCATGGTGTCCTCGGGCCCCTTCACCGGGACGGCGGTGTTTCCCGAGACCGGCGAGGGGATCGACAAGGTGATCGCCTGGTTGGAGGCAGAGGCCAAGGGAAGGGGCGCGGTCAACTTCCGGCTACGGGACTGGCTCGTCTCCCGCCAGCGCTACTGGGGCACCCCCATCCCCATCCTCCATTGCCCATCGTGTGGCGAGGTCCCCGTCGCCTACGAGGACCTCCCGGTGCTGCTGCCCGAGGAGGCCGACTATGCGCCCACGGGTGATGCGGTGGGACCTCTGGCGAACGTGGCTTCCTGGGTGCAGGCCGGCTGTCCCCGCTGCGGCGGCCCGGCCCGGCGGGAGACCGACACCATGGATACCTTCTTCGATTCCTCCTGGTACTTCCTCCGCTTCTGCGACCCTCACCGGGCCGAGGCCCCTTTCGCCTCCGACCGGGTGGCCGCCTGGTCCCCGGTGGATCAGTACATCGGGGGAGTGGAGCAGGCTGTGATGCACCTCATCTATGCCAGTTTCTTCACCAAGGTCTTCCACCAGATGGGCCTCGTCCACTTTCCCGAGCCGTTCCTGAAGCTGTTCAACCAGGGCATGATCGGCATGGGGGGGAAAGGCGATGTCCAAATCGCTCGGTAATGTCGTTGAGGCGAGCGAGGTCATCGAGCGCTTCGGCGCGGATGCCGCCCGGGTGTTCATCCTGTTCTGCAGCCCCCCCGGCGCCGACTACGACTTCCCGTTGGACGGGGTCGAGGAGGTCGGCCGGGTGGCCCATAGCTGGCTCTCCCGGGTGTGGCGGGTACTGTCCGAGGTGACCGATGAGACCCCGGACCCCGCCCTGGAGCTCTCGGTGCACAGGACCGTCAAGGCGGTGACCGAAGACTTCGAGACCTTCAGCTTCAACACCGCCATCGCCCGGATGATGGAACTGGTCAACGCCTTTTCCAAGCTGAGGGGACCGGTTCCGCGCTCGGCCGCCGAGGTGCTGCTCAAGCTGCTGGCGCCGGTGGCCCCCTTTATCACCGAGGAGCTGTGGCGCCGCTATGGCAACTTCGGCTCCATCCATCTGGAGGGATGGCCCTCCTACGAGGAGGCCCTGCTGACCGCCGAGCCCACCACCATGGTCATTCAGGTAAATGGCAAGGTGCGGGACCGGCTCGAGGTCGCCTCGAACATCTCCGAGGCCCGGATGCGGGTCCTGGCGCTCTCGAGCGAGAAGGTGCTCAAGGAGCTCGACGGGCGAGAGCCGGCGAAGGTGATCGTGCGTCCGCCACGGTTGGTCAATCTGGTCGTTGATATTTCTTCTCGATAGTTATTGACTTTAGATTCCCGCTTCTGATACAAAGAGTTCCGTTTCACGGCTTCTTCTCCGCTTCCCCGGCGTACCTCCAGCCTGCTCGGGGACCGCAACAGATATGGAGAAACGAGGCCTTCTCGCGCGTATCGGGGAGCTCACGCGAGCTTCTCCCGCGGAGCTTGCCATGGTGGCGATCCTTGGGGCGGCGGTCGTGGGGGGCTCCACCGTGGTCTATCTGCGAACTTCCCGGCCGCGTCCAGACGAGGCCCGGCCGACCGTGCGTAAGATCCCCGCCGCGGCTCTCGAGCCCTCGCCCTCTCCGTCCCCTCTCGTGGTTCACGTCGCCGGCATGGTCGCCTCGCCGGGGGTGTACGAGCTGGCCCCGGGCAGCCGGGTCACCGACGCCCTGGCTGTGGCCGGCGGGGCGCTGCCCGGAGCGGATCTCGAGGTCCTGAACCTGGCGGCCCCGGTCAGCGACGGGGAGCGGATCTTCATCTCGAGGCCCGGCCAGGCCTCCTCCTCGGACCCCCGCGCCCCGCCGGCCGGCGCGCCCGGAGGGCGCCCGCCCGGAAAGCTCAACCTCAACACCGCTTCTGCGGCGGAGCTTGACGGGCTGCCCGGGGTGGGGCCGGTCCTGGCCCGGCGGATCCTGGACTTTCGCCAGAAGAAGGGACGCTTCGCCTCGATCCGCCAGCTCCGTGAGGTCCAGGGACTGGGGCCGAAGAAGTACGAGGCCATAAAGGACCTGGTGACGATTTGAACCTCGCCCCCTGGCTTCGCATGGCCGCGATCTCCGTCTTCCTCGCCGGGGGGATCGTCGCCGCCGATCACATCCGTCCGGACGCCGCTGGCGCATGGGTGGTCGGGGCGGTGGGGGTCGGGGCGGTGGTCGCGGCCTTCCTGGTTCACCGCCGGCTCCCGAGACCCGAGCCGGGAGACCTTCTCCCACGCCTGTCGAGGGTTTCGACCGCCCTGGTCCTGACCGCAGCCATGGCCGTGGGCTTCGCCGGTCTCGGCCTCAGGATGGCGGCTCTGCGCAGCACCGTGCTCTCCGGGCTGGATGGCGAGCGGGTGGCAATCGAGGGCGAGCTGAGAAGCGACCCGGCGCCCTCGGGGCGCGCCACGAGATTCGTGCTCCGAGCCCGGACGGTCGGGGGGCACCCGGTTCGGGCCCTGATGATTATCCGAATTTTCGGTAGGGCGCCTCTTCTTTCCTTCGGCGACCGGATCCGCCTGCACGCCAGGCTCCGCCGCCTGGACGAGGCCGATCCCTTCCAGGCTCGCCTCGCTCACCGCTGGATCGCCGCCCAGGCCAGCGCCTCCGGACCCGAGGTGCGCGTGGCCCGCCGGGTATCCGATCCGGCCCTTCGCATGGCCAACCACATCCGGGAGCGTATGGAGGCCATGGCCCGTCGCTCCCGGAATCCGACCGGAGGAGGGCTGGTGCTCGGGCTCACCATCGGGGAGGAGCGGCTGATCCCGGAGACGATGCGGGAGGCGTTCCGGGCCAGCGGTCTCGCTCACCTCCTGGCGGTATCGGGAGCGAATGTGGCCATGGTGCTCGGCGGGGTGGCGGTGGCCATGAGGGCGCTTGGGGCCTCCCGCCGGCTGCAGGTGCTCGCAGGCATTGTCAGCATCATCGCCTTCTGCGTGGTTACCCGCGGGCAGCCCTCGGTGCTTCGAGCCGGGATGGCGGCGTCGGTGGCGCTGGCCGCCTTCCTGTTCGGAAGGGGGTCCGATCCCCGCCATGCGCTGGGACTTACCTTCGTGAGCCTGTTGGCCGTCGATCCGGGGCTGCTGTGGTCCATCGGCTTTCAGCTTTCTTTCGCGGCCACCCTCGGGATCCTGGTCGTCTCCCCGCCGCTGGCCGAGAGGATGGCGCGCCTTCCCGCTCACGTTGGCGAGTTGGCGGCCGTGGGAGCCGGCGCCCAGATCGGGGTGCTCCCGTTCCTTGCGTCTCATTTCGGCCAGCTCTCGGTGGTGGCGCTTCCGGCGAACCTCATCGCCTTTCCTCTCGTCGTGGCGGCGACGGTCCTGGGCTTTGCCGGCGGGCTGCTGGGCGCCCTGTGGCGTCCCCTCGGCGCTCTCCCCTTCGAGGGGGCCGCGATCTTCGCCTCCGGGCTCGCCGCGGTCTCTCGATCGTTCGCGGCGCTACCCCACGCCTCGGTGGGGATCTCCCCGATCGGGACGGTCATGGCGCTCGCGGCCTGCCTCGGGGGCGCGGCCTCGCTTACCCGCTTTCGGGGAAGACGAGCGGCCGGTGCCTTGGCTCTGGCGGCCATCCTGGCCGTGGCCGGGTGGGCGGCCCTCCGACGGGCGACCGGCCCCCCCGCCCCCGGGAGCCTGCGACTGACCTTCTTCGATGTGGGCCAGGGCGACGCGGCCCTGGTGGAGAGCCCCGGGGGAGCGCGGGTCCTCGTGGACGGCGGCCCCGACCCCGAGGCGCTGTCCTCCACCCTTCGCCGCCGCCGGCCCCGCAGCCTCGACCTCGTGGCCTTCTCCCACCCTCACGCGGATCACGTGATGGGGCTGGCGTCGGTGCTCGCTCGCTTCCCGGTCTCGGCCGCCATCGACCCCGGCGTCCCCAGCGTCTTCACGGATGGGATGGCGCGGCGTGCTCCGGAGGACGCCTCGGCCGGGGATCGGTTTCGGGTCGCGGACCTGACCATCGACGTCCTCGGACCGGACTCAGACCTGCGCGCCTCGGCCATCTCCTATCTCGGAGCGCCCGCGGGCGGAGGTGAGGGCTCGAGCGTGAACGACGCCTCACTGGTGCTGCGGTTCGGATGGGGGAGCGACTGCGCCCTCTTCCCGGGAGATCTGGAGGAGGAGGGTCAGAGGCGGCTCCTCGAGCGTTGGCGCCGGGCCGTGGCCTGCACCATTCTGAAGGCCCCCCATCACGGCTCGGCTCACCTTCTCCCGGAGTTTGTCACCGCGGTCGATCCCGAGCTGGTCACGGTCTCGGTCGGCCGCCGCAACGAGTACGGTCACCCCACGAGAAGGGCGCTCTCGATCTTCGAGAGGGCGGGGGCCCGGGTCCTGCGAACAGACCACCTCGGCGACATCGTCCTCGAGATGGACGAGCGGGGCCGGGTGGCGGTGAGAGAGGGAGGGCGCCCATGACCCTCAGCGAGCTGCTCGCGGCGGGTCTACCCCCCGTTTGGCCCCTTTTGGCCCCGTTTGGCCTGGAGCCATTCCCACTCGGCCCAGCCGAGGTCGGTGGACGGCTCCCCCGCGTCGTAGAACTCCTTCGTGATGCTATGCCAGTTGGCGGTGGCTTCAAGCTGGGCCAGCACGGCGAAAAGGCCCAGCTCGAGGCGGTAAAGCAGCACGGCCCAGCGCGGCAGGTTGCATTGACGCAGGAAGGACCACCAGGGGCTGCGAGGATCCAGCGTCGCGGCCGTGCGCTCCCCGATGAACTCCCGGGTGAAGGTGTAGGCCTCATCCGTCCGGATGGGGGCGAGGGCGAAGGCCACCCACTCGAAGAACCGCTGGGGATCGATCTCCTCGGGACGGGTCACGTATCGCATCGACCGGGCATGCTCGAACACCGCGGCCGGATCCCCGTCCCGGAGAGCGAGGAAGGCGGCCAGCATGTGAGGTCGCATCCGGGAGTCGAGATTGCAGACGAGGCCGAAATCGAAGAATGCCATGCGCCCATCGTCCATCAGCAGGTAGTTGCCCGGATGGGGATCCGCGCTGGAGAAGCCGTAGCGGTGCAGGGCCCCATAGTAAAAGCGGAAGAGGATCTCCCCGATCTCGTCCCGGCGTGGCTGGGGCAGCCCCTGCATGCCGGCGAAGGGCCTTCCCCTTGCCCTCTCCATGGTCATCACTCGCTCCGTCGAGAGATCGGGGATGGAGCGAGGGACCCAGACGAAAGGGTGTCCCTCGTAGTGCTCGGCCAGGGTGTCGAGGTTCTCGGCCTCGAGGAGGTAGTCGCACTCCTCGAGGATTCGGGCCCGAATCTCCTCCATGGCGTCGTTCACGTCGAGCCCGGGGGCGAGCAAGGGCATGAGCGGTTTGAGAGCGGTGGTCATGGCCAGATCGGAGCGAATCGCCGCCTCGATGCCCGGGTACTGGACCTTGACCGCCACTTCCCGGCCATCCGCCAGGGTGGCCCGATGCACCTGTCCGAGGCTGGCGGCGGCGAGGGGGCGGCTATCGAAGCGGGCATACAGATCTCGGGGATCCGCGTCGAACTCCTCGCGAAAGACCTGTTGCACCAGTGGGGGCTTCATCGGGGGAGCGGCGTCTCTCAAGGACCCCAGGACCTTTTGATAGGTGTCCCGGACCTCCTGGGGAAACACCGCCGCGTCGATGAAGGAGGCGAGCTGTCCGACCTTCATCGAAGCTCCTTTCAGCCTCCCGAGAGTTTCCAGGAGATCTTCTGCGGTTGCCAGATGAAGGTCCTCCAGCAGCTTCTGTGGCGAGTCCTTTCCGAGGAGGGTGCGGGGGCCGAGCATCGCCAGGCGGAAGGAGCCCTTGAGCGACGTGGCGGCCAACCGACTGATCCGACCCACCATCCCGGTGGGGATCGCGCTCTCGGCCTTCTTGGTCACAGATCAAGGCTACCAAGCGGACTGCCGGCTGGGAATGCCCCGGAGCCCCGGGGCGGTTATAAAGAAAGCATGTCCATCGAGACCCTCAAGCTCACGAAGTTCTCGCACGGGGCCGGCTGAGCCTGCAAGCTCGGTCCCGGCGACCTGGCGCAGGTCTTGCGCCGCTTCGCGCAACATCATCGGAGCGAGGATCCCAACCTGCTCCTCGGCCTGGACGCGCCCGACGACGCCGCGATCTACCGCATCACCGACGAGGTGGCCCTCGTCGAGACGGTTGATTTCTTCACTCCCATTGTCGACGACGCCTACCACTGGGGCGCGATCGCCGCCGCCAACGCCTTCAGCGACGTCTACGCCATGGGGGCAAGGCCGCTACTGGCGCTCAATCTCGTCGGCTGGCCGGCCACCCTGGACCTCGAGCTCCTCGCCCGGGTGCTGGAGGGGGGAGCCGACAAGGCCAGCGAGGCGGGGGTCTCGATCGTCGGGGGCCACACCGTGGATGATCAGGAGCCCAAATACGGCATGGCGGTCACCGGCACGGTCCACCCCGACGAGATGGTACGGGCCTCCACCGCCCGTCCGGGGATGTCCCTGGTGCTCACCAAGCCCCTCTCCATGGGGATCGTCTCGACGGCGCTCAAGAGGGATGCCGCCCCCCCCGAGCTGGTGGCGAAGGCCACCGAGGTCATGGCGACCCTCAATGCGGGGGCGGCCGAGGCGATGCTGGAGGCGGGGGCGGGGGCGGCGACCGACGTGACGGGATTCGGTCTGATGGGGCATCTCCACAACCTGGTCCGCCTGAGCGGGGTGGGGGCCGAGGTCTGGATGGAGGCGGTTCCCATCCTCGAGGGGGTGAGAGAGCTGGCGGAGCGGGGTCTGGTCCCGGGGGGCAGCCAGAAGAACCTCGCCTTCTTCTCTCAGTTCGTGGACTTCGACGCTTCGGTCGACCAAACTTCCCGTACCATTTTGTTCGATGCTCAGACCTCGGGGGGACTCCTGATCGCCGTGGGCGCCGATCGTGAAGGCGATCTGGTGCGCGGGCTCCTCGCGCGGGACGTGCCGGCCGCCGCCGTCATCGGTCGCATCCGGGAGGCCCAGCCCGGGCGGATCGTCGTGCGAGGCAGACGGTGAGCGGCCGCCTCGTGATTCCGGCTCATATCCATGAGGCCATGGTCAAGGACTGCTTCGCGGGCCTTCCCAACGAGGCGTGTGGATTCCTGGGAGGCCGTGATCGGGCGGTCGAGCGCCTCTATCCCCTGACCAACGCGGCCGCCTCGCCGCTCATCTACCGACCGGCTGACCGGGAGATGCTGGAGGCCATCAATGACATGGACGACCATGGCGTCGAGGTGGTCTCGATCTACCATTCGCATGTGGCGAGCCGCGCTTATCCTTCCCCGACGGATATCCGGGAGGCACACTATCCGGACGCGGTCTACCTCATCGTCTCGCTGGAAGACCGGGAGAATCCGGTCGCCCGTGGATATCTCATCCGTAAGAAGGACTGGCGAGAAGAGGCGGGTGAGGTGGAAGAAGTCGAGCTGGTGATATCGTGAGCCCGATGTCCGTGGAGGTCCGAATGCCCGCGGTCCTGCGCCGCCACGTGGGGGGCGAGCGCTCCGTCCGGGCAACGCCCGGTTCCCTGCGCGAGGTGTTGTCCGACCTTGCCGGTCGTTATCCGGGGGTGGGGGAGCAGATCCTCGGCGATGAGGGCGAGCTCCATCGCTTCGTGAACGTCTATCTGAACGACGAGGACGTTCGCTACCTGGAGGCCGGGCTGGACGCGGAGGTAACGGAGGGCGACGTGGTCTCGATCCTGCCGGCGGTGGCCGGCGGTGGCGGGAGAACCAGACCGGGCACGAGCTAACTTTGCGTGCCGACAACGTCTTGGGCCTCATCGGCGACACCCCCCTTGTCGGGATCCACCGCCTTTCCCCCAACCCGGCGGTCGGCATCTGGGCCAAGCTCGAGGGACAGAACCCAACCGGCTCCCTGAAGGACCGTATCGCCCGGGCGATGCTCGAGGAAGCCGAGCGGTCGGGGGTCCTCGGCCCCGACCGGATCCTGCTGGAGCCCACCTCGGGCAATACCGGCATCTCACTCGCCTTTCTCGCTCGCCAGAAGGGTTACCGGCTGATGTGCGTGATGCCCGAGACGGCCTCCGACGAGCGGCGACGCCTGATCGAGGCCTTGGGCGCTGAGATCCATCTCACGCCCGCAGAACGGGGCTCCAACGGCGCCATCGAGGTGGCCAAGAAGATGGCGGATGCGGACGAGCGATACCTGATGCTCTACCAGTACGGGAACGAGGCGAACCCGCGGGCCCACTACGAGACCACCGCCCCCGAGATCCTCCGTGACCTTCCGGAGATCACTCACTTCGTGGCGGGTCTCGGCACGGGAGGGACCCTCACCGGGGTGGGACGCTTCTTCCGGGAGCACAGGCCCGAGGTCAAGATCGTGGCCGCCGAGCCGGAGCAGGGCGACCTGGTCTACGGGTTGAGATCGCTCGAGGAAGGCTTCGTCCCCCCCGTCCTCGACCCGACGATGATCGATGTCAAGATCAAGGTGAGCTCCCGGGACTCGGTCCGCTGGACGAGGGAGCTGCTGAGCCAGGAGGGGATCTTCGCCGGGATATCCTGCGGAGGCACGGTGCACGTGGCGCACCGGATCGCCAGCCGGATATCAACGGGTCAGATCGTCTGCCTCTTCGCCGACGGCGGCTGGAAGTACCTGTCCACGGAGATCTGGACCAAGTCGCTGGAGGCGGCGGCGGGGGATGTGGAGTACATGCCGTGGTGAGTGGGTCAACCGGGGGTCCCCGGATCGACCCGGCCAGCGTGCGAGCCGACCGCCCCATCGGGGTGTTCGACTCGGGGGTGGGGGGGCTCACGGTGCTCCGGGCGCTCGACGAGCTGCTGCCCCAGGAGCACCTGGTTTACTTTGGGGACACCGCCCGCTCGCCCTACGGCCCCCGGCCGGAGAGCCAGGTGCGCTCTTTCGCCCTGGAGATCATGGAGCTGATGGTCGAACGGGAAGTGAAGATGCTGGTGATCGCCTGCAACGCCATGACCGCCGCCGCCTACGGAGAGGCCCGCCGGCGCTACGACGTCCCGGTTATCGGGGTGATCGAGCCGGCGGTTGCGACGGCGGTCCGGGCGACGCACAACCGCAAGATCGGAGTGCTCGGGACGCAGGTGACGATCAGCAGCGGCCAGTACCAACGGGCCCTCGGGGCTACCAGGCACAATGTCGAGATCCTCTGCCAGGTTTGCCCCGCCTTCGTGGACCGGATCGAGGGCGGTGACACCTTCTCGGAGGAGCTCATCTTTCTGGCCGAGGAATACCTTGCCCCGCTTCTGGCAGCGGGGGTGGACACCCTCATCCTGGGTTGCACCCACTATCCGTTGCTGCGGGGCGTGCTCCATTGGGTCACCAAAGGCGAGGTGGAGCTCATCTCCTCGGCGGAGGCCGTGGCGCGAGATGTCTACGCCCGGCTTGTGGATCAGAAGCTGCTTCGCCGGGTGAAGGAGCTGGGGCGCCGGGAGTTCCTCGTCTCGGGCGATCCGGAGCAGTTCCGTCGCGTGGGATCCCGTTTCTTCCCGGGCCTGGAGCGGGTCGAGCGAGTGTCCTCCCGGCCCCTTGCGGCCCACGACATGGCGGTACGGACCTTCTGATGGCCCCGGAGGTGATCGTCCTCGGGGGCAGCGGGACCTATCCGGTGCCTGGCTCGGCCTGCTCGAGCTTCCTCCTGCGCTCGGAGGGCTCGGTGGTGTGGATCGACGCCGGGCCGGGCAGCTTCGCTAACCTGCAACGCCACGTCCACTTTCAGGCCGTTTCGGCCCTCGTGATCTCTCATCTGCACCTGGACCACATCCTCGATGTCTATCCCTTCTATTACGCTCTTCGCTGGTCTCGGGAGAGCCGGGGTCCGGCGGGCCTGGAGGTCTACGCTCCGGCGGGAGCCGAGGCATATCTGAGTCAGCTCACCTCCCCGTCGGGGGATGGGGACTTCGGGGGATACTTCGCTTTCCGGACCATCTCCGATGGAGACGAGCACGTCATCGACTCCCTGCACTTTCGCTTTGCCCGCTCGGTGCACCCCGTCGAGACGATGGCGATGCGAGCCCGGGTGGGAGAGCGCGTGCTCGCCTATACCTCCGATACCGGGCTTCGGGGGGCTTCGGATCCCGACGGGAGGGCGAGGCTCGTGGCGCTCGCGAGTGACGCCGACCTGTTGATCGCGGAGGCGACGATGCAGGAGCCGGTCCCCGAGCTCGAGGAAGTGCACATGACCGCCCGGGAAGCGGGAGAGCTGGCGGCGGAGGCCGGGGCGGCTCGCCTGATGCTCACCCATCTCTGGCCCGGTCTCGACCCTTCGGTGAGCGTCGCCGCCGCCAGGCAATCCTTCGGCGGCGAGGTCATCACGGCCACCGACAACCTGCGATTGGAGATCTGATGTTAGTGCACCGCCCCTCAATTACGGCGACGATCGAGCGCCCCTGCATCTCCGCTTGCCGCGTTGGTCGTCGGTTACATGCCTTGCAGGTATGCGCCCTCCTCCCGCCCTGCGATCGGAGCGCAGGGACGCTCTCTGCGTCACCGTACTTTCGGGACGGAGCACTGTGAAACGGGACGATGGCCGGGAGCCGGACCAGCTTCGCCCCCTGCGGGCGACCATGGGCTACCTGGAGTTTGCCGAGGGGTCGGTCTTGTTCGAAGCGGGCAGGACCCGGGTGCTGGTGGCCGCCTCCGTGGAAGAGAGGGTCCCCGACTTCCTGCGGGGCACGGGCAAGGGATGGGTGAGCGCGGAGTACTCCATGCTGCCGCGGGCCACCGAGGTCCGCACGCCACGAGAGGTGAACCGCGGCCGGCCGGGGGGCCGGACCCAGGAGATCCAGCGCCTCATCGGCCGCTCGTTGCGGGCCGTCTGCGATCTCAAGGCCCTGGGCGAGCACACGATCTGGATCGACTGCGACGTCCTCCAGGCGGACGGCGGCACCCGGACCGCCTCCATCTCCGCCGGGTACCTGGCGCTGGCCGAGGCGTGTCGCCGTCTGCTGGGGGAGGGACGGATCCGGGTCTCGCCGATCCGGGAGGAGGTGGCCGCGGTGAGCGTCGGGATCGTCGATGGGATCCCCTGCCTGGATCTCTGCTATGTGGAGGACTCCGCCGCGCAGGTCGATATGAACCTGGTCATGACGAGCTCCGACCGATTCGTCGAGGTTCAGGGCACCGCCGAGGGGCAGCCTTTCACTCAGGAAGAGCTCCAGGGATTGCTGGAGCTGGGCCGTAAGGGCATTGGAGAGATCATGGAGCTCCAGCGTCGCCTGCTCCGTGCCGGGCCCGCTCCCGCCGGCGACGGGGTCCTCGAGCGGCCACCGAAGCCTCGCTTCTGATGCCGGGCGAGATCGCGGAGGTCGTTCTCGCGTCCACCAATCCGGGCAAGATCGCAGAGGTGTCTAAGATCCTGGGAGAGATGAGCATCCGGCTGCTCACCCGGGAGGCATTCGAGGACTGGCCGGAGATCGAAGAGACCGGCGCCTCCTATCTGGAGAATGCCCTGATCAAGGCGCACGCCCTCCTCGCATTCACCGGGAGGCCAGCGCTGGCAGATGATTCGGGCATCGAGGTGGATGTGCTGGGAGGCCGTCCCGGCGTGCGCTCCGCGAGGTTCGCGGGCCCCGGCGCCACCGATGAGGAGAACAACCGCCGGCTGATCTCGCTCCTGAAGGCGATTCCGCCGGAGCTGCGAAGCGCCCGGTATCGCTGCGTGGCGGCCATGGTGTTCCCCGACGGGACCGAGCTGGCGGGAGTGGGAGCCTGTGAGGGCAGGATCGGGTTCTCCCCCCGCGGTTGCGGCGGCTTCGGCTACGACCCCTGGTTCATCCCGGCCGGGGATGCCCGAACCATGGCGGAGCTTCGTCCCGAGGAGAAGCATGCCATCAGCCACCGGGGCAAGGCCCTGCGCGGCCTGGCCTCCCTGCTCGGCCGGAGCGCCCCGGCCATATCGTGCTGAACATGGCGGCCGGACATGAGCCCGAGACGCTCGGACGGATGCGGGGCGCCCTCCATGAGTGGTATGGACCGAGACAGCGAGCCTGTCCATGGCGTCGCCGGCCCGATCCCTATCGCATCCTCGTGAGCGAGGTGGCCTAACCTTGCCGCAGCCTCGCTTCTCGCTCTGATCGCTCCACCATCAATATTTGGCCACCCTCTGGATGAATATCGGCCACTCCGGCCAATGTTTCGCGCTGCTGCTTGTTCGATCCTGAAGCCGGCACGAGATTTTGTTTGACAGTTTACATAGTATGCGATAGCTTACAGTGCAGCCTACGATGTAGCGTACAACATAGGCTACGATGTAAAGCTCGGCGAGTCGGATCGAAGGAGGGGTGAGCGTGAACCAGCCAGCTCGCACGTCTCGGACAGGGGATTCGCTCGGCACGGCTCTGACGCTGCAGCGACTCTCGGATGGCGCTCACGCGCTCGGGTGCCGAAGCATGGGTGAGCCGGCGTCGTTCCCCGGCGCTCAAGTCGTGTCCTTGGTGCTTGCCGCCAGGGACGACGAGCGCCGCCGCCTGGCCCGGGACCTTCACGACGGTCTGCAACAGGATCTCGTGGTGCTGCGGATGCGCCTGAGCCTGCTCAGCGAGAGAGACGAGATCAGCCCTTCCGAGCTAAGTCCTTCTCCGGTGAAGGCATGGGGTGAGCTGGCCCGCGACGTGGACCAGATGATTGGACGCCTCCGGAACCTTGCGAATGCGGTCTTTCCTCCGTCCCTGATCGACCACGGTCTCACCGCCGCTCTGCGCAGCTATCTGGCTCGAATCCCCCTGGAGTTCGAGCTGTCGTGCGATCCGGACCCCCTTCCCCGGCTCTCTCCCGAGACCGAGGTCAGCGCCTACTTCCTTGCCTCGGAAGCGGTCACCAACGCCCTGAAGCATGCCCGGGCCTCGCGGATCGAGATCTCGGTTCGACTCGATGGCGATGGGCTGGAGATCTCGGTGACCGACGACGGCCGGGGCTTCGAGTCGGGCCAGGAGGGGCAGGGGGGCCGAGGGCTGAAGAACATGGCCGAGCGGGTGAACGGCCTGGGCGGACATCTGCAGCTCTCTTCCGAGCCAGGCTCGGGCACCGAGGTACACGCCTGGTTCCCGACGGGCAGAGTCGAGGCCGGTGCTGAAGGACCGGCTGGGACGGGATCCGGTCACGAGCAGGTGGGAGGAGTTTCCACGCTGCCGAGGCGCTGAAACCCGTGAAGGCGGCGCCGCGAGTCCTTCCCGGATAGCCAACGCGCACCTCGGCCCTTGATGTGGACGCGAAACAGCCCCCACCGGGGAGAAATGTCATACCCTCCGATTACCATCCGAGATATGAGTCCTCCGTATCCTGATCCGATCCCCGGGCAGCCGGGTCTCTTCCCGCGGCGTCCCGGTGACCTACGGCGTGGGGGCTGGCGGGCGCCGGCTCTCCACTTCCTCTCAGGCGAGCCAGACTGCGACCCGAGCGAAGAGGTCTGGTCCTCTCCGCAGCAGACGCTCTGGCCTGGCGCCATGGCCGCCAGCTCCGCGTATTTCCGACGCACCGTCTCTCTCACTGCCTGCGATTCATTCATCGCGCCATCGTTCTTCGCGGCCTTATATGGCGTCTCGATCCTTCGGCGCCTCCGTGTGGGTCCGAAACAGCTCCTGGAGAAGGCCCTCGACCAGTCCCCTGATCTGGTCGCGGATCTGCCGAACGGCCTCGAGACCCTTTCCGGCGGGGTCCTCGAGCTTCCAGTCGAGGTAGCGCTTGGCTGGGTAGAT
>JBOGWM010000224.1:0-5073 GCA_050693695.1 Actinomycetota bacterium
GTGGTGATAACCGACGAGGACGGGAACGACTCCATTGCCATCCGCCACATGGTCTTCCTCTCGATGTCCTGGGACCACCGGGTGATCGACGGGGCGGAGGCGGCGCGCTTTCTGGCGCTGATCAAGACCCTCTTGGAGAAGGCCGAGGTCTCCGCCGATCTGAGCGCCTACCTGCCCCAGGGTTGATGGACGAGATCCGAGTGGTGGAGGCGGGGCTGGTCCCCTACGCCCTTGCCTACGGCTGGCAACAGCAGCTCCATCGCCGGCGCGTGTCCCATGAGATCCCCGACGTGGCCCTCCTGATGGAGCATCCGCACGTCTACACGCTCGGGCGTCGCTTCGCGGGGGAGCACCTGCTCGTGGGTGAGGCGTTGCTGGCGGCTCGGGGGATTGAGGTTCACCAGGCCGACCGGGGAGGCAGCATCACCTATCACGGTCCGGGACAGCTGGTCGGATATCCGATCATCGATCTCCGGGAGATCCCCGCCCTGGGCCCGCCGGAGCGCCCGGACGTCATCCGTTATCTTCGCGTCCTCGAGGAAGCCCTGATCGAGTCGGTTCGCTTCTTCGGGGTGACGGCAGCGCGCCGGGAGGGGTTGACGGGGGTGTGGGTGGGCGCCTCGAAGCTCGCGGCTATCGGGGTGAACGTCAGCCGGGGAGTATCCAAGCACGGATTCGCCCTCAATGTGAGCGCGGATCTCTCCTACTTCGACGGGATGGTCCCCTGCGGCATCCAGGAGGCGAAGCCGACCTCGCTGGAGCGAGTGCTGGGCCAGGGCCCGGCCATGGCCGAGGTGGCCCGCAAGGTGGCGGTGACCCTGGCCGCGATCCTCGACCGCAAGTTGGCGACCTGCTCGCTTTCGGAGGTCGGATTGAGTGCCGCAGACGAAGCTTTGCCCGATGCTAAACTCCCCGACGAAGCTCGGATGGGGGGATTGCCTGGCGTGCTCGGCTGTGGAGAGGTCGGGTAGAGAGACCGTGGCCAAGGTTGAGGAGGCTGAGCTGGCCCATCGCCGACTGGGTCTCACCGACTCCCAGCTTCTCGAGATGCACCGACTCATGCTCGCCGCCCGCCTTCTGGACGAGCGGATGTGGGCCCTGAACCGCCAGGGAAGGGCCCCCTTCGTGGTGAGTGCGGCGGGGCACGAGGCTTGCCAGGTGGGTACGGCTTTCCCCCTGAAGCGGGGAACGGACTTTCTCGTCCCCTATTATCGGGACCTGGCAGTGGCGCTCTGGGCGGGGCTGACGCCCCTGGACGTGCTGCTCGGGGTATTCGCCAAGGCCGAGGATCCCTGCAATGGCGGTCGCCAGATGCCGGCCCACTGGGGGTGCCGGCGGCTCGGCGTGATCAACGGCTCCTCTCCCATCGCCACCCAGGTTCCCCACGCGGTCGGCCTCGCTTATGCGGTGAAGTATCGGCGTGAGCCATCGGTGGTCATGTGCTGGTTCGGGGAGGGGGCCACCTCCATGGGGGATTGGCACGAGGCGATGAATTTCGCCGGGATCCACCGGTTGCCCGTGGTCTTCATCTGCGAGAACAATTACTACGCCATCAGCGTGCCCCAGACCAGGCAGATGGCCGTTGAGAACGTCGCGGAGCGGGCCTCGGGCTACGGCTTTTCCGGATACGTGGTCGACGGCAACGACGTCCTGGCCTGCTACGAGCTGGCATCACAAGCCGTGGATCGGGCCCGCGGGGGAGGGGGACCCACCCTGATCGAGGCCAAGACCTACCGCTATGCTCCTCACACCTCGGACGACGATGACCGGACCTACCGCAGCAGGGAGGAGGTGGCGCTGTGGAGGAAGAAGGATCCGATCCCCCGCTTCCAGGCGTATCTGAACGACCATGGCCTCTTGAGCGTCGAGGAGATCGAGGCCCTTCGGGAGGAGTTGCGCCATGAGATCGCCGAGGCCGTGGCATATTCGGAAGCGGCTCCCTATGCGCCTGCGGAGCATGTCCTCCGGCAAGTGCTTGGAGAGTGAGTGGGAGTGTCCCTGCATCCCCGCTCGCTTGCGATCGGGAGGGCAGGGACGCTCTTAGGCCATGACGATGCCGAAAAAGACCCTCATAAAGACCATTCATGACACGCTCTGGGACCTCATGAAAGAGGATGACCGGGTGATCGTCCTCGGTGAGGACGTGGGAGTTCGGGGCGGAGTCTTCCGGGCCACCGACGGCTTCTTGGAGGAATTCGGGGAGGAGCGGGTGGTCGATACCCCGCTGGCGGAGTCCTCCATCGTCGGCCACGCCATCGGGATGGCCCTGGGGGGACTGTTGCCGGTCGCGGAGATCCAGTTCGCCGACTTCATCTTCCCGGCCTTCAACCAGATCGTCTCCGAGGCGGCCAAGCTCCGCTACCGCTCCAACGGCGATTTCAACTGCCCCATCGTGATTCGAGCTCCCTATGGCGGCGGGGTTCATGGCGCCCTCTATCACTCCCAGTCGGTCGAAGCCTTCTTCGCCCATGTTCCCGGGCTCAAGGTGATCATGCCCTCGACCCCCCATGACGCCAAGGGACTGCTTCGCGCGGCTCTCTACGATCCCGACCCGGTGCTCTACTTCGAGCATAAGAAGTGCTATCGGATGATTCAGGGAGAGGTGCCGGACGCTTCCTATGAGGTCGAGATCGGCAGGGCGGAGGTGAAGCGTGAGGGTGACCGCCTCACGGTGATCTCCTACGGCCTGATGCTGCATCACTGCCTGGAGGCGGCCCGGCGCCTCTCGGAGGAGGAGGGCCTCGAGGCGGAAGTGGTGGATCCCCGAACGGTGGCTCCCATGGACTGGGACAGCGTCTTGGCGTCGGTGCGCAGGACCTCCAAAGCCATGGTGGTCACCGAGGACAACCGGACCCTGGGAGTGGGCGCCGAGATCAGCGCCCGGATCGCCGAGGAGCTCTTCTACGATCTCGACGCCCCGGTCGTGAGGATAGGAGCGCCGGACGTCCCGGCCATGGGCTTCGCCAAGCCCATGGAGGAGTTCTTCCTTCCCTCCGCGGACAAGATCTATCGCGAGATGCTCCGGCTGGCGCGAAGCTAACGATCATGAGTCGGGTCTTTCTCGGCGGTTCGATCCCCACCCGCTCCAGCCTGGGTGAGGGTCTGCCCCGCCGGGCGCCCCGGCCCCCGTGGCTGAAGAATCGCCTGAAGACCGGGCCGAACTATCGAGACCTGAAAGAGCTGGTCCGAGACCTGGGACTCCATACCGTCTGCGAGGAAGCCGGCTGCCCCAATATCTATGAGTGCTGGGAGGCTCGGGAGGCCACCTTTCTGATCCTCGGGGACCGCTGCACCCGCCGCTGCGGTTTCTGCGATATCGCCACCGGCAAGCCCGGCTCCCTGGACTTGGCGGAGCCGGCAAGGGTGGCCGAGGCGGTCGAGCGGATGGGGCTTCGCTACGCGGTGGTCACGGGTGTGGAGCGCGATGATGCCTCCCCAAGGGCGGTCGCCTCGATCTGGGCCGATGCCATCCGGGGGATCCGGGCCCGGGTGCCCGGATGCGGCGTCGAGGTCCTCACGGGTGACCTGAAAGGCGATCCGGAGGCGATCGGGATGGTGATGGACGCCGAGCCCGAGGTTTTCGCCCACAACCTCGAGGTTCCCAGGCGCCTGCATCGGAGGGTCCGCCCGGGCTTCCGCTACGACCGCTCCCTGGAGGTCCTTCGGGTCGCGAAGCAGCGCAAGGCGCAGGTCCCCACCAAGTCCAACCTCATCGTCGGGATGGGAGAGACTTTCGACGAGGCGCTGGAGGCCCTCGCCGATCTCAGAGCGGTGGGCGTGGATCTGGTCACCATCGGGCAGTACCTCGCTCCCTCCCGCGACCACCATCTGGCGGTGGATCGCTGGGTGCATCCCGAGGAGTTCGCCACCTTGAAGCGTCTCGGCGAGGAGATGGGCTTCGCCTGGGTGGAGGCGGGCCCCCTCGTACGCTCTTCCTACCACGCCGGCAGGCAATATCGGGCGGCGACGGCGCGCCTGGCCGTCTCCGGTGCGGCCGGCCGGTGAGGATCGTCTCTCTCCTGCCCTCCGCAACCGACATCGTCTGCGCTCTGGGACTGGGTGACCACCTGGTCGGGCGGACCCATGAGTGCGACTGGCCCCCCGGCATCGAGGAAGTGCCGGTCATGACCTCCGACGTCTTGGAGGTCGCCTCGATGGCTTCTCGCGAGATCGACGCCACGGTGGGGGCCGCCGCCCATTCCGGCTCCTCCATCTATGAACTGAGTCGCGATGCCCTGGCCGAGGCCAGGCCGGATCTCATCCTCACCCAGGAGCTCTGCGAGGTGTGCGCGGTCTCCTACGGGGAGGTCACCGCCGCCGCTCGCCTGCTGGAGGCGGGCGTCAGGGTCGTCTCTCTAGAGCCTCGCTGCATCGGAGACATCCTGGACAACATCGCATTCGTGGGAAAGCTGACCGGCGCGGAGGCGGCGGCGGAGGCGGTCGTGGCGGAGGCCAGGGTCCGCCTGGAGACCCTTCGTCGGGCGACGGAGGGGCGAGGAGCGATCAGGGTCTTCTGCATCGAGTGGCTCGATCCCATCTATGCCGCCGGGCACTGGGTCCCGGAGCAAGTGGCGCTGGCCGGGGGGATGGAGGGGTTGGCGCATGCGGGACACGAGAGCCGGCGGATCGACTGGGAGCGAGTGCTCTCCTACCGTCCGGAGGCCGTCGTCCTCATGCCCTGCGGGATGCCGATCGAGCGCACCGTGGCCGAGCTGGACGCCTTGACCTCTCGTCCGGGGTGGGAGCGGCTGCCGGCGGTTGTCGAGGGTCGGGTCTGGGTGGTGGACGGATCCTCTTACTTCAACCGCCCCGGTCCCCGAGTGGTTCGAGGCGCCGAGATCCTGGCTGCCCTCTTTCATCCCGGCATGGGAACGTTTCAACCCTGGGAGGCGGTGGTGGTACCGGCGGGACGCCGGTTGCCGTAGAACCCTGGGCGCTTGCGGAAACCATATCGACAAAAGAGGGTCTGATGTGGGGCCTCCAAGGCCGGAGCGAGTTGAAGAGGGCCGGCTACGCCGGCCCTTTCTGCCTGGTTCGGCCAGGGATGAGTTTGGTAGGGGGTGGGGGGGAGGG
>JBOGWM010000225.1:0-1624 GCA_050693695.1 Actinomycetota bacterium
CGAAGGAGGACTACGCCCGTGACCGCACGAGTATCGCCCGCAGACCGCATCCGTGTCGAGATCGACGAGCTGTTCGCTTCCCGGGGTGACCTCGGGGACATCCTCGAGAAGGTCGCCCAGCTCGGTGCCCGGCTGCTCCTGCAGTCGGCCCTCGAGGCCGAGGTCACCGAGTTCCTGGGCCGCAACCGCTACGAGCGGCGCCACGGCGCCGACGACGCACGAGACGGCTCCCGCAACGGCTACAGCTCCATCACGATCAAGACGACCGCCGGACCCGTCGTCCTCGGACGGCCCAAGCTCCGGGGCACGACTGAGGCCTTCGCCTCCCGCCTGCTCGGAGCGGGCGTCGCCCGCACCAACGCCCTGGAGTCGCTCGTCATCGCCGGGTTCGTCCGGGGCCTATCGGTGCGAGACGTCGAGGCCGCCCTCACCGAGGCCCTCGGCCCGAGGCGACGGTGTCGAAGTCGACCGTGTCGAAGGTCTGCGAGGCGATCAAGGACGAGTTCGACGCCTGGAAGGAGCGCTCCCTCGAAGGCATCGAGCTCGACTACCTGTTCATCGACGGCTCGCACACCCAAGATGCATCCCGGCGCCAAGGCCGAGCCGGTGCTCGTCGCCTGGGGTTTCGACACCGCAGGGAAACCGCAGCTCATCGGCCTGGAGCCGGGCAACGCCGAGTCGACCGACGCGTGGGCGTCGTTCCTGGGGGGATTGCTCGACCGGGGACTCAGGCCGCCCCTGCTCGTGGTCTCCGACGGCGCCCCGGGGCTCATCGGCGCCGTCGAGCTCGTGCTCGGGGAGAGCCTCGGGCAACACTGCCTGATCCACCGCGCCCGGAACATCCTCGCCAAGGTCCCCGATCACGCCCAGGCGCAGGTGAAGGCCGAGTTCTGGGCGATCTGGGACGGGATCGAGGCCGCCCCCGGCGGGGAGGCCGTCGCCGAGGCCACCAGGCGGGCGAAGGCGTTCAGCGTCCGGTGGGGAAAGCTCTACCCCTCGGCCGTGGCGTGCCTGAACAACGACTTGGGCCACCTCACGACCTACCTGCGGTTCCCCGCCGAGCACTGGGGGAGGATCCGCCACTCCAACTTCATCGAGCGGACCTTCGGGGAGACGCGCCGGAGGGTCAAGGTGATCGGCCGCCTGCCCGGCGAGCGGACCTGCCTGTCGCTCGTGTGGGCCGTGCTCGACCGGGCCGGCCGGGGATGGCGCGGCGTCAACCAGACGATTCCGAGCATCCGGCTCCTCGCCGAGATCCGCCGGGAGCTGTTCCCACCGACGATCGAGGAGGTGATGCCGGAATCTGTCACCCCTGCCGCATAAGATGATCGTCAGGAGCCCACGCCAGTCGGCTATTTACACCGCTCCTGGGACGCTACCGGCTAGTGAGACCTCGGGATCGCTCGGCGGCGGCGCTCCACGGCGTGTTTCTAGTGCTTCCTCGCATTAATCACACGCGTGTGATTTGATATCTCCGTTGCCGAACGAGGAGGTCTCACATGTGGGGCGTCTCTCCCCTTCCCCTCAGTGTCGGGGATCGAGAAGAGCTGGAACGCACACCACCCCCCAACGCATCGCCAGGCGGGCGCGGGTGATCCTGCTGGCCGCCGACGGGGTGCCCAAC
>JBOGWM010000226.1:0-10054 GCA_050693695.1 Actinomycetota bacterium
CCCTGGCGGCCTGGCAACGGGGCCGGGGACGGCCCTGGACGGCGCTGGCCTGGGGGCTGTGGGGCGAGGTGGGGATGGGCGTGGGACTGGTCGAGCAACTGTCCAGGCGGGGTGTCCGGCCCCTCGCCACGGCGGAGGCCCTGCGCCTCTTCGACATCGCGATGCGCTGTGAGGCGGATCACCTGATCATCGCGCCGGCCCTGCCGGCCCTGCCGGCCCTGCCGCCCGCGATGGCTCCCGCCATCGCGGGCGGGGTGCGACCGTCGGCCGCGACCGCGACGATGAGCCCTCCCCGGTCGCTGGAGCAACTGGGCCAGGACCTGGCCGCAACCTTCCGCAAGGCCCTCCGGGTCGAGCGCATCAGCCCCGATGACAACGTCCTGGAGCTCGGCCTGGACTCGATGATGGCCGTCGAGGTGGCGTCATCCCTCGCCCGGCTCGGCTTCGAGATCGACCCGCCACTGCTCTTTCAGCTTCCGACGCTTCAGCAGTTGGCGGAGCATCTCCTGCCACCGCAGCGTCGCCACGAGCCTGCGCCGCCCGCTCCGGCGCCGCTCGTCGTGTCGAGCGAACCACGCCCCTTCCTCGAGCGCCGGCTTGCCGCCATGAACAAGGACGACTACGAGATCCGAGAGCGCGGTGATTACCTGTTCGAGCCGGTGCTCAGTGCCGCCCGCGGGGGCTGGATCGAGACCAACGGGCGCCGGCTGCTCAACTTCGCGTCGTACAGCTACCTCGACCTGATCGGCCATCCCCACATCAACCGGTGCGCCCGGGAGGCGATCGAGCGCTTCGGCACCGGCACCCATGGAGTCCGCCTCCTCGCGGGAACCACGACCCTCCACCGGGAGCTCGAGCAGACGATCGCGGCCTTCAAGGGCGCCGAAGACGCCGTGGTCTTCTCCAGCGGTTACATGGCCAACCTCGCCACCATCGCCGCGCTAGTCGGGCGCGGCGATTACATCATCGGCGACGTCTTCAATCACGCCAGCATCGTGGACGGGTGCCTGCTCTCCGGCGCCACGTTCCTCCAGTTCGCGCACAACGACCTCAGCGACCTGGAGCGTTGCCTCATCAAGGCCGGGGGCGCGGGCAAGCTCGTGGTCGTGGATGCCGTCTTCAGCATGGACGGCGATATCATCGATCTGGCGGGCGTGGCGCGCCTCTGCCAGCGCTACGACGCGCCGCTGATGGTCGATGAGGCCCACAGCCTCGGCGTGCTCGGCGCGACCGGTTCCGGGATCGAAGAGCACTTCGGCCTGCCCTCGACCACCGTGCCGATCAAGATGGGAACCCTATCGAAGGCGATCCCCAGTGTCGGCGGCTACGTCGCGGGCACCGGGGACCTGATCTTCGCGCTCAAGCACGGCGCCCGAGGCTTCATGTTCTCGGCAGCCATCACGCCGGCGCAGACCGCCGCCGCAAGGGCCGCCTTCGAGGTCATCTCCGCCTCGCCGGAGCGCACGCAAAAGCTGGCAGCGAACACCCTGTATTACCGCTCGCGGCTGCACGCCCTCGGCTTCGACACCCTGGCGAGCGAGACGGCGGTCATCCCGATCATCTGCCGAAGCTCGCAGCAGGCGTACGACTTCGCGCATCTCTGCCAGCACCGCGGGCTCTTCGTGCAACCGATCGTTTACCCCGCCGTACCGACCACCACCCCGCGGCTGCGCACCATCGTGACCGCGGGGCACACGGAGCAGGACCTGGACACCGCTATCGACCTGCTCGCCCGGGCCGGTGCTGAGATCGGGCTCATCTCTCCCGCCACACCCGGCGCCGCGGGCATCCAATAGGTTTCGACGTGAAAGCAGTCATCGTAGCGACACGAGCTCTTGACACAGGAGGGATCATCCATGCCGTCCGGTACGAACTTCTACGGCTCGGTGCTCAAGGCCATCGCCTGCACCCGTAACCGGAACTTCAATGACGCCGAGTACACGCAAGGCGTCATCGAGCCCAGCCGCCGCATCCGGTCGTTGATGCAGGCCTGCGGCGATGGGACGCCGACCGAGGAGCAGATCCGCGAAACCTTCGCCCTGCTCCAACAGATCTTCGAGACGAAGCGGGTTGATGACGAAGAGCGCCAGTCTCGCATGAAGGAGATTGTCCAGCGCAACGATCTGCACCACCTGCTGATCGAGAGCATCTCCGACCCGGATCACTGAGTTGGCAGCGACGCCGCACGAGGAAGGCGCCATGAGGTGGCTCGGCGATGCCGTTGCGAGCGCGCGATGCGCCTGGTACAGCGACGAGATCTGTTACTGGCATGACCCGGGCCCCGGCGCGGGCTTCTTGCCCGTGGGCCCGGACATTCAGCCGCTTCGCGAGTTCGGCGTTGACCCGGATCTCCGCCGGGCCGAGAGTCTCCTGCGCAAGAGCAACATTCTCGACTATTACCGGTGCGAGCGGGCGCGCCCGGCCACCGACGCGGAGCTTCTGCTGGCCCACACCCCTAGCCATATCGCCTGGATCGAGGCGCTGGCGGCTCAGGGTGGCGGCGAGGCCGGGATCTATGCACCGGTCGGCTTTCACAGCGCCCTGGCCGCGCGGCTCGCGGCCGGCGCCTGCGTCCAGGCGGTGACCGAGGTTCTCGCCGGCACGTTCCAGCGCGCCTACTGTTTCGTCCGCCCTCCCGGTCATCACGCGGAGCGCGATCGGGCCATGGGGCTCTGCATCTATAACAACCTCGGGATCGCGGCGCACGCGGCTCTGCTCCAGGGCGCCGGGCGAGTGCTGATCCTGGACTGGGATGTGCACCACGGCAACGGCATCCAGTCGCTGTTCTTCGACGATCCGCGGGTGCTGTTCATCTCGATCCACCAGGAGGGCCTCTTCCCCCCCCTCTCGGGAACCCTTCACGAAACCGGCAGCGGGGAGGGGCTCGGGACCACGATCAACGTGCCGCTGCCCGCCGGCTCCGGCCACGACGCCTATCTGACGGTCATGAATGAGGTCGTGACCACCGCGGCCTCGGCGTTTGCGCCGGATCTCATCCTGGTAGCCGCCGGCCTGGATCTGTCCGCGCACGATCAGATGGGGCGCCAGCTCTGCACCTCCCGGACGCTCCGCCTGATGACCACCCACATCTGCCGGCTCGCCGATGATCTCTGTGAGGGGCGGATCGTCTTCGGACACGAAGGAGGCTACTCAACCTGGTACCTGCCGATCCTGGTGCGGGCGGTCGCGGCCGCAATCGTGGGCTTGGGGGAGCAAGCCGACCCCTTTCTCCATGGGCTGGCCCACCTGCCGGGTCAGCGCCTAGCGGAACATCAACGACGACGGATCGAGCAGGTGCGCGCGGCGCATCAAGCCCACCTGCTGGCTGGCGGCGATATCGGATCTTCACGCTGAGCCGGCGAGGGACCCACGATGATCGCCATATCCGAGAAGTGGCTCGTGCCGCTCCGCAGGTCGCCGGCGCCCCACTTGCAGATCATCTGCTTTCCCCACGCCGGGGGCTGGCCGTCGGCCTTCCATACCTGGGTCGGCCTGCTCCCCGACGGGGTCGATCTCCTGGTTGGTCAGCTCCCGGGCCACGGGGCGCGGCTCTACGAGGAGCCTGTCCGATCCATCGATGTGATCGCGCAAGCCCTGGTGGAGCGGATCGCACCCCTCAGCGATCGTCCCTATGTGCTGGTCGGCCACAGCTTCGGGAGCGTGCTCGCCTTCGAGCTGACCCGTCACCTGCGCCGTCGGGGATATGCCCTCCCCGAGCTGGTGCTCATCTCGGCGCGCCAGGCGCCGCACGTTCGGAGCGACCCGCCGTTCGTCCACCTCATGGACGACGCGACCCTGCTGGCCTACCTGGAGCAGGTCGAGGGGATCCCCGCGCTGATTCGCGGTCGCGAGGAGCTGCTGGCGCCGGTGCTGCGGACGATTCGTGCCGACTTTCAGGCGCTGGAGACCTACGGGTACGCCTCCGAGCCCTCCCTTTCGATCCCGCTCATCGCGTGCGGCGCCGACGACGACCCGGTTGTTTCGTCCGGTAGCCTGCGCCTCTGGGAGGCGCATACCAACCGATCGTTCGAGCTCCATCTGCTGCGCGGCGGCCACTTCTATCTCTATCAGAAGGCAAATATCCGGCGGCTGATCGCGATCCTGATAAAGAGATCATCTCGGAAATGATCCCCTCATGTATCCCGCCGACGGCGCTGCCGTTGGGGCCGACTGCCGTGCATCTGTGGCGCGCCGAACTCGACCGGATAGACCACGAGGTGGCGGCATTGCGCGCGCTGCTCACCGCGGACGAGCGGGGATGGGTCGCCGGGCATCGGACGGCGCAGCTCCGCCGTCGCGCGGCGGTGAGCCGCGGGGTGCTACGCTGCGTGCTGGCGCGCTATCTCGCCATCGAACCGCAGGCAGTCAGGATGCGCTCCGCAGCGCATGGCAAGCCGTTCCTCGCTTGCGGGCCTCGGCAGCTCGCGCTTCGCTTCAACCTGTCACACAGCGGCGGCGTCGCGCTCGTGGCAGTAGCCCGGGGCCGGGAGGTTGGGATCGATATCGAGAGCCTCGGTCGGGTGCTCGACTACGAGCGTATCATCACCCGATTCCTGTCGCCCGACGAGCAGCGGATGCTTGCAGCGCTGCCGCCCACGCTGCGGCGTCAGGCCTTCTTCACCTGCTGGGTGCGAAAGGAGGCGTACGCGAAAGCGCGCGGCCTGGGACTTTCGCTCCCGTTCGAGCAGTTCAGCGTTTCGGTGAACCCGAGGGAACCGGCGGCGTTGCTGAGCGTCGAAAGAAGACTCGGCGACCCGTCGCGCTGGACGCTTAACGACATCCCGATCGGCGACCGCTACGTAGCGGCCGTGGCCGTCGAGGGAGCCATCGAGGGAGCCGGATGCGTCTTCCGCCGGTTCACATGGCCCTCGGCGCCGCAAGAGACGTTTTGAGGCCTGAGCCCGGTTTATCCTACCGGCCAAGATGGCGGCGTCACCGCCAAGTTGGAGGGCGCGGCCACCTTTGCCGGGAAGCTGGGCGATGGATTGATCGCGGCCGCGCCGGATCGAAAACCTGGTCAAGACGTTCGAGGAAGCCCGGCGGCGCCGGCAAGCTGAAATTCGGCTCTTGCGGGCTTGAACCGATGGCCCAACATAAGGCCCTGCAAGGAGAAGCGGATACGATTGGCGGAGGATGTGTCTCCCGAGAGGACCCGTCCCGGTTGACAGTGTCGGAGCATCGTTCTCAGTCGCGCCGGTAGGCGTCTGCTCGGTGGGCAATCGCCTCGATCACGATGACGCCCCGCTCATCATCGATGCGATAGATGACCCGGTAGTCGCCGCGGTGGGCGCTGTGACGCCCTTCAAGTCGAAGCCGCAGCGGACGGCCGACGCGCCAAGGATCCTCCGCGAGCGCTCCGTAGATGAATTCCACGGCAGCGGTTGCCACCTTCTCCGGAAGCCGCTGGAGCGCCCGTCTGGCTGGGCCCGCCCACTCGATGGACCAGCCCTGGCGCTGGCCAGGGCTCACCGACGCTTGATGGCCGCCAGCGCCTCCTCCTTCGTCAGCGGTGTTGTCCTGTCTCCTTCGACATCGGCTTCAGCTTCGGCAAGCTCGGCCAGCAGACGACTGTCGCTCAGTATCTCGAGCGTCTCCTCTAAGGATTCGAGGTCTTCGATACTGAGCATGATCACCGCTGGCCGGCCATGCTTGGTGATGATGACCCTGCCGTGCTCTCGCTCCAGGCGCTCCACCACCTCGGAGAGCCGATTCTTGACATCGACCAGGGAGAGCTGCTCAGCGGGCATCATAGCCAGAAGTATGGCTACTTATTAGCGTAGTTGCAACCGCTGCCGTGATGGGCAAGTGTTCGCATCGCCTGCCCTGGCCCGACGGTGAGACGAGCTCAAGCGGGCGCGATGGCACGTCTCATGAAATAGGCTCCAGGCGTGGAGATCAGCGAAGGCGAGCAGCCCATCGAGGAGCCCGGCATGAGCTGCTTTCCACGCGACGGCGACAGCGTCTTCCACACCTATTCGACGTACGCCCGCGGCGCCGAGATGATCGGCGGGTCATACTGCTTCCTGGACCTGACCGCCCTCGGACGGCAGGAGGAGTGGGAGGAGTGGGAGGGTCGCGCAACCAATGCACACGGCGCTGTCCCCGACTTCTCGGACTGAACCATGGATGAGAACTACAAGGAAGGCGAAGCGGCCCTCACGATCCGATCGAGGTTCTCGGGAGCGAAGGACTTTTGCACCGGCACCGTACCGGCGATCATCCCGAAGAACCGGTTTGTCTCATCCTGGTTGGTCCACAGGAGCCCAGGCGGGCGCCTACGCGATGCGCCACCTTCCGGCGGAGCTCAACCTCAACGCGGCGGGTCGGACCGCCCGGGATGGCAGCAGGCGGCCGCCCGTCTGGCCTTGTTGCTCGCCCTCGTGGGGGTCGCCTGCTCCCGCCCTTCGGCTTCCCAGTCCGACCAGAGGACCGACCCTGGGACGAGGTCCCATCAGGACTCCTCGGGTGGCGCCGAGTCGCCCCGGCTGGTCGAGGTGGGGAGCTTCGATCAACCTCTCTACGTCACGGCCCCCAGGGGCGACCCCCGGATCTTCGTGGTCGAAAAGACCGGGCGCGTCAAGGTGATCCGCCCCGGGGAGGGGGGCGTGGCGACCTTCCTCGACCTCTCCGATCAGGTTTCGACGGGGGGTGAGCAAGGGCTTCTCTCCATTGCCTTCGCTCCCGACTACGGGGGCATGGGGCGCGTGTATGTGAGCTACACCGACACGGCCGGGGACAGCCGCATCGTGGAGTATCGGGTCTCGAGCGACCCGGATCGTCTCGATCCCGCATCCCGGAGGGAGCTCCTCAAGGTCGACCAGCCCTTCTCCAACCACAATGGAGGGCTCGTGATCAACGATGCTTCGGGGATGCTGATCGTCGGTCTTGGCGATGGGGGAAGCGGAGGAGATCCGGGCAACCGCGCCCAGAACCTCTCGGACCTCCTCGGCAAGCTGCTGCGCATCGACCCCCGGCCCTCGGGCGACCGGCCGTACGGCATCCCGCCGGATAACCCTTTCCTCTCCCATCCGGGTGCCCGACCGGAGATCTGGGCGTACGGCCTCCGGAACCCGTGGCGCTTCGCCTTTGACGAGGCAAACCAGGATCTGTACGTGGGGGACGTGGGGCAGAACCGTTTCGAGGAGCTCAACTGGGTCCCTCGGGACCGTCAGGCCGGGGCCAACTACGGCTGGCGAGCCTACGAGGGCGATTCCCGTTTCGCGCCCCAGGGGATCGACGAGAGCCATCTCGTGCGGCCGGTCCTCACCTACCCGCTCAAGGGCGGCAACTGCGCCATCGTGGGCGGTGAGGTGTATCAGGAGGGCGCCGCCTCCCTGCGCGGCTCCTATCTCTTCGGGGATTTATGCAAGGGGGAACTCATAGCGGTCCGGGTCCTCGACGGGAAGCTGTCCGAGCAGCGCTCTCTGGGGCTGCATGTCGACAAGCTGTCCTCGTTCGGCCGGGATGGGGTCGGGAGGACCTACGCCACCTCGCTCTCCGGGCCGGTCTTGCGCATCGATGGTTGATCTTCGGGGGAAGAGGCCGGGGAGATGAGCCCCCGGGCAAGCGCCGTCGCGGATCTCCTGCGCCTCCCGGCGGTGTTGACCGTGCCGGGCGATCTTCTCGTGGGAGCCACCTGGTCCGCTGCCGGCCCCTCGGGCCGCCTGGCCGGCCTGGTGGCGGCTTCATCCTGTTTGTACCTGGGCGGGATGGCGCTGAATGACTACGCGGACCGGGAGGCGGACAAGCTTCATCGCCCGTCTCGGCCCATCCCCGAAGGCCGGGTCAGTGCCCCTTTTGCTCTCGGGCTTGCCGGCGGGCTGAGCGCGGCGGGCCTCGGGATGACCGCCATGGCGGGCGGCCGGCGCTCGCTCGCGCTGGGCGCGCCGCTGGCAACAATGGTGTGGGCCTACGACCTGGCCCTCAAGCAGACCGCGCTGGGTCCGGAGGCCATGGCCGCCTGCCGCTTCCTCAACGTCCTCATGGGCGTGGGCGATGGGCAGGTCGCCCCCGCCCTCGCCCCGGCAGCGCTGGTGGGTCTGCACACTCTCGGGCTGAGCCTGGTGAGCCGGTGCGAGGCCCAAGGGGCAACCCCGCGGCTGGCCGCGGGGGCCCTGGCCGGGACGATGATCGTGACGGTGGGCGCGGCCATGCTGATGGCGGCCGGCCGTCACCCTCGGGGGCGGGGGCGACCGGGGCCGGGATCGCTCGCCTTCCTCGGCGCCTATGCCGCCAGCCTGGGGCGCGCCGAGCTGCAGGCGGTGCGCGAGCCGTCTCCCGACCGGCTGCAGCGCCTGGTGGGTACGGGTGTTGTCGGGCTCATGCTGCTCGAGGCGGCGCTCCTCTCGGGGGCCGGGGGTCCCTATCCCGCCCTGGCGGTGGGAGCGACCTGGGTCCTGGCGAAGCGGCTGGCGCGACGCCGGCCGGTGACGTGACCCCGCGCTTCAGCTACGTCACGAACGGCCTCGCCGACCATCGCCTCGGCGATGCCCTGGTCCTGCTGGCCGAGCACGGCTATCAGGGAGTGGCGATCACCCTCGGCCATCATCACCTCGACCCCTTCGCCCCCGACTTGAGGACCAACCTCCGCGAGCTCACCCGGCTGCTGGAGCGGCTGGGCCTCGCCGTCGCCATCGAGACCGGGGCCCGTTTCGTGCTCGATGCGCGCCGCAAGCACGAGCCCTCCCTGATCTCCGAACGGCGCGAGCGCCGCCTTGACCTCCTATGGCGGGCAATCGATATCGCCGCCGCGCTCGGGGCCGAGGGGGTCTCGTTCTTCTCCGGCGTGACCCCCTCGGGCGTGCCCGGCGACGCGGCGTGGGGGAGGCTGATGGATGGCTGCGCCCAGCTCCTGGAGAGAGCGGCCGCCAGGGAGGTGCTGCTCGGCCTGGAGCCCGAGCCGGGCATGCTCATCGAGCGCGTCGGGGACTACGAGGAGCTGGCAAGGCGCCTTGGGAACCCCAAGAGCCTCGGGGTGACCCTCGACCTCGGGCACTGCCTGTGCCTCGAGGAGGAGCCGGTGGGAAGCTGCATCCTGAGGGCCGGCCCCCGGCTGGTGTCGGTCCATATCGAGGACATGCGCCGGGGGGTTCATGAGCACCTCGATTTCGGGGAGGGAGAGATGGACTTTCCAGCCGCCCTCTCGGCGCTCGAGCAGGCGGGTTACCGGGGACTGATCTCGGTCGAACTTCCCCGCCACTCCCACCTGGCGCACCTGATGATCCCCCATGCGATCCGATTCCTTCGTTCCGCCGCCTCCGACGGCCACAAGGCATGAGCCTCGACCCGCCGGCGGCGCCCTGCGACCTCTGGGCAGCGCTGCGCCGCAGCCTCCGGCCCCCGGCCCTCCGCTGGCTCGAGGAATCCTGCGAGGCCGTGGTCCAGGACCCCCCGGCGATCCGGGTCGCGTTTGCCCTCGCCGCGAGGAAGGTCGGCCGGGCGCTCCTGGATCCCGGCGCCGAGCCGGGGGACCTGCACGCCTGGACGGTCGATGATGCCGCCCGCGCGGCCCTGCTCGTGGCCCTGGGAGATCGAGTGGGGGAAGAGCTCGGGGAGCTCTATCGCTTCGCGGATGCGCAGGAGCGGAGGGCCATCCTGCGCACCCTTGCCTTCCTCGAGCTCGGAGAGGCCGCCCGCCCGCTCGTGGAAGATGCCCTGAGGACGAACGACCCTCGCCTGATCGCCGCCGCGCTCGGCCCCTACGGCGCCCGGTACCTCGATGATGCAGCCTTCGCTCAGGCGGTATTGAAGTGCGTGTTCCTGGGCATCCCGATCTCGCCGCTTCGAGGGCTGGCGGAGCGCGCCACGCCCGAGCTGGCGCGCATGCTCGCCGGCTACGTCCACGAGCGGGTGGCGGCAGGGCGGGACGTGACGGAGGAAGTGTGGCAGGTGATCGACCGTTTCCATCCCCTCGAGGAGCTCAAGGCAATAGCAGCAGAGCTCGACTCCCCGGTCGAGGGACGCAGGCAGGCGGCGCGCAGGGCGTTCGCCGGCAGGGCATCAGCGTTCGAGGAGGGGCGATGCGCATCTTCGACCCGCACATCCACATGACCTC
>JBOGWM010000227.1:0-1651 GCA_050693695.1 Actinomycetota bacterium
TCTCATAGGCGCCCTGCTGGGGGTCCGCGGGGCCGAGACGCACGTCGTGGCGCTTCAGGAGCGCGGAGGCCCGCCCCACCTCCACCGCCCGCCGGGCGACCTCGGATGCGCCGGCCCCCTCGAGCTCCGAGGTGGCGGCGAATCCCCAGGCGCCGTCCACCAGGATCCGGACCCCGATCCCCGCCGAGGCGGAGCGCTCCGCGGTCTCGAGAATGGCGTTGCGGACGGCCAGGCTCTCGGTCTCGATCTCCTGGACCCGTACGTCCGCGTAGGAGGCCCCGGCGTCCAGAGCGGCCTGGAGGGCTCGCGTGGCGATCTCTTGCATGGCCGGGATGCTACCCGATGGGGCCGGGGGTCGGGCGGGTCGCCGATCCTGGACTCGTTTGAGGCGAAGGGTGACAATCATCTCGTGCGGAGCCGCGAGATCGTCCGGATCACCCTGGTCGTGGCCGCCACGCTCCTCGGCCTCTACCTGCTCTACCGGGTCCGAAGCGTGATCCTGCTCGTCGGCATCGCGGCCTTCCTGGCCGTCGCTCTGGAACCGGGAGTGACCTTCCTTCAGCGCCTGGTGAGGTTCCGGGGGCTGGCGGTGATGATGATGGTGATCCTCGTGGTCCTGGCCATCGGGGGGTTCGTGGCCTCGGTGGTCCCGCCCATCACTCGCCAGGCCCAGAACCTCGTGGAGAACCTGCCTGCCTACAGTAGGCAGTTGCAGGACTCCTCGACCCCCCTGGGACGTCTCGAGCAGCGATTTCGCATCCGAGAGCGGGTCGAATCGGCAGTCGAGGAGGCCTCCTCAGCGGTGACGGGATTGGGCGCGGTGTTCGGCACGGTGGTGGGCGCGGTGGCGAACCTGCTGATCGTGTTGGTGCTCTCCCTTTACTTCCTGATCAACGCTCCTCGGATGAAGCGGGAGGGGCTTCGGCTGCTTCCGGCCTCGAGGCGCCAGCGTGGGGCGGCGTTGGTGGACAAGATCTTCGCCAAGGTGGGAGGGTGGATGCAGGGCAACATCCTCGTCTCCGTGATCGCGGGAGTCGTCTCCTTCGTCGCCCTCCTGATCCTCGGCGTGCCCTACCCGGCGGCCCTCGCCATGTGGGTGGCGATCACCGACCTGATCCCGATGGTGGGGGCCATGCTGGGAGCGCTGGTGTGCGTGGTGGTCGCCTTCTTCACCGATGTGACGACGGGTGTCCTCACCCTCATCTTCTTCCTGATCTATCAGCAGGTCGAGAACTATCTCATCAGCCCCCGGGTTATGAAGAGGACTCTGGACGTCTCGCCGGTGGCGGTGATCCTGGCGGCGCTGATCGGAGGGAGCCTTCTCGGCCCCATCGGAGTGCTGCTGGCGGTTCCCGCGGCGGCCTCCATCAAGGTCGCCGCCCAGGAGCTCTGGCTGTCCGATCGGACCCCGGAGGCGCCGCAACAGAGGCAGCGCCCGGGCGAGCAAACGCCTCGGCGAAGCGGGGAAGCCATAGCCCGAAAGCCCGCTCGCACTCGAAAGAGGTAGAAGCCATGCGCCCCTGTCGCACCACTCAGGAATCAGATCGTGCTTGCACCTTTCTTCCATGGCTCGACCCTACGGAAGCCGAAGCTTCCTGGGAGGATCTCTCGGTAGCTTCTCGGGTGCATTGCCTTGAGCCCGTTGGGAGGG
>JBOGWM010000228.1:0-16793 GCA_050693695.1 Actinomycetota bacterium
CTCCGCCAGCACAAGCGCCTGTCGGAGCGGCCCCGCACCTGGCGCTATGTCTGGGACGCTAACGACCGCTTGGTGGCGGTCACCACCCCCGACGGCCAGCGTTGGCGCTACCGCTATGATCCCCTCGGTCGGAGAATCGCCAAGGGGCGCCTGGGGGATGACGGGGTGAGCGTTGTGGAACAGGTCCATTTCACCTGGGACGGCACCGTCCTGGCGGAGCAGACCCGGTCAGGCGGAGAAGGCGGCTCTGCTCGCACCACGGTATGGGAATGGGAGCCGGGCAGCTTCCGTCCCATCAGCCAGACGGAGCGGGCGCCAGCGCGCGACGCTTCTCAGAGATGGATCGACGAGCAGTTCTACGCCATCGTCACCGACCTCGTCGGCACGCCCACCGAGCTGGTCGACGCCGACGGCAATCTCGCCTGGCGCCCGCGCACCACGCTATGGGGCACGCACCTCGGCCCAGAGCCGGGTGGGGCTTCTTGTCCCCTCCGCTTCCCCGGCCAATATCACGATCCCGAGACCGGGCTGAACTACAACTACTTTCGCTACTACGATCCGGACGCCGGGCGTTATGAGAGCAACGATCCCCTGGGGTTAGAGGGCGGTCTCAATTCCCACGCCTACGTATGTAATCCCACCAACTGGCTCGACCCACTGGGACTGATGGGGTGCGAAAAGCCCATTCGTCGCATATATGAGCATAACCCAAAACACGGCACAAAATCTCGGATCGATTCCCGAGGCCGAGAGGTGAGCAGAGCACCTAGAGGCTACGGTCAATCAATTCTTGACAATTCAGTCCCTAAGGGACCCAACTCACCTCATCGGATAGGAACGGAGCCTGAGACAGATCTTCCTGTTGAACTTCGTCAGCATTTACGGCAGGAATTTGAAAATGAAATCGTAGAAAGATACCATGGATATGTCCCTGAGGGCTGATACTTCTGCTTCTCCTTCTAGTTGGTCGCCGCCTTGGCGCCTTCGGCGACAAGCGACGTTCGCAGCGATAGCAACTTCTATGAAGCAGGGGACAACCTTGTATCTGGAAGTACAAAAGTCCTCAGCCATTATGTTTTCTTCGTGGCTGGCGAACTGGCTCTCTCAATACGTGTCCAAAATTTCAGAGGATGTGCGTCAAAGTGATGCTACTTTTCTGTATATCTTAGCTACTTCACCCCTCAGTGAGGCGGACGGCAGAGTGCAAAGGAATGCCGGCGTTATTGAGATCGGCCATGGTACCGATCCCGCTGGTCCGCCAGATGGCAAAAATGTTTCCTTCCTGGATCTCGCCTCTCATATGACAAGGTTGCTCGCTCAAGGCCAGAGGTACTGAGTTAGCACCCGGTTGCCCGAGTTACGGCTCCGTGCCCGTGGGTAATCGGCGACGATCGGGGCGAGCTCCCGGAACAGGGTGGGGTGCCCGGCCACGCTGTGGTCAACCACCAGCCGGTTGGCTTTGTCATGGCCGACGCCGATATGATAGGCCTCGCCGGTGAAGTCGGCAACCTTCGTCGAGCCGCCGCCGGAGAGGTCGTGGATCCTAATCCGGTACCTGGGTCTGCGTGCCCCCCCCCGCTTGCCTGGCTCGGCCTTGGGTTGGTACACCCATGGGGAGCGGCCTGTCGGCAGCCCCAGGCGTGGTTGGGATGCAGGACCAAGGTTCCGAGGCACAGGAAAGCCGCATGCAGGAATCGATCCGCCAATCTACTATCCGACTGGTGGAGGAAAAGGTATCCCGGCGCCCGTAGAGACTCGCCCGCTCGGGTATTAGGAGGTTTTCCATGCAGACGGACTTGAAAGCTGGGAGCATTCTCCGGGCAGCGTTCCCTGATGTTGATTCTGACGATCCGGTCTCCTATTTGGGACGCACAGGCGATCTCTTCCACGCTCTCAGTTACGCATGGCTCTTTTGGCCCAGGCTCGTGGAATTGTATGGCGCGGTGTTCCTCGCGCTGCACGGAGATGACGAGAAGGAGATCCGTGAGCGCCTTGCAACGCCAGTTGGTGACGCGCATCCAGAATGGCCTCCCATGTCCTGGAAGGATGCGGTAGACAGCTACAACAGATTTGAGATCTCATACCTATTCCGTTTCTGGAGGGAGCCCAGCAACCTGATTTCCGACGCGGCGGAGGTATTGAGCGGCGTCTTGGTTCAGACTTGGCGAGCTCGACTCCTCCAGGCGTATCCCGAACGCGTTTTCTCTGTCAGCGTGGTCGAGTATGGTGACGCGACGGAGCTGAGCATCGAGGTCTGCCAGCAATCTCCTGATCTCGAAGTGCCGGACCGCTGGAACGAGCGACGGCGATTCATCGAGCCTCCCGGAGCCAGCCGCTCAGCGCCTTGAGAGCCTTAAGGGCCTTGGAAACGGTGTCCTTCGGGGGTCGTTGCGTACCAGGCCCGAAGAGTTCGTCCGTTCCGGAGTTTGGTCCAACCTCAACCAGACCCAGCCCACTGGAACTGCTTTCGGAGAACCTCGTTGACCAGGGACGGGTTGGCCCGGCCCCGGGTGGCTCGCATCACCTGGCCCACCCGGAAGCCGAGCGCCTTGTCCTGGCCGGCCCGGATGCGCTCGACCACCTCGGGATTGGCCGCCACGACCTCTGCCACCGCGCTCTCCATCGTGCGCTCGCTGGCGGTGCCCCAGGGCGGCGGCGCATTGACCTTCGATACCAGGTACCAGACCGAGGCGGCGTTCGACTTCGGCTTCGTCCAGGTCTCCACCGACGGGGGCCGGACATTCAAGTCCCTGCCGGCCACCACGACCACCTCCGAGGCCAGATCAACCCCATCACGGTCTCCGGCTTCACGGTCCGCCTCATCGCCTACGCTCCCTACGCCCTGAAGGTGAACGGCGTGACCCAGCCCGGCTGAGCGCCCTGCATCCCCACTCGCTTCGCAGCCAAGAATCGCGGCGGAGGTCAGCTTTCGCAGGTCTCCTTCGTGCTTGCGTTTGCGCACTTATCGCTCCGCGTAGGCGCGGTTGCTGGCCCGGATGGAGCGAGCAGCTTCCTCCTGAGTCAGAGAGCGTCAACCAGTTCGACGGCGCACGGCAGTCCGGGCGCCTGACGCAGCCGTCCGTCGCAAGTGAGGAGCGGCGCCTCGAGTGCCCGGGCAAGCGCTGCATACAGAGCGTCATAGAAAGTCAAGTTCTCGCGCAGCTTCCAGGCGGCCCGCGCCAGCGAGCCTGTCATCTCGTATCGGTGGTCGATGAGGGGAGACGTCGCAGCGAGCAGGATCTGCCCATCGATAGCCGACAGTTGGCCCCGGAGGACCCGGCGCCGCAGGACATTGCCGATCTCCGCGTCGATCAGGTGGGGGGCATGGCAAGCCTCGACGGCCAACCGGCGGCGTAGGGTGCTGGCGGTCGGAGCTGCGGCAGTAACAGCCCACACGAGAGCAGAGGCGTCTACGACGAGAGTCACGCCGCCGGCCCGTCAGCGCCGATCGGCAGCGAGGTCCTCAACAATGGACCCCGGAGAGGGGTCGGCAATTCCGGCGCGCTTCAGAGTGGACTCGATGGCGGCAATCGCCTCCTCCTTGGTCGGCCGAGCAGCCATGGCAACCACTTGGTCCCGCATATATGCCTGGATCGACTGGCCAGCCCGCCGTGCCCGGCGCCGCAGGACCTCATACGCATCCTCGGGGATCTCCCGAACCTGGATCGTCGCCATAGCGCTACTATAGCGCTTAGCGCAATGTTGGCAGTCCAACCGGCAGCTGCGGAACCTTCTCCCAGAGTTCGAATAACGAACTCGACTCCCGGAGTTGTGGAGCCGGCCGGATTCGAACCGAGCGGCCTCTTGCATGCCATGCAAGCGCTCTACCAGGCTGAGCTACGGCCCCGTTTTCGCTACAACCTTAGCATTCGACGTCCTGGCAGTTGACGAGGCGCCCGCTCGGCGGAAGGATCTCACGACCCGTCGTCTTCCTCCGATCGACCCTGAAGTCCTTCAATATCGACTTCAGTCGCTGTTGGGTTCCCTCGACGTCGCCGGCGGCGGGGTCGCGTCTTGCGGGAAGCGCTCGGTTGCTCGGCGTCAGGCTCCGGCTGGCTCGCCTCGCGCACCTCGGGCCTGGCAGGATTGCGATCCTTCACCTCTTCGGGGAGGGAGCGGATCACGAGGCGATACTCCTGAGGCGTTGATGGAAGGCCGTACTCGGCCTGCATGTCCGAGATCACCTCTTCCAGGACGGTCCCGTCGGGGGGGAGAGTTCTGACTGCCTGGGCGCCCGATGTCGCCATCTGTTCCAGAGCGGAAATCTCGGGCCGTGGAGATCTCCCTCGGCGTCGCCGTCGTCGACCGCTTGCCGGACCGGACGCCTGTCCGGAAGGCGACCCGGACAGATCGGAAGGGGACTCTCTTGACCTTCCCGAGCGGTGCCGCTTGCCCCTACTCATGCGGGTGCTCCATCGCCGGCGACTTCCTTCCCGTTCTCGAAGACAACTCGTGGAGCGTCCTGCCATAGCCGTTCAAGCTCGTAGTATTCACGTTCTTCCTGGCGGAAGATGTGGACCACGACATCGAGGTAGTCAAGCAGGATCCAGCGCTGCTCTCGCTCCCCTTCCCGCCGGTAGGGCTTGATCCCGGAGTACCGAAGTCGACGTTCCACCTCTTCCTGGATGGTGGCCACCTGACGCTCGGTACGTCCCGAGCAGATGACGAAGTAATCGGTGATCCCGATGAGGGAGCCGACCTCCAGGATGACAACGTTCTCGCCCTTCTTGGCCGAGACTGCCTGAGCCGCGATGAGTGCGCGCTGGCGGGACTCGCTCAGTACCGGATCACCTCTTCTTCGCCATGTTGCTCCACTCCACTAAGGTACAACCCTCGCTCCTCGATGTAATCGGCGACCTGCTCCGGAACGAGATACCGAATGGGCCGCCTCCCGGCCACCCGGCGCCGAATATCCGTGGAGGAGATCGCCAGCGCCGGGATCTGGATGACGTTGACCCGACCCTGGAAGCGAGCGAGGTCCAATCTGTCCAGCTCGTAGTCCGGCCGGCTGGCGGCGATCAGGCAGGCGTGCGCCAGCACCGCTTCGGGGTCTTTCCAGGTGAGGATCTCCAGGACGGCATCGGCGCCGGTGATGAAGAACAGATCCATACCGCTGCCATAGAAGGACCGAAGTATCCGCAGTGTGTCCAGGGTGTAGGTTGGACCGACTCGGTCAATCTCGGCCCGAGAGACCGCAAAATACTTGTTGCCCGCCGTGGCGAGCACCGTGAGCGTGAAGCGGTCCTCCGCGGGAGACACGTCGCGCTTTTGCCAGGGTTGCCCGGCGGGAATGAAGAGCACCTCGTCCAGATCGAACTGCCAGCGCGCCTCCTCGGCGCAGACGAGGTGCCCGATATGGATGGGATCGAAGCTGCCGCCCATGATCCCAAGGCGGCGCGCTCTGGCTGAAGATCCCATGAGATGAGAGTGTATCGGGGGAAGGCGACACCAACCCCAGCCGGCCCAGCCGGCACAAGCTCGGACTCAGTCCTCGATAGGAGGGAACGGACCGGTGTCGCCCGGCGAGAGACCTTGCTTGCGATACGCGGCGTATACAGCCGGATCAATCCCCGCGACATGTACGAGGAGGGGCTTCTCCGTCCTATTTTTGAACACTATCGACGCGACCAGTTGGTAAACCACATCCGGTTTGGGAAGCCAATGGAGGGTGTCCAGACCGGGCTTCTCACCCGGGGTGTCGAGGAGAAGAACGCCGTAGCCCAGGATACGCCCGGGAATGGTTCGGCTGTATTTGATCTCTGTCACCTTCGAAAACGGAATGGTGGAGATCCTGCGAGCGATGATTCCCTCCACCAACATAGCTCGCTTGTCGGTGATGAGGTAACGGGCCACTCGCCACGCCCACCATTCGTAGCCCACATACAGGGTGGCCGCCAAAACCAGCAACCCCCCCAGCCGAGCTCCCGTGAGCCATCCCATGCCGGTAAAGACGACGCCGAGCACGAAGGCCACCACCAGCGAGGCGACCCATATTCCGAGGGGCTTCATCAAGACGATGGCATGCTGACGGCAGGGATAGAGCGCCTTCTCACCGTCCGCCATATATTTTTCGAACCCCTTTAGACTGACCTCCGGAGTCTCAAGCATCAGCGGAAGAGCGCGTCGAGGAATGTGGTGAGCGCGTCGGCGGCCATCCTGAGCAAACCACCGGCGGTCCGCACCAATCCCCTGACTGCATTGGCGGCGGCATCCGGAGCACGAAACGCATAGTAGATGAAGAAGGCAGCGAGCGAGGCCAGCAGGACATTCCTCGAGTTGAGCTTGGTCCCAGCCATTGCCAATCCAGGATAGTGCACGCGAGAGCGCGAAGCGTGGGGATCGGCGACGAAATCGCCGGAACCTGTGGCCGGACGCCTATCGCAGGTGCCATTGTCCCGGGGCGATCAGCTCCTTCGCCCCCTCCGGCCCCCAGCTCCCCGCGAAGTAAGGCTCCGGCGGCATCTGTTCCAGGACCGGCTCCACGATCTCCCAGGCCCGCTCGATCTCATCCGCCCGCATGAAGAGGGTCTTATCCCCCACCATGACGTCATGCAGGAGGCGCTCGTAGGCCTCGGCGGGCTCGGTCATGAAGGACTCCTCGTAGTCGAAGTCCATCTTTACCGGAGCCACTCGCATCTCCGGACCCGGCCGCTTGGCCGCGAAGCTGAGCGAGATGCCCTCGTTGGGCTGGATCCTGATCTCCAGATGGTTCGGTTGAGGCAAGGCCAGCCCCGACTGCTCGAAGAGCATGTGGGGAGCATTGTGGAAGACGACCGTCACCTGCGTGCAGGCTCGGGAAAGCCGCTTCCCCGTCCGCAGGAAGAAGGGAACGCCGGCCCAGCGCCAGTTCTCGATCCTAAAGCGCATGGCGACGAAGGTCTCCGTGGTCGAGTCGGGGGCCACGTCCGGCTCCTCTCGATAGCCCGGGACCAAGACTCCCCGCACGACGCCGGCCACGTACTGGCCGCGCACCAGGTCCCGCTCCCTGCGGCGGACCGGGGGGACGGAGCGCAGAAGCTTGATCTTCTCGTCTCGGATGGCCTCGGAGTGGAAGGACGATGGAGGCTCCATGGTTGCCAGCGCCAGTAGCTGCATCATGTGGTTCTGCACGATGTCACGGATCGCGCCGGCCTCCTCATAGAAGCGTCCGCGGCCTTCGATGCCGATCTCCTCTGCCACGTCGATCTCCACCCGGCTGACGTAACGGCGATTCCAGATCGGCTCGAACATCCCGTTGGAAAAGCGAAACACCAGGATGTTCTGGACCGTTTCCTTCCCCAGGTAATGGTCTATCCGGTAGATCTGGTCTTCCTCGAAGACCTCGTGGAGAGCTCGGTTGAGCGCCCGGGCGCTCACGGGATCGTGCCCCAGCGGCTTCTCGACGACAATCCGGGAACCTCGTCGCAGCCCCTCCTCGCCGAGGCGCTTCGCGATCATGGGCAGGGCCGAGGGGGGAGTGGCGCAGTAGAAGAACCGGCAACCCTCGCATCCGAAGTCTCGACCCGCCTCCTGGAGATGCCCGGCGAGATGGTTCATCGCTCGCTCCGAGGAGAACTCTCCGCGGACGTAGCTGAGGTGCGAGGCGAAGCCTTCCCACAACCTGTGGTCCAGCCCGGTGCGGCTGTGCTTCTCGATGTTGACTCGGGTGCCCTCACGGAACTGCTCGGAGCTCATCTCGCTGCGGGCGTAGCCGATGATGGCGAAGCCGTCCGGCAGGAGCTCCTGCGTATAGAGGTTGTAGAGGGCGGGCATGAGCTTTCGGGCGGTCAGATCCCCGGTGGCTCCGAAGATGACCACGGTCTGAGGATCCGGAGGCTTGAGACTCACATACTTCTCCTTTAGGTGCGAATAGGCATGGATCCGGTCGTTGCTAGCTGCGGATCTGACCGCTGCCCCAGACGACGTATTTAAAGGTGGTGAGCTCTCTCAGTCCCATCGGCCCCCGGGCGTGCAGCTTCTGGGTGGAGATCCCGATCTCCGCCCCGTAGCCGAACTCCCCTCCATCGGAGAATCGGGTGGAGGCATTGACGAAGATCGTCCCCGAATCCACCTCCTCCGCGAACCTGCGGGCCGCCTCGAGGTCCTCGGACACGATGGCCTCGGCGTTGGAGGTTCCCCATCGATTGATGTGGGCGATGGCCTCCCCTAAAGACCCGACCACCCGCACCGCCAGGATGAGGTCGAGGTATTCGGTTGCCCAGTCCGCCTCGTCGGCCAGAGTCGCCGAGGGCCAGAGGGCAAGAACCTCCCGGTCGCCCCGGATCTCCACCCCCACGGCCGCGAGCTGGTCGAGGGTCCCCGGAAGCCAGCCAGCCGCCAGGTCGCGGTGCACTAGGAGAGTCTCCGCAGCGTTGCAAACTCCCGGGCGCTGGACCTTGGCGTTCATCGCGATCGAGGAGGCCACCTCCGGATCAGCCGCCCGATCCACGTAGACGTGGCAGTTCCCGTCACCGTCGATGATGGTGGGGACCGTAGCGGAGGCCTCGATGGACGCGATCAGCGCCGGCCCTCCCCGGGGGATCAGCAGATCCACATACTTCTTGGCCCGCATCAGCTCGACGGCCGCCTCCCGGCTGGTGTCCTCGATAAGCTGAATCGAGTCCTCCGGCAGGCCCGCCTGCATCGCCCCTGCCCGGAGCAGTCGGGTGATGGCCAGGTTGGAGGCCAGGGCGTGGGACGATCCGCGCAGCAGGGCTGCATTCCCGGACTTACACGTCAGGGACGCCACATCCGCGGTGACGTTCGGCCGGGCCTCGTAGATCACCGCCACCACCCCGAGAGGCACCCGAACCTTGTGGATCCGAAGTCCGTTCGGACGATCCCACTCGTCGATGAGCTCGCCCACCGGATCGGGCTGGGCGGCCACCGCGAGGAGACCGTCGGCCATCGCCCGGATCCGCTTCTCGTTGAGGATGAGCCGGTCCACCAGCGCGCTGGACATCCCGGCGGAGGCGGCAGCCTTGACGTCGGCCTCATTCGCCTCGAGAAGTTGAGCGGCCTTCGAGGTGAGCAGCGCCGCCATGTGCGCCAGGGCATCGTTCTTCTGCCGAGTGGGCGCTCTCGCCAACCGCGCGGCCGCTCGCTTGGCCCCCGCGCCCGCCCGGGCGACCTCGTTCGCTGCGGCCCGCCTCTTGCGGGTTGCCGCCGGCGCGATGGCGCTGACGTCGGCCCTTTGGCCCGCCATCAGGAGAGAGGAAGGAGGTGTTTCTGCGTTCACAGCAGCACCATCTGGTCCCGGTGGATCACCTCGCGTCCTCCCTTCGTCCCAGCGACTTCGGACAGAAGCTCTGAATCGAATCTTACCAACCCTTTGGCCACCGTCTCCCCTTCGGGGCCCACCACATTGACCGCGTCACCGGCTTGGAATGTCCCTTCCACCACCTTGACCCCCGCCGCGAGCAGGCTCTTCTTGCCGTCCGTGAGCGCACGCTTGGCTCCCTCATCGATCACGATGCGCCCTCGTGCGGTGGGCGCCCAGGCGATCCAGAGCTTGCGGGCCTGGATACGGGAGCGGCGGACGGGGAAGTAGGTGCCCACCTCGGCCCCCCTCCAGATATCAAGAAGCACGTTTCGTCTCTCGCCTGAAGCGACCACCACGTCCACTCCGGAGAGGGTGGCGATCCTGGCCGCCTGGAGCTTCGAAGCCATCCCCCCGGAGCCGAGGGGGCCGACACGCGTGGCCGACGCAAGGAGCTGGGGAGTGATCTCCTCCACCCGAGAGAGCAGACGAGCCGCTGGCTTTTGAGGATCCCGGTCGTAGACACCTTCCACGTCCGAGAGGATGACGAGCAGGTCGGCCCGGATCATGTTGGCGACGAGAGCGGCCAGCCGGTCGTTGTCCCCGTAACGGATCTCCTCGGTGGCCACCGTGTCGTTCTCGTTGACGATGGGGACGGCTCCAAGCTCGATCAGCCGCTCCAGGGTGTTGCGGGCGTTGACGTAGTGGCTGCGCTGGACGATGTCGTACTGTGTGAGCAGGACCTGTGCGACCAGGACGCCATGAGAACCGAGGGCATCCGCATAGATGTCCATCACCCGGCGCTGCCCCACCGCCGCGGCCGCCTGGAGGGTCGGCATGTCCGTGGGGCGTCGCTTCAGGCCGAGCGGTCCCATCCCCGCCGCGATGGCCCCCGAGGAGACGATCACCGCGACCGCGCCTTGCGCCCGCAGCGCTGACACCTGCTCGGCGATCTTGCCGATCCGCAGGGGATCGGGCTCGGAGCCGCCACCGATCAGCGTGGTGGTCCCCAGCTTGACCACGACCCTGCGTGCCGGCGTCGCTTCGCGGGGGTTCGAAGTCACCTCTGTGCTCACCCGCTTTGCGGTCATGAGTTGCGCCTTGCGCTCCTCGTGCCGGCTCCTTCCGGTGAGGAGCCGACCGGCCGCCACTCGAAGACGGCCGAGCCGATTCGGACCTCGTCTCCCTCCTGGCCTCCGGCCCGGGCAAGAGCCTCCTCCACGCCTGCCCGCTCCATACGACGCTGGAGATAGGCGACCGCTTCGGGGTTACTCAGATCGCACATCGCCACCCAACGCTGCACCGCTCGCCCGCGAATGCGCCAGCTCTCACCTTCTCGCTCCACCGCGATTGCCTCGGCCTCGGTGCGGAACAGCTCGAAGCCTTCTGCCACCGGTCGCGCCCTCCGAGCCTTCGTCACCTCCTGCGCCAGCCGCTCCACCAGCTCCCCCAGCGCGGTTCCCTCTCTCGCCGAGATCGCGAGGGGGGAGACTCCCCGGCTCTGGAGCTGACGCGAAACCTCCTCGATCACCTCGGGAGAAGTAGCATCCACCTTGTTAAGAACGACCATCTCGCGACGCTCAGCGAGGTCGGCCCGGAAGCTGGTCAGCTCCTCCCGGATGCTCAGATAGTCATCGAGGCAGTCGCGTCCGGAGGCGAGGTCGACGAGATGCAGGAAGAGCTGCGCCCGCTGGGCATGCCGCAGGAACTTCAGTCCCAGTCCCTTGCCCTGATGAGCGCCGGAGATGATGCCGGGGATGTCGCAGATGGTGAACCGCTCCTCGCCGACCTCCACCACCCCGAGCGAGGGCTCGAGGGTCGTGAACGGGTAATCGGCCACCTTCGGCCTCGCCGCTGAAAGCGCTCTCACCAGCGTCGACTTCCCTGCATTGGGATAGCCGATCACCGCCACATCAGCCGCCAGCCGCAGCTCCAGGCGGATCCAGCGCTCCTCTCCCGGTCCGCCGAACTCGCGGAACCGGGGGGCTCGCCTCGAATCCGACAGGAAGGCTGCATTCCCTCGGCCTCCCGCACCGCCCCCGGCGGCCACAAAGCGATCTCCCGGGACGGCCAGGTCCGCCAGCAGGCGATCCTCCTCGTCAAAGACCGCGGTCCCCACGGGCACCGAGAGCGTCAAGTCCGCCCCCTGCGATCCCGACCGGTCGTTGCTCCTCCCGGGACTTCCCACCACCGCCCGCTGATGAGGATGGTCTCGCAGCCACTGGAGACTGCCCGTCCCCTCCTCGGCCACAAGCGTCACCGACCCTCCGCGCCCGCCACTTCCCCCGTCGGGACCTCCCTTGGGCCGATACTTCTCCTGCCGAAAGGAGACCGCGCCGTCGCCTCCCCGGCCCCCGGCCACAAAGATCCTCGCCTCATCGACCAACATGGGTTCATCGTATCCCCGGTCACTGACAGACTGGGGACCTCGACGACTTCCGGACAGCTACGAGGAGATGATGCTGACGAACCGCCGTCCGCGGCTTGTGTGGAAGAGAACCGCCCCGGGGGCCTTGGCGAAGAGGGTGTCGTCGCTGCCACGACCGACCTGAGCACCGGGATGGATCCTGGTTCCTCGTTGGCGGACCAGGATCGAACCCGCCGGAACTCTCTCGCCTCCAAAGGCCTTTACCCCGAGCCGCTTGGCCTTGGAATCCCGTCCATTTCTGGACGCCGCCGCGCCTTTCTTATGAGCCATAGCGCATCCAAACTACCAGATTCCTCATCTACTCGGCCTCAACCGCCTCAGCTTTCTCCGTATCGTCGGCTCCAGTCTTATCCGATGGAGCTGGATCCGATGGAGCCTTGTCCGCGAGCGTGGCGCCGATCGAGATGATCTCGATCAGGGAGTAGAGCTGGCGGTGACCCGTCTTTGCGGCGTACCCGGTCTTGGGCCGGTACTTCAGCACCGTCACCTTGTCCCCTTTGGCGTCACCCAGCAGCCGAGCGGTCACCGGATACCGGCTGAGCTGCTCTTTGCCGTAGATGGTCGCTCCGTCCTCGGTCACGACGAGCACCGGAATGAAGGTGACCTCCTCGCCCTTGACCGAGAGATGCTCAACCTCGACGACGTCCCCGGGCCTCACGCGGTACTGCTTGCCGCCGGTTCGGATCACCGCATACATCCTGGTCGCCTCTTTCGCATCCAACGTAGGTTCTACCTCTCCCGCGCTCGTGCCCATGTACCTTGGTCCCCCTTCCGGAAGGACAGCGGGTCATGATACCAGGGGACGGGGCTCAAAGCCGTCCGGGCGCCCTCTGGGCGCAATCCGGCCCTCTCGGTCTCACGATTTCAGATCCTCGAGCAGGACCCCGGCGCCCTGACACTTGTCGCACGTCTTGGAGAAGCTTTCCAGCAGTCCCTCCGAGACGTTCTTGCGGGTCATCTGGACGATCCCGAGCTCGGTCATCCCGAAGACCTGATTGCGGGTCTTGTCCCTTGCCAGGGCGCTGCGGAGGACCCGAACCAGCTCATCCCGATTACGCTCCAGGATCATGTCGATGAAATCGATGACGATGATCCCGCCGATGTCTCTGAGGCGTAGCTGCTTGGCGATCTCCTCGGCCGCCTCCAGGTTGGTCTTGAACACGGTTTCCTCGAGGGCAAAGCGCCCCACGTACCGGCCGGTGTTCACGTCGATGACGGTCATCGCCTCGGTGCGGTCGATGACGATGTGCCCCCCCGAGCGCAGCCCGACCCTGCGGTCCAGCGCCTTGCGGATCTGCTCCAGCACTCCGAACCGCTCGAGCAGCGGCGCCTCCTCCTCGTCCAGCTCCACCCGTTCGGCAAGGTCGGGAGTCACCTCCGAGATATAGTCGCGAATCAGCTCGAGGGTCTCCGGACGGTTCACGATCACCCGTTCCACGTCACGGTTGAACAGATCCCTGACCGCCCGGATGACCAGCTCGGGCTCGGAGTAGACGAGCTGCGGGGGGCTGGCCCGATGGGCTTTCTGGTAGATGTCGTGCCAACGCTCCAGGAGGCGGGCGACATCCCGGCGGATCTCCTCCTCCCCGGCGTCCAGCGCGGCGGTCCGCACGATCATCCCGTAGCCCTCCGGCCTCACCTCCTGGGCGAGGTCCCGGAGGCGGACCCGCTCCTCGTCCGGAAGCCGGCGACTGATCCCCAACGAATCTGTCTCCGGGATGAGAACCACGTAGCGCCCGGGGAGGGAGATCTCCGTGGAGAGCCGGGCGCCCTTCGCCCCCATCGGATCCTTCACGACCTGAGTAAGGACGGGTTGCCCGGAGCGCAGCACCGTCTCGATGCGCGGCGGGCGACCCTCGACCTCCTCGTCGAAGGCCACCTCCCCTGCATACAGAACGGCGTTGCGCCCCTCACCGATATCGACAAAGGCGGCTTCCATGCCCGGAAGCACGTTCTGCACCTGGCCGAGATAGATATTGCCCGCGATCGAATGGCCTTCGTGGCGGGCGACATAGTGCTCGACCAGCTCACCTGCCTCGAGCACCACGATCTGAGTACGTTCGGCTCCGGCTGCGACGAGCATGTCCTGGGAGCGCGCGGCGGGGGGCCGCTCCCGCTCCCCTCTGGATCGCCTCCCTCGGCGGCGTCGCCGGCCGGATGGGGGAGCCTCCCCGGCCTCCTCTTCCATGACTCCCGGCTCGGCGTCCTCCGGCTCGGCCGCCTCCTCGGTAGATGCTGGTTCGAGAGCTACGGCTCTGGCCTCTTCGGGTAAGGGCGCCGGGGCTTCCGTCTCATCCTGGTCCAGGCCGGCCTCGGCCTCAAGCTGATCCTGGCTCAGGCCGGGCTTGCGGCGCCTCCGGCGTCTTCGCCGCCGAGGCTCCGCCTTCTCCGTCGCCGCCTCCCCGTTCAGGCTCTCCTGAGGAGAGGGGAGCGGCGATGACAGGGTTGCGACCGCCGAGCCGGACACCCGGCTTTTCGTCGGTTGCTCCCCCGCCTCTGTCTCCGCCTCTGCCTTTTGGGGCCGGCCTCCCTGACTCTTTCTGGGCCCTCGCTTCTTGGATTCGACCTCCACGCAACCCCCTTCTGTCTCCGACCCGAGAGGCCTCGGAGCCGGAGCCTTGCTACAATGTCAAACCTGGCGAGCCGATCTCTCACCTCGAATCAATCGGCTTGCCGAGATCAGAGCGCGAGCGGCTCCTTGCCGGCCATGGTACCCCGAACCGCTCGAACGCAAGGAGCATTCCCTCCCCGCGCCGATGCTCAAGTGAAGCGGCGCATGTGCACGTTCATCGTCACTACGCGAAGAGACCCTCCTGCCCGCTCGATTCGACCTGGGTCGCGCGGCCTGACAGCCGTCCTGCTGACCCCGGCACTTGCATGTACCGGAACTTGCACGTCTGTCCGATGTCGAAGGTTACGCGGGCGAAGACCACTTGAGCGCCGTCCCGCCTGCGCAGATTCTGAGCATCCACAGCCTTCACCCAGCCTGCGCCGAACAAAGGGTGATAAACGCGCTCGTCCACTGCAACATCATGATCCTTGAGCCGCTGGACCAGATCCGGCAGCCCACCCTGCTCACTATTACGCTCCGGGAGCAGGGCTCTGCCCCCCATACCAGCTCCCTTCACAATTCTCGCTACCTCCGTGGCGATCCGCATGAAGTACTCATAATCCTGCAACTCGCTGGCCCAGTTGTGGTCAACATGCCCGTAACCGTGAGCCGCGCCACAGAGGCCCCCCACGAAACCTCCAATCGTATCCGTATCGCTCCCCAAGGCGTTCACAGCGAAGAGCACTGCCTCTCGAAAGTCGTCGCCAAGGACGAGGAAGATCGCGAGACCCGCCAGCACCGTCGCGATGCCCGAGCCCTTGGTCTCTCGGTCGAAGCAGCCGAGCTCTTTCATCAGAGGTAGCAGGTCGGCGCGGGAGGCGACTGACGAGACCAAGCTCAGCCCTCGGAGGGTTTCAGCACGTGTCGCCTCCCACAGGTCGCTGAATGGCCGCTCGGAACCCCGGTCCCATTCCGCGAGCCAGGACATGATTCCTTCGTCATTCGGAGGAATCGTCGTTCGTACGTACTCACCAAGTTCGGCGAGCAGGACATGGCCATGACGAAGATCACCGTCGCCTGCGCATCGCCGGAGTGCCTCTGCGTGGATCAGCGCTCCCAGCAGGGCTCTGGGGTGACCGTGAGTAGCAGCGGAGGTCTTCCAGACGCCGAGCGCCATCCTCGCTGCATCCTTGATGTTGGCAAGGGCAATAGGCCCGATGCGCATTGCAGCACCGTTCGCGCCGGCCGACCGGTAATCGCGCCCATCTCCTCGATGTTTGTAGCCGAAGAAGTTATTGTTCCACCTCGTGCTCTTCCTGCCCTTCAAGGCCCGCGCTGCACCCATGATGGTCGAGCCAGCCCCCCGCGAGTAGTCGAGCCAGAGCGGCAACTCGAAATTGGCAAAGTGATCGGGATCAACAGAGCCATCGGCCAACAGCGACCTGGCAACAGCCAGCGTGAGTTGCGTGTCGTCGGAATACTCACCTTTGCTGATGTAGTCAACATACGTGTTGAACCGTCCCCCGGTTGTCTTCTGCCAGCTCCGATATTCAGAGACATAGTCGGTCCGATAGATCTTGAGCAGGTGATCTCGTCCCCTGACAAACTCTGTGATCCAGCCGAGCGCATCGGCGGCGGCGGCGCCGATAATGCCGCCCGCCACGGCGGGGAAGACATCCTCGGCGAATGGCTCGGGCCTTGCCTCGACGGCGTATATAGCAGCCGGTTCGTTCATCAGCGTACCCTCCTGGACGGTCTGTAGTCCCCGGGGAATGTGAAGCGATAATCACTGGTGCGCCTGTCGAAGACGTCGAGCGGCCCGGGCAGAAACAGACCCCAAGCTTGGCACAGACAGCCTCCGCGTCGAGCAGGATAAGGGCGAGCTCCTCGTCATGTCCTCTGCACATCCACCAGGGAGCCATGAATCCGCATACGACGTATCCACCGAAATCGTCTTTCTTGTTGGCGCTTCCCCAAAAGTGGGCATTGGCGCGCTCAGGTATGGCCCGCGCCTGTCTGCCCACGCATGAGAGCAGTCCACCGTGCTCGAAGATGGACGGCAGTCGTTCACAAGGAGTCATGTGGCACACGAGATCAATCTTCCTATGGCGCAGACTGATGATGATCGGGTCCATCTCTTCCTCCCAGTGCCGAACATACGTTCGCTCAGGGCCAGTTGTCAAGCGTCTACTGTAGGTCACCTCCGAAACGGCGGACGAAGAGATGGTCCTCAGCGCGCGAAGAAATATTGGACCAGCCCCTCAAGTGAAGCGGCGCACGTGCACGTTCATCGCCAGGCCCACCCCGGCAAAGCCCGCGAGGAGGGCCGAGCCTCCATACGAGACGAAGGGCAGCGGGATGCCGACGATGGGAACGATCCCAATGGTCATCCCGATATTGATGAAGATCTGAAAGACGAGCATCCCGGCGACCCCCGCCGCGATCCGGGCCCCGAACTGATCCTTCGAGCACGCGGCGATTTGTAGGCAGCGCCACAGGACCACCCCAAAGAGGCTGATCAGGATCAAAGAGCCCACAAACCCGGTCTCTTCAGCGATCGCGGTGAAGATGAAGTC
>JBOGWM010000229.1:0-3350 GCA_050693695.1 Actinomycetota bacterium
GGGCTCCACTTCGAGGACATCTCCAAGCTCCTCTCGGTGCTCCACGGCCTGGTGGCCAAGGGAAACACGGTCATCGTGATCGAGCACAACCTGGACGTGATCAAAACCGCCGACTGGATCGTCGATCTGGGCCCGGAGGGCGGGGAGAGCGGGGGAGAGGTGGTGGCCGAGGGGACCCCGGAGGAGGTGGCCGCCTGCGAGGAGTCCTACACCGGGCAGTTCTTGAGCAAGCTCTCCGTCTGCCCGTAGGGCGGGGAGGTATACTTTGGTGGCAGGTACCTTTAGGTGCCTGAGAAGATCTACTTTGGGGTCCTCGTACAGGGCCCCTTTACTTTTGGAAGGAACAGTGCAATGGTGGATCGGTTCGGGGTATTCGTCGATGCTGGGTATCTCTTTGCCGCATCGGGCGCTTTGTGCTTTGGGATATCGGGTCGCACGAAGCTGGTGATGGACTGCAAGACGGCGATTGAGGCGCTGACGGCGCTCGCGAGCGAGAAGTGTGGATTGCCCTATCTGCGTACGTACTGGTACGACGGAGCCAGGGATGCGCAGCCAACCGCCCAACAGCTCGACGTGGCGCACTTGCCAGGGGTCAAACTTCGACTTGGCCGCCTCGTCAAGGGAAGGCAAAAGGGAGTTGATTCCCGCATTGTCCGGGATCTGATCATCCTTTCCGAGGAGCGCGCTGTGTCGGTCGCGTATTTGGTTGGTGGGGATGAGGATCTGCGCGAGGGAGTGAGCGAGGCGCAGGAGCGTGGGGTGAGGGTGGTTTTGCCGTCTCAGGGCAGATAGGGAGATGACTGAGGAAACCCGCGCAGGAAGCTTTCTGAGCGCGCTCGCGGCAGCCGAGCAGGACAAGTTCCGGCGACTGGGGCGCCATCGGGAGCTACGGCGCGGCGACACGCTGTTCCACGAAGGCGACCCCTCCGACTTCGTTGCGCTGATCCTCCGAGGCAACGTCAAGGTGTCGTCCGTGGCGGACTCCGGCGTGGAGACCCTGCTGGCGACCCGGGGGCCCGGGGACATCATCGGAGAGATGGCGGCGGTCGACGGCGAGCTCCGGTCCGCGGACGTGTCCGCCCTGGACACGGTCCAGTTCCGGATCATCCCCGCCCGGGACTTCTTCCGCTTCCTGGAGGAGCACCCGAGTGCGACGAGAGCACTACTCGCACTCTGCACGGCCCGGCTGCGAGACGCCGACCGCAAGCGAGCGGAGGTGCGGGGCCTCGACGTCCTACGCCGGCTCACGCGCCGGCTGCTCGAGCTGTCGCAGACCCACGGGCGGCAGACCTCCGCAGGGATCGTGCTGGATATCCCCCTATCGCAGCAGGAACTGGCCGAATGGATCGGAGCGTCGCGCGAGGCGGTCGCCAAGGCCCTGCGGATCCTCAGGCAACGGGGAGCCCTCGCGACCCAGCGACGCGCCCTCACCATCCTCGACCCCGAGCTCCTGCGCCGGCTGGTAGAGCCGCGGGACGGCAGGCGGGACTGACGTGCGGGTGTGGAGAAGTACACAGATCGTCCGGAGCCGGGACCGCAGAACGCGGCGCCTATGGAACGGAGAATGGAACCGGCAAGAGCAGAGGAGCGAATCGTGAGCCATGAAGCGGTGCACCACACGATCCTCGTCACCGACATCGCGGGCTCCGGACGGCAAGATCGCAAAGACAGCTTGCGGGCCCGCCTCAGGACAGCGCTTCGCCAGATGATGAAGGAGGCACTCGAAGAGGCCGGGGTGCGCTGGGACGACTGCAAGGCGGAGGACCGAGGCGACGGGGTGCTTCTCTTCGTTCCCTCGCATGTGCCGAAGGTCCGGCTGCTGGACCGGTTCGTCCTCCGCCTCACGGCAGACCTCGGGGAGCACAACGACTCCTCGAGCCCGGCCGCCCGGCTCCAGCTCCGGCTGGCCGCGCACGCCGGGGAGGTCGCCTGGGACAAAGACGGCGCGATCGGCACGGACGTCAACGCCACGTTTCGTCTGGTGAACTCCGAGGTGCTGAAGACGGCGCTCGCCGCATCGGGGTGCGATCTGGCCGTCATCGTCTCGGACTCCTTCTACCAGGGGATCCGCCAGACCGTGGCCCTCATCGGCGCCCACGAGTACCGGGAGACCCAGGTGGACGTGAAGGAGTTCCACGGCCGGGCCTGGATCACGCTACGACCGCCCCGGCCGGAAGGCGCCGGCGCAACGCCCCCTCCGCCGGTGCCGGACCGGCCGAGCGGGGGCCCTCCGGGGCAGCACACCGAGGGCGGCGTGTCCTTTCACGGGCCGGCGACCATCCATGGCCCCGTGACAGGTCGCGACCACATCGTCAGGCACGTCCGCGAACGCGAAGAGTCTTCCCAGAAGTAAGACGATGGCCAATACATTCGAGGACGCGGCGGGCACCTCCGGCCAGAAGGACAGCCCCGATCAGGAAGTTCGCCAGCCGAAGGTAGCCTGGAAGCCAGAGGACGAGCAGTCGGCCGGACTGACCGCAGAAACGCAGGACACACCTGAGGACATGGAGGACAGGCCGCTCGACCCCCACGAGCGCAGCGCCGCCCAGTCGGCATTTCTCAACATGGGCCAGGGCGTGGGCTTCGGTGGACCGAGCGACATCAAGGGACCGGTCGCCGGCGGCGACATGACCATCTATCACTACTATGGCAGCGACCAGCCCCGCTCTGCCCTCGTCACCGGGCCCGTGGCACGAGCCTTTCTGAGTGAGCTCGCGACCTTCTACGTCGAGCCTCACATCTACACCGAGGCGCAGGCGGTGCTGAAGGGCCGGCACATCGTTGTCCTCCACGGCCCGGCGCACTGGGGCAAGAGGATGATGGCCCTCCGGCTGCTCGACCATCTGTGCGCCAAGGAGGTTCGGACGTTGAATCCCGACGAGGATGTGCGCCGCCTCGGGAAGGACGACGTCAAGAAGGGACACGGCTATCTCGTCCATGCCCTGGCCCCCGCCCACGCCAGGCAGTTGAACGAGTTCCAACTGAGCATCCTGAGCAATACCTTTCGGGAGGGCAAGGGCTATCTGGCCATCACGGTGAACTCCGGGGCCGTGCGGCGGCACGAGTTGCCAACCGAGGGCGTCGTGAGCTGCGAGCAACCCCCGGATCCGGGCCGGATACTGGCCAGGCGTCTCCGCGCACATCTCGACAAGGCCCAGTGCGAGGAACTCATGGCACGCCCGAAGGTGCAGGAGTTCCTCACGAGGTCATCCCCGCTGCCGCACCAGGTCGTGAGATGGGCCCCGGTTCTCGCCAGGGCGGTGGGCGACGGGTTGAGCGTGGAGGACGCGCTCCCGAAGCTCGACGAGCAGGTCGAGAAGGACGTCGCACAGTGGTTCAACGACAACAAC
>JBOGWM010000230.1:0-10820 GCA_050693695.1 Actinomycetota bacterium
CAGGGCAATCTCCTCACCGCGGTCGCCTTCGGCGCCGGCGGACTGGTTGTCGGCATGCTCACTCTGGAAGGAGGCAAGCGCCTTGACGGCTTCACCATGCTCTTCGCGGGCGCCGCCATACTCTTCGCGGGCGCCGCCATGCTGTTCGCGGGGCTCTTGACGCTCTTCCTGGGAGGGAGCGCACTGGCAGGGATCCAGCAGGGGATCTGGGTCGGCGGCCTCGTCGAAGCGGCGGTACGGCTGTTCGTCGGACTCATCCTGGCGCCCGCCGGGCTCGGCGTGCTCGCTCTCGTGTGGAGAAGGGTGGCCCTCGTCGCTCGGCGGGGACATGTCGGGCGCACCCGTACGGTGGTGCTTGCTGTCTCGCTCGCGCTGGCCCTCGCCGGCTTGGGGGCGCTCGGGTCCGGCTGGGGGCTGTTCATGGAAGGGGTGGGAGCGGTCGCGGGCATCCAGCAGGGCATCTGGGTCGGCGCGCTCGTCTTGCAGGTCGCCCGCCTGGTCGCCTGGGCCGGCGCGATGATCACGGGGACGGGCGCGCTCGTGCTCGGCGTCGTCGCCCTCGGAAGAGGCCTCGCCTTCGGTGCGAGGTCGGTGGCTTACTGATGGCCGGACCGCTGCGCATCACCATCCCGCTCCGCCGTATCCTGGGCGAGCTGATGGAGGATCCCACCGGCGAGTATTACGGCCTCGACCTGGTACGCCGTACCGGGCTGAAGCCCGGGTCCCTCTATCCGACACTCGCCCGGCTGGAGGGCTATGGTTGGGTGACGAGCCGCTGGGAGGAGCTCGACCAGCACGACGCCGGCCGGCCCCGGCGCCGGTATTATCGGTTGACGCCATCGGGCATGGAAGCCGTCCGCAAGCTCCTTCGGCAAACTCAGGCCCGGCGCGCACGGCGTCCCAGGCTGAGGTGGAGCAGCCCCCAAGGGTAAGTGCGACGAGGGGGCGCAAGCGCCAGAAGCCCGAGTCTTGCCGGTGCTGCGTTGGTCGCGGCGCCGCTGATCCTGTTGGGAGTCGCCTGCCAGCTCAAGCCCACGTTCCAGCCCGGCACCTACATGGACCGGTTGCAGAAGAGGGGAAGGATCGTCATCGGGGTGAAGTACGACATCCCCCGCTTCGGCTTGTTGAACCCCAAGACCAATGAGGTGACGGGCTTCGACGTGGATTTGGGCAAGGAGATCGCCAAGCGGCTGAGGGTTCGGGCCGAGTTCGTCGAAGCCGTCTCGCCCGATCGGATCCCTTTACTCCAAAATGATGAGGTCGACCTGGTCATCTCGACCATGACCGTCAACGAGGAGCGCAGGGCCCAGATCGACTTCTCCGACGTGTACTACGTCGCCCAGCAGCGTCTGCTGGTGAGGAGGGACTCGAAGATCCAGGGCGTCAAATCTCTGGAGGCCGAGAAAGCGCCGGTCTGCAGCGGCGAGAAATCGACCTCGGCGCAGAACATCGCGGCGGTGGCTCCCCATGCCCCCCTGAGGCTGGAAAAGAAATACTCGACCTGCGCCCGGCTGGTCCGCGAGGGCGAGGTGGAGGCGCTGTTCACCGACGATGTCATCCTGACCGGTCTTCTGAGCCAGGATCCCGGTCGCTTCAAGATCGTGGGAGATCCCGTCACCGTCGAGCACTACGGCATAGGCATCAAGAAAGGCCGCCCCGAGTTCGTCGAATTCGTGAACGAAGTCATCGGTGATGTCAAGGATGACGGGACCTGGGGGATGCTGTATGCGAACTGGATCGGGCAGGTCACCGGAGAGAAGGTGGACCCTCCCCCTGCCGAGCCGGTCTCCGGACCCGGCGTCGGGCGGCCGTTGTGACGTTTCTCAACCCTATATAGGATAAGGTCGAAGCGCGAGCGTGAATGTCCGGCGAAGGACAGATCGGGGGAATCGATATGTCGCAGAGGCGGGGCGCCATGAGGCGTCGGAGCTTCGTGATCAATGGGGTCGTGGCGGCGCTGGTCCTGGCGGGGGCCGCATGCCGGCCCGAGTCCACACCCAGGAGCGGACGGCGCCCCGAGTTTGCCGCCGGCAGCTACATGGCTCAGATCCAGGACAAGGGCAAGGTGGTCATCGGAGTTAAATACGATATCCCCCGCTTCGGCTTCTTGAACCCCGCCACCGGCAAGCCGGAAGGCTTTGACGTGGATCTGGGCAAGGCCATCGCCGAGCGGCTGGGGGTCCAGGCGGAGTTCATCGAAGCCATCTCGACCAATCGCATCCCCTTCCTCCAGGAGGACAAGGCCGACCTGATCATCTCGACCATGACCATCAACGAGGAGCGCCGCCAGCAGATCGACTTCTCCACCGTGTACTACGTCGCCCGCCAGCGGCTGCTGGCGAGGAAGGGGTCGAGGGTGCGCGACGTCGCCTCGCTTGATGCACAGAAGGCGGAGGTCTGCAGCGCCAAGGGCTCCACCTCGGCGCAGAACATCGCCGCGGCGGCCCCCAACGCCCCCCTCAGGCTGCTCGACGGCTACGCCCAGTGCTTCCAGCTCCTGCAGAACGACCAGGTGCAGGCGGTCTTCACCGACGACGTCATCCTGACGGGCCTGTTGAGCCGGGATCGCAAGAACTTCAAGATCGTGGGGGATCCCGTCACCGTCGAGCCCTACGGGGTGGGCATGAAGAAGGGCCGCCCCGAGTTCGTCGCCTTCGTCGACGATTCCATTCGGGAGATCAAGCGCGACGGCGATTGGGTGAAGCTCTACGATCGCTGGGTCAAGCCGCTCACCGGGGAGAGCGCCGAGCCGCCTCCCGACGAGGTTCCATTCTCCGGTCCGTCCCTCAAGCCCGTCTGAACGGGAAGGGCGAAACGACGTCGGGGGCAGGGTGAGCCTCGCCGCCGTGCTGGCTCAGCCCTTCGAGGAGGTCTTCTTCCCGACCCTTCTCGCGGGATATCGCAACACGCTCCTGCTGTCCTCCGTGGCCTTTGGGTTGAGCCTGGCGATCGGGACCGTGATGGCGGTGGTGCGTATCGCCCCCCTCCCGGTGCTCCCCCGCCTTGCCCGGGCGGAGGTGGAGCTGTTCCGCAACACCCCGCTGCTGCTCCAGATGAGCTTCTTTCAGCTCGGCCTGGGTTCCATCGGGGTACGCCTCGAACTCTTCACGATCGGGGCCCTGGCTCTCAGCCTCTATACCGGCGCCTATGTCACGGAGGTGCTGCGGTCGGGGATCGCCGCGGTGGGGAAGGGACAGCTCGAGGCGGCCCGCTCGCTCGGAATGGGCTTTGCCGCCACGATGCGACTCGTGCTGTTACCCCAGGCCTTCCGTACCGTCATCCCGCCCCTGGGCAACCTCATGATCGCCATGGTCAAGAACTCGGCCATCGCCGGGGCTGTCGCCTACCCCGACCTGCTCTACGAATCCACGATCCTCAATGACCGGTACTTCCGTACCTTCGAGATCCTCACCGCGGTCGCCATCGGATTCCTCTCGATCACCCTGCCGCTCTCCTTCGTCGTCTCCCGCCTGGAGAGGCGGTTGAGGATCCTGCGATGAGGCGTGGCTGGATCTTGAGGCTGGCGGGAGCGCTCGGGGGAGCGGCGGTGATGACGCTGGCGGCCGCCGCCGTCTATCGGGCGTATGGTCCCGGCGGTTGGTCGGACCGGCTGGAGCGGTTCGCCAGCCGCTGGAGCCCCTTCTTCAGCCCCGAGCTGGCCACCGACACCTGGACCTTCCTCGGTCTCGGCCTGGTGACCTCGCTTGCGGCAGCGGTGATCTCGATCGCGCTCTCCCTCCTCTTCGGGACCGGGCTGGCGCTCCTGCGCCTCTCCCGGAGCCGGCTCATGGGCTTCCCGGCGCCCCGGCCGCTGCGGTGGGCGACCGCCGCTCCGGTTACGGTGCTCGTCCAGGGAGTCCGTTCCCTACCCCTGTTCATGCTCATCCTGTACGTGTTCATCGCGGCGCCGCGCCTGGGACTTAACCTCGCGGCATTCGGCGCCGGAGTCTTCGCTCTCACTCTCTATACCTCCTGCGTTCTGGCCGAGATCGTCCGGGCGGGAATCCTCTCCCTCGACCGGGGCCAGTTCGAGGCGGCGGACGCCCTCGGCCTGGGGTACGCGGCCAAGCTCCGCTTCGTGGTGCTACCCCAGTCCCTTCGCCGCATGGCCCCGGCGGTGGTCTCCCAGCTCATCACCTTAGTGAAGGACACCTCATTGCTCTACCTGATCACGGTGACCGAGCTCTTTCGCCGAGGGACCATCCTGCAACAGGCATACTTCAACCCCATCGAGACGATGGTGGTGATGGCCATGATCTACTTCGTGGTCAACTTCTCGCTCTCGAGCGTTGCTCGCCGGCTGGCGCGCCGTCCGCCACGGGGGGCAATGGGCCGGATTGCGGGCCCCATCCAGGGTATCGGCGAGGAAGATCAGAGCATGGTGGCGGCCTACCCGGCGACCACGCGGTGATCACCTGTGGTGTATCGAACCTCTCGAACACCTCGAAAATAGAACAATTTCCCGGGTATTTTTGCCCAGCTCTAGACGCAAAACCCTTCAACCGCTACTGTCGGTTACCTGACAATTTTGGGAGCTACGGGGACGGCGGATACAGGAGGGGGTAGCCGTGTGCTTTCTCGCCACGAAACTCATCGAGCTCAAAGAGCTCTTGGTCATCGGCGTCGCAGTCCTGGGAATCCTGCTCGTCGCCCGCGAATGGTGGGTTAGCAGGACCTTATCCAGGGTGGTCGGCGCCCTGGTGATCGCGGGTGTCGCCATCTGGGGGGTCCAGAACACCGACTGGTTCAAGACCCAGATCGGCCGGGAGACGGGGGCCGACGCCACCGTGTCCAGCACTCTCCTCTCCCGCTGTTGATTGTCCGGACGGTCCGGGCCTTTTGTCTTCCGCCGGCCAGCCGCCCATGATCGAGTGTCGCTCTTACACCCGTGCGAGGCGCTACCCGCTCATGATCGGACGGAGCCTGCGCCCGATCATCCCGGTTCCGGTCACCGTCACCCAGCTCGCCGTCCTCGCGGTCAGCACCTATCTCCTCCTCAAGACCTCCCGGCACTGGACCCCGATGATCGCGCCTTACGTCCACCCCCTCCTGGTCCAGGCGGGGATACCGATCGGGCTGACCGTGGCCATCCGGTGGATCCGCATCGAGGGTCGCTCACCCGCTCGCTTCCTCCTGGCCCTGGTCACGCTCCTGGGTACCTGGGTGGGTGAAGGCGTCGGGCGGGCGCGCCGTCGGGACCGGAATCGCTGGGAGAAGATGCCCCGGACGCGCTGCCACATCCAGGAGCTCGGGGAGCTCGGGCAGCCATGAGTCTCAAGCTCCCGCCCCGAGCTGTGGCCGGCAACCTGGTCTTCGCCGGCGATCGCTCGGTGTGGGCGCTGTGGCGGGTGGAGCCGGCGTCGTATCGTTACCTCTCCGAGGTCCAGCAGGAGGAGCTCCACGCCCGCACCCGGGCGGCCCTGATGCGCCTGCCGGAGGAGACCTTGCTGTTCTCGGTCTGCCAGCGCCTAGCCCCCGACGAGCTCACCGAGATCGCCACGAGGGGAGTGGATCTCGACGCGCACCCCCCGTGGGCCGAGCTGTGTGGATGGTGGCTTGACCATTACCTGGAAGGCCTCGCTCTTTATAACCGCCGGACCTACATCGCGGTGCGGCTGCCGGGCGAAGGAGTCACCTCCAGGGCCCGCAGGGCCGCGCAGACGCCGCTCACCGCCGCTCGCTGGGCCACCGGCGGCCTCCGCCACCCGCTCAGCGCCGGGGCAGCGGCGATCCACACCCTCGAGTCCGCCTGGCAAGCCTCACGGCAGGCGGTGGGGGCGCCGTTCCGGCCCTCGGAGCCGGATCTGGAGCGGCGCGTCCGGGAGGCGGGGCGGATCGAAGCCCGGCTGCGGACCTCGGTCACTCTGCATGCGCCTCAGGCGGGCGAGGTGCTCTGGTTATATGCCCGAGCCCTGCGCCGGGGAGGCGACGAGCCGGCCCTGGACTCGAGCTGGAGCCGGGAGCCCGGCTCGGCGAAGCGGGTCTCGATCTCGGAGGGGCGGATGCGCTCTCGCGCTACCCGCCTCGAGATCGAGACACCGTTCGGCGTCTCTCAGCAGGCGTTGCTGGCGGTGGCCGACATGCCGCCTCGCTTCATCTTCCCGGGTGACAAGGGGGAGTGGTTCGTCCACGCCGATGCCCTGCCCTTCCCGGTGGACTGGGCGGTGAGGATCCGGCCGATCTCGAACCAGAAGGCCCAGGCGGCGGCTCGCCGGCAGGCACGCAACCTCTCGGGCCAGATCGAGGAGCACGACGAGGACCCCGCCGGCCCCCCCCGAAGCCTGGCAGACGCCATCGAGTCGGTTGCGCACCAGCGGGGAGAGCTCGAGTCGAACCCGGCGGAGCCCGAGCTTCAGTGCGTGATCGCCTTTTCCACCTATGGGGAGGATGTGGCCGCCGTCGAGGCTCAGGCGACCCAGATCTCGGACCTTTTCGCTCCGAATGAGTACATGATCACGCGGCCGACCGGGGGTCAAAAGGGGCTCTTCCAGCTCATGCTTCCCGGAAGTCCTCTCCCGCAGGTGGCGCGGGACTATCTTCAGTACCTGCTCCCACGAGACCTTGCGGCCGGCATGCCGTTCGCAGGAACCGAGATCGGCGATCCTTCCGGGATGCTCCTCGGCTTCTCACTCGACTCCGGGGCCCTCCGCCCCGTCTTCTGGGATCCGTCATACGGACCCGGCATCGACCGGCCGGCATCCGTCGGCTTCGTGGGCGATCGGGGCTCGGGCAAGAGCTATCTCATGAAGCTGGCCTCCTGGGTGGTGGGGGCCCGGGACGGGCAAGTGGTGGTCCTCGACCGGGATCCCCGAGGGGAATGGGTTCGCTTTGCCGAGGCGGTCCCCGGGCGTACCCGGGTCATCCGGGTGACTCCCGACAGCCAGGTCTGTCTCGATCCGCTGCGGGTCTTCCCTCCCGGGGAGCGAGTACGGCGTGCCGTGGACTTCCTCTGCCTGCTGGCGCGCACCTCGATCTCCGAGACCGAGGGCGCCACTATCGCCAAGGCCACCCGAGAGACGGCGCTGGTCCCCGAGGCCCGACTCATCGACGTCGTTTCTCACCTGGAGCGGGAGGGGGCAACGGACGAATACGCCCGCACGGTGGCCCGCAAGCTCCAGGTCTTCACCGAGAGCGACCTCGCCGGGCTCGCCTTCGGCGAGGGAGAGCAACTCGCGCTCGCCTGGGACGACTACCTCGTCTTTCACTTGCCCGATCTCATCCTCCCCGACCGGGAGATCCTGTTATCGGAGGAGATGTCAAAGCAGCTCTCGGCAGAGGAGATCTTCGGGCTGGCCGCCTTCTACCTGGTTGCGGCTGTGGCCCGCTCGGTTGCCTTCGCGGATCTGAGCCGCTTCGGGGTGGTGATCTGCGATGAGACGTGGGCCATCCTCGGCTCGATCCAGGGACGCCAGCTCCTCCTGGAGGGCCTTCGCAATGAGCGCAAGGGCAATGCCGCCCTCTGGCTAGCCTCCCAGCACCCGGACGACTTCGGGCACGGCCCGGTCGCCCATCTCCTCGGGAACCGCTTCATCGGCGCCCAGGCGGCCGGCGCCGGACCGGCGGCCCTTCGGTTCCTGGGCGTGGAGCCCAGCTCGGAGCTGATCGACCGGCTGGAGTCCGGCTACCGGCGGCCCCCGGACGCGGACGAGGAGGAGCCCTCCCGCTTCCTCTGGCGAGACGTGCGCGGCCGGATAGGAGAGGTGGCGGTAATCCCGGCTCCGCCCTGGCTACGGGAATCGATCGAGACCAACCCGCTCAAGGTCAAGTCGAGGGCCTCGACCGGTCCCAGCGCTGCGATCCAACCCGGCGCCGGGGTCGATCGCAGCGCTCCCATCGGCCCCGGCGCTCCCGGCCCTCGAGCCCCCGCCGGCCCCAATGGACAGGGACGACCATGACCGCATCTCGTCCCTATCGCTGGGGGGTGTTCATCCTCGTGTTCGCCGCAACCCTGATGGTCCAGGTCCCGGCCTTGGGCGAGGAGCCCCCGCCGGACAGCCGCCAGCGCTCGGAGTTCATGAACCGCATCATTCCCCAGGAGGACCGGGCCCGGTTCCCGATCACCAACTACGACATCGGTTACGATCCCGGAAGCTGGCGAGAGTGGAGCCGCAAGGTGGTGGGCTTCTTCACCGACGCCTGGTTCTCCGCCGGCCGGTGGATGGTCCGCGCCACCTCGTGGATCCTCTCCTGGGCCTTCTCGGGCGGCCCGAATCTGACCGCCCCGGCCAAACAGCTCGCCAACGCCTACGACACCCGTCTGATCGGCCCCCTCGGGCTCTTGGACATGGCCCTTCTCCTGGCTGCCGCCTGGACGGCCTGGCAGATGATGCGAGGCCGGGTGGCCTACGGTCTCTCCGAGTTCGCTCTCACCCTGGTGCTCCTCGCCGTCGGCACGCTGATCGCCCGGGACCCCGTCTCCTTCGTCGGGACCGCGGTGCGCGAGAGCCGGAATCTCTCCGCCGACGTCCTTGCCATTTCCAGCGGACTGCCTGCCGGTACTCGTGCCGAGACTTCGCTGGAACCTCTGAAAGAGACCGTCGCGAGGACCTTCGTGGACCAGTCCCACGACCTTCTCAACTGGGGATCCGCTCTCAGCGGGCGCTGCGCCGAGATCCGGGACGAGATCCTGCGGGGTGGGCCCTGGGGGACGAGCGAGACGCCCCGTGACAAGATGCGCGCTGAGCCCGAGTGTCGCACGTACGCGGTATTCAACGCGGATCCCACCGGCGACCGGCTGTTCGCTTCCATGCTCTTGTCCGTGACCGCCTTCGCGGTGCTCATCCTGATCCTCCTGTCCGCGGCGACCGTTCTCGCGGCCCGCTACGCGGGGGACATCCTCATCGCCGTCGTGGGCTTCGCGGCCGTCTTCGCCCTCATCCCCGGGCGCGCCCGGGCCCTGTTCTGGCGCTGGGTGACCGGGGTGGTCCAGGTCGCGGTCGTCATCTTGGGGATGGCCTTTATCCTTTCCCTTCTGGTGCAGGCCACCCAGGTCCTCCTCCGCCAGCCGACCGACACCGTCGCCGAGAAATTCGGCTTCCTGCTGGTCGTGGTGGTCCTCATGTTCATTCTTCGTCGCCGCATCCTTGGAGGCGGCCGGGCCCTGGCAGAAGCGATGGGTCGCAAGCTCGAGGCTGCCCGGCCCCGAGGGAGCACGGGGCCGGGCAAAGCCTCCGGGACCAGCGCGACCACGGCGAGTATCGGAGCATTCGCGGTGCTCGAGGAGCTCCGCAAGGACGCCACCCTTCGTCGGAGCACCGCTCGCTCCCCCGCGGGCGCGCTGAAAAGCGGAGCGGGAGCCGCGCCCCCCGCGACTCCGGGGGTTGCAAGAGAGATGAGCTCCGGCGCCAGGACGGAGGGGCTGGCGGCATCCGGGGTCACCGTGGGTCGCCCCTCCACCCTTCCCAGGGCCGCAGCCAAGGCGACCGTGAGGGCTCAGGCCGCCAGGGAGAGGCTCGGTCAGGCAGGAATCGGCACTCGCCACGCGCTCTCGGACCGGGGGCGTGACTGGCTCCATGGCGTGCGTCATCCGGTCGGATCCTTCCGCCACCAGCTGGAACTCCAGAAGGCCGAGATGCTTCAGCGAACGCTCTCGAAGAGATCTAAAGGATCGTGAGGCTCGGCAGGTTGCTCCTCGCCGGAGCGGCATCCTTCGCTGGTGCCTCGATCGCCACCGTCTCGATGATCGCGGCGATGGTGTCCGGCGACGACGCTCCTGCGGCGGTCGCCTCCGAGAGCCTGGGAATCAACGCCGCCGTCCTCTCCGCCTACCTTCAAGCAGCAGCTCGTGGCGGAGATGCCTACCCGGGCTGTTCCGTGCCGTGGACCGTGCTGGCGGCGGTCGGGAGGATCGAGTCCCGCCATGCGGGGGGCCGCGACGTCTCCCTCGACGGCCAGGTGGACCCGCCCGTCCTGGGCCCGCTGCTCGATGGATCGCTGCCCGGCACCCGCCCGATCCCCGACACCGACGGCGGCCAGCTCGACGGCGACGGGGCATGGGACCGGGCGGTCGGCCCCATGCAGGTCCTTCCGGGCAATTGGCGCTCGCTCGGGCAGGACGGCAACGATGACGGGATACGCGACCCTCAGAACATGTACGACGCCGCCCTCACCGCCGCGGTCGTTCTCTGCCGGGGGGCGGGAGGGGGAGACCTGTCCGATCCCGCGAAGCTCCAGACCGCCCTCCACGCCTACAACCCGTCCGGCGCCTACGTCGAGGAGGTCAAGGGCTGGGTGGCCTATTACGGCAACTTCGGATTCAGCGGCTCGGTCAGCGCCGAGGGCCTCTACGCCCTCCCGGTCGATCGGGTCCGTCTCGACCTCGTTCGCATCCGCCGACCTCACCATGACTATCCGGCGTGGGACTTACCCGTCCCCGAGGGGACCACCGTCCACGCCGTGCATGGCGGCACCGTCGTCTTCGCCGACCCACTGGAGGACGGGAGGTGTGGGATCGGCTTGACCGTCAAGGGAGACGACCAGATGCGCTACACCTATTGCCATGCCACCGGCCTGCTCGTCGCCCAGGGACAAAGGGTTGTCGCCGGTCAGCCCCTGATGCTCTCCGGCAACACCGGCAACTCGACGGGCCCGCACCTGCACCTGGGGATCCAGGATCCGACCGGCCGACGCCTCTGCCCCCAGCCGTTCCTCGAGGCCTGGTACGAGGGCCTGCCCATGGCCCCGGGTTCGGAGACCGCCTACGAGGGCTGTGTGTCGTGAAGAACGTTGCGACCGCTTAACGCTGCGCCGATTCCAGGCGCACCCTCCGCCAGCGGGACGGCGCACCCTGCAGCCCGTCCCGGTACACCTGGGCCGCCTCG
>JBOGWM010000231.1:0-19641 GCA_050693695.1 Actinomycetota bacterium
TCCCTGTGGCGGCTCGAGGTCCCATCGAGGAAGGGGACGGCGACGAGGGGCAAGCCCCGCCGCAGTAGCCTCATCCCGAGCCGAACGGTCCCGACCTCATCCGCCGGAGTGGGATAGAATTCCATCCGACCTTTGGAGCCAGATGCCCGACGACCCTGACCGTGAGCCGCCTTTGATGTCAGGTTTCGGTCAGGCCATGAGTCTCTCCATGGAGATGGTGGTCACCACGCTGGTCGGGCTCGGGCTCGGGTGGCTGGCGGATGCAGGCTTGAACACGGGTCCGCTCTTCACGGTGGTGGGCGTGATGCTCGGGGCAGCGGGGGGGATCAACCGGGCTTACCGGTCATGGAAGACACGGAGCTGGGGATGAGGAAGCTGGGGGACGCCTCACGGATGCTGGTCGCCGCCGGCGTGATCGCAGTGCCGGGCGCGACCCTGGGCTTCTCGCTCGGCGGACCCGACGTGGCCCTCGGGGCCTCGGTGGGGATCCTCGCCGCCGGTCTCTACGCCTGGAGCTTTCTCCGCTCGCATGTGTCCCGGACTTCCCGAAAGCGGGTTTTCGACCGTCGGGTCGCCGCGGGGGCGGGGCTCAGGCTCGTGACGGCGGCGGTGACGGGAGCGGCGATGTTCCTCGTGGGCCGAAAGCCCTTCGTCGCGTACCTGGCGGCTTTCGGCGCAGCCTTCGCCATCCTGCTCCTCACTCAGGCCCCGGGAGCTCTTCGTCAACTCCAGCGACCCCGGGTGGATGAGAGCGCGGATGCTCATGGCCAAGGGGGGATGTCGTGATGGACTTGGGATTGATCTTGGCAGCTCAGGAAGGCGGGGAGCAGTCTCCTTTCCTCGTCCTCCTGGAGCACCTCGTGCCCCACCGGTACGGCTGGTCACCGGACATCGCGATCGGCCCCTTCGACCTCTCCATCAGCAATGCGGTGGTCAACATCTGGCTGGCGGTGGCCCTGGTGATCGGCCTGTTCTGGGCGGCGAGCTCCAAGCCCAACATCGTGCCCCGAGGGATCCAAAATCTGATCGAGGTCGCCATGGACTGGGTCAAGGACAACATCGTCTATTCGGTGATGCGCCCGGCGGACGCCCGGATCTGGTTCCCCTTCACCGCCACCATTTTCTTCTTCATCCTGTTCATGAACTCCGTCGGGCTCATCCCGGTGATCGGGTTCACGCCCACCTCCAACATCTTTCTCACCGCCACCCTGGCCTTTGGCGTCTACCTGCTGGCGATCGCCATCGGCATGGCCCGCCATGGGGTGTTTCACTTCTGGAAGGTCACCCTCATCCCGGAGGGCCTCCCGGGCAAGAACCCCATCGTCAAGGGCCTGGTGACCGGGTTCTTCCTGCTGGTGGAGTCGATCTCGCAGCTTGCCCGGCCCTTCTCCCTGGCGGTCCGGCTCTTCGCCAACATGCTGGCCGACCACGTGATCCTGCTGATCTTCGTCGGATTCATCTTCCTCGCCGGGGGCGCGGTCCTGGTCGCGGTGTTGCCGCTGGCGATGGCCCTCGAGATCGTCTTCACCGGGTTCGCCCTCTTCGTGGCTTTCATCCAGGCAGTGATCTTCTCCTTCCTCTCGACCATCTATATCAACGACGCGCTGCATCCCGGACACTGAAAGGAGACCATCTTGTTGGATCTTGCGACCACGCTGGCCCAGGAGGCGCCGGGTTTGACCGACAAGGCGTTCGCGCTGCTGGGCGCGGGCGCCGCCATCGGGTTCGGCGCCGGCGGCGGGGCTATCGGCATCGGCGTCTTGTGGTCGAAGGGCATCGAAGGGATCGGGCGTCAGCCCGAGGCGCGGGGCATTCTCCAGGGGCTCATGTTCCTGGGGTTCGCGCTGGCGGAGGCGCAGGTTCTCTACGCCTTCGTCGTCACCTTCCTCTTGCTCTTCGCACTCGGATAGAGGGGGCCGCGATGACTCTGGATGCCTTCTGGCTGGCGGCGGAAGAGGGAGTCGATCTCAATCCCTTCAAGCCCGAGTTCGGCCTGATCGTCTGGGGAGGTCTCGCCTTCTTGATCGTGCTGGTCGTCTTGGCCAAGAAGGTCTTTCCCCGCCTGGAAGAGACCCTGGCGGACCGGGAGCGCCGGATCAAGGAGGACCTTCAGGACGCCGAGGCGACGCGTGAGCAGGCCGAGAGGTTGCTCGCCGACTACCGGGCGCGGGTGGCGCAGGTGCGGGAAGAGGCGAGCAAGATCACCGAGGAGGCGAGGACCTCCGCCGAGGCGATCCGCAAGGAGATGCTGACCAGGGCCGAGGCCGAGGCGAGAGAGGTTCTCACCAGGGCCCAGGCCCAGTTGGCCGGGGAGCGCGAACGGGTGGTGGGTGAGCTCGAGCGCCAGCTTGCGACGTGGTCGTCGGACATCGCGGGGCGCATCCTGGAGCGGGAGCTGTCCCCCCAGGCCCACCGGGACCTGGTGGAGGCGTTCATCCGAGAGGTGGCGGCCCGGCCCTCCGAGGCGGGAAGGCCGTAGCTTAGTGGCCAAGGATCCCCGCACGCTCGGGTACGCGAAGGCGATCTTCGAGATTGCCCGCTCCGAAGGTGACATCGAGCAGGTGGCGGACGAGCTGTTCCGCTTCGCCCGAACCCTGGAGCTCGAGCACGAGCTTCGCCAGACCCTCACCGACATCGCGATGCCCCCGGCGGGCAAGGAGAAGCTGCTGGACGACCTGCTCGCCGGCAAGGTGTCGCCCCACACGCTGAACGTCCTTGGTTTCGTGATCCGTCAGGGCCGCGCCCGGGCGGTGGTGGACATCGCGGACGAGCTGGCGCGCTTGGCGGAGGAGGAGTCCAGGCGAGAGATCGGGGAGGTGCGCACCGCCGTTCCCCTCGACAAGGGCCAGCAGCGCCAGCTCGCGGAGGCGCTCGGGAAGGCCACGGGTAAAAACGTGTCGGTCAAGGTCATCGTGGACCCGAATGTGATCGGTGGCGTCCTCGCCCGGGTCGGGGATGTGGTGATCGATGGCTCGATCCGCCACAAGCTGGACATGCTGCGTCACCACCTGGGCCTGACCCGATGACCGGAGACGAAGAAGCATAAGAGGGAGAAGAGGGAGAGCAGATGGCCGAGCTGACCATCAAGTCTGAGGAGATCCGGGGCGCGCTCGATCGGCTCCTCGGTGAGTTCAAGCCTGCGGTGGAGCGGGAGGAGGTGGGCCGCGTGATCTACGCGGGCGACGGCATCGCCCGGGTGAGGGGCCTGCCGGGGGCGATGGCCAACGAGCTGCTGGCGTTTCCCAGGGATCTGTTGGGAGTGGCCCTCAACCTGGAAGAAGATGAGATCGGGGTGGTGGTTCTCGGCGAGGTCTCCGAGCTGGAAGAGGGGATGCCGGTACGCCAGACCGGGCAGGTGCTCTCGGTCCCGGTGGGCGACGCCTATCTGGGGCGGGTCGTGGACCCCCTGGGACGGCCCATGGACGGCAGGGGGCCCATGGATGACTCCAAGCTGGAGGGGCTTCGGTCCCTCGAGATCCAGGCTCCCTCGGTGATCGAACGCCAGCCTGTCTTCGAGCCTCTCTACACCGGGATCAAGGCGATCGACGCCATGACCCCGATCGGCCGTGGGCAGCGAGAGCTGATCATCGGTGACCGCCAGACGGGCAAGACCGCGCTGTGCGTGGATACCATCATCAATCAGCGCCAGTACTGGGGGACCAGGGACGCGGTGAAGTGCATCTACGTGGCGGTCGGCCAGAAGGCCTCGACCGTGGCCGAGGTGGTGGCCGCCCTGAGCGAATCCGGCGCTTTCGAGTACACCGTGGTGGTCAACGCCTCGGCGGGCGACCCGGGAGCCCTCAAATGGTTGGCCCCCTTCTCCGGCTGCGCCATCGGGCAGCACTGGATGTACAAGGGCGAGCATGCTCTGGTCGTCTACGACGACCTGTCCAAGCAGGCCGACGCCTACCGGCAGATCTCGCTCCTGCTGCGCCGCCCCGCCGGCCGGGAGGCGTACCCGGGAGATGTCTTTTACCTCCACTCTCGCCTGCTGGAACGAGGTGCGAAGCTCTCGGATGAGCTGGGAGCCGGTTCCCTTACCTCCCTTCCGGTGGTTGAGACCAAGGAGGGAGACATCTCTGCCTACATCCCGACCAACGTCATCTCCATCACCGACGGGCAGATCTTCCTGGAGAAGGACCTGTTCAACCGGGGCCAACGCCCGGCCATCGACGTGGGCCGCTCCGTCTCCAGGGTGGGGGGCGATGCCCAGATCAAGGCCATAAAGAAGGCGGTCGGGCCCCTCAAGCTCGACCTGGCCCAGTATCGGGAGCTCCAGGCATTCGCCATGTTCGCCTCCGACCTGGACCGGTCCTCTCAGGCGCAGCTCGCCCGGGGCGACCGCCTGATGGAGCTGCTGAAGCAGCCCCAGTTCCAGCCGGTGCCCGTGGAGCGCCAGATCGTGATCACCTTCGCCGGCACCCAGGGCTATCTCGACAAGATCCCGGTGGAGGACGTCCGCCGCTTCGAGCAGGGCCTGCTGGACTTCGTGGGCGCTGCGGCCTCCGATGTCTACCAGCGTTTCCGCACGCAGGGCGATTTTCCCGAGGAGGTCGAGGCGAAGGTCAAGGAGGTGATCGGGGACTTCGGAGCCACCTTCAAGCCGGGCGCGCCCGGCGCCGCCCCCCTCACCGAGGCGGCTCCCCACGTCACCGACACCCACGACGCGGTCGCCGGATATCCGCCCGAACCCGAAGAAGAGATCTCCGAAGAACAGACCCCCGAGGAAGAGAGCTAGGGGACGGCATGGGAGCCAAGGTCCGGGATATTCGCCGGCGCATCCGCTCCGTCCGCTCCACCCAGCAGATCACCCGGGCGATGGAGCTCATCGCCGCCAGCCGGATCGTCCGGGCCCAGTCCCGGGCGTTGCGCGCTCGCCCCTTCGCCCAGGCCATCGGAGAGATGCTGGAGATGGTCGCCGGAGAGGCTCGGGGCTCCCCGCTGCTCGAGGAGCGAGAGGTCGCCACGACGGGGTTGGTGGTAGTCACCTCAGACCGGGGACTCTGCGGCGCCTACAACGCCAATGTCTTACGGGAGGCGGAGCGGCTGCGGCGCCGGGAAGCCGAGGCCGGCCACGCGGTCGCCATCACCGCGGTGGGCAAGAAGGCGATCTCTTACTTTCGGTTCCGAAAGGTCCCGATGACCGCCCAGTTCATGGGCGTCTCGGATACCCCTCGCTACGGGGACGCCCGCCGGATCGCCGAAGGGGTGATCCGAGCGTATGGCGACAAACAGGTCGACCGGGTCGTGATCGCTTACACGGATTTCGTCTCGACCTTCTTGCAGCGGGCCCGGGTGACCCAGATCTTGCCCGTGCCCCGCCCGCGCTCTGGGGCGGGCGCCGGCCCGCCCGGCGAGGGAGCTCCCCGGGCTCTCTTCGACTTCGAGCCCGAGCCGGCGGAGCTGCTCCGGGGACTGCTGCCTCGCTACATGGAGGTGAAGCTGTTCGCGGCGCTGCTGGAGTCCTCGGCGTCCGAGCATGCGGCGAGGCGGCGGGCGATGAAGAACGCCACCGACAACGCCGACGATCTGCTGCGGGATCTCACCCGGGATGTCAACCGGGCTCGCCAGGCGGAGATCACCAGCGAACTGGCCGACCTGGTCGGCGCTGCCGAGGCCCTCAGGGGCTCCGGCGGCGATGAGGGAACACACGGCGCCGGGAGCCCGCTTGCGGGCGCGGCCAGGTGGCATGGCGACGCGGAGGCGCTCGCCGGCGCCAGGGCGACGGAGGCGATGCGTGGCAAAGTGTAGGTGGTCCCGCTGGTGGCGGGCCGAAGGCCGCCATCTGGGTGAGCGGAGTGGGTTATTCCTGTGACGATCGAGCCAAAGGAGACCACATGGCGGTAGTCGAGGACCAGGCGCGGGCGGAGAAGGAGAAGCGGGCCGAGCAGGTGACGGGACGGGTGATCCAGGTGATCGGCCCGGTCATCGACGTGGAGTTCCCACCCGACGCCCTCCCCGAGATCAACAACGCCCTGGTCCTGGAGAAGACGCTTCTGGGAGAGACCGAGACCGTGACCGCCGAGGTCGCGCAGCACATCGGCAACGCCACCGTGCGGGCGATCTGCATGCAGCCCGGGGACGGCATCACCCGGGGCACCAAGGTGACCGACACGGGGGCCCCCATCACGGTCCCGGTGGGATCCGGCGTCCTCGGTCATGTCTTCGACGTATTGGGTAAATCCCTCGATGAGCCCGAGGAGAAGATCGGAGGCGAGCGCTGGCCCATTCGTCGGGAGGCCCCCCTCTTTAAGGATCTCGAACCCAAGAGCGAGATGCTTGAGACGGGGATCAAGGTGATCGATCTTCTGGAGCCGTTCGTTCGAGGGGGCAAGATCGGGCTCTTCGGCGGGGCCGGGGTGGGCAAGACGGTGCTCATCCAGGAGATGATCTACCGGGTCGCCACCGAGCACGGGGGCGTCTCGGTCTTCGCCGGGGTGGGGGAGCGGACCCGGGAGGGCAATGACCTCTGGCTTTCCATGAAGGAGTCGGGGGTTCTCTCCAAGGCGGTCTTGGTCTTCGGCCAGATGGACGAGCCCCCGGGCGTGCGCCTTCGGGTGGGCCTCGGGGCCCTCACGATGGCCGAGTACTTCCGGGATGTGGAGAGAAAGGACGTCCTGGTCTTCATCGACAACATCTTCCGCTTCGTCCAGGCCGGCTCCGAGGTCTCCACGCTTCTGGGGCGGATGCCCTCCGCGGTGGGATACCAACCCACGCTGGCGGATGAGATGGGAGAGCTGCAGGAGCGGATCACCTCCACCCGGGGCAAGTCGATCACCTCCATGCAGGCGATCTACGTCCCCGCCGATGACTACACCGACCCGGCGCCCCACAACACCTTCGCCCACCTGGATGCCCGGACCGAGCTGACCCGGGAGCTCTTCGCCCAGGGCATCTTCCCCGCGGTCGACCCCCTGCTCTCGGGATCCCGCCTCCTCGACCCCCGGTACCTGGGCGAAGACCATTACACGGCGGCCCAGGAGGTGAAGCGGATCCTCCAGCGCTACAAGGACCTCCGGGACATCATCGCCATCCTGGGAATCGACGAGCTCTCCGAAGAGGACAAGCTGTCCGTCTACCGGGCCCGCAAGATCCAGAGGTTCCTGTCCCAGCCCATGTTCGTGGCCGAGCGCTACACCGGGCTTCCCGGGCAGTACACCCCCATCGAGGAGACCGTCCGGGGTTTCAGGATGATCACCGAGGGCGAGGTGGACGAGCTTCCGGAGTCGGCTTTCTACATGGTGGGGGGCATCGAGCAGGTCATCGAGAAGGCCAAGACCCTGAGCAAAGAGGATTAGTCGGCTTGGCCCTTCAAGTCGAGGTGGTCTCTGCAGAGGAGGAGCTCTTCTCCGGTGAGGCGAGCTTCGTCCTCGCCCGCACGGTGGAGGGCGACATCGGCATCCTTCCCGGCCATGCTCCCCTGCTGGCGCAACTCGTCCGCCACGAGGTGAAGGTACGAACCGCCGCCGGAGACCGGTCCTTCCCGGTCGAGGGGGGTTTCATGTCGGTGAAGCAGGACAAGGTCATTGTCCTCGCCGACGAGGGCCTCCCGGCCGGATCGTAGCCTGCCTGGTCGCGGGAGATCAGGAGCCGTCGACCACGGCGTCTTGGGCGACGTCGTTGAACAGGGCGGATGCCTGCTCGCTCAAGAAGACGACGCTTGCCCCCCCGGCCGTGCCGGTGCGTCCCGGGGCCACGATATTCCGGACGCTGGAGTCCGCGGTGACCCGGGCGAGCACCGCGAAGCGCATGAGCTCGGCGAAGGACATGTTGACTCGGGTATGGCGAAGAAGGATCCGGACCCAGGGCTCAATCTCCTCCGGAGTGGCGGTCTCTGCTTGAGCCTTGCGCAGCACGTCGAGCATCAGGCGCCCCTGGTTCTCCGAGCGCCCGAAATCCCCGCCCGGAATGTGACGGTTGCGGCTGAAGGCGAGCGCCCGCTCGCCGTCCATGCGGTGCCACCCACGCTGGAAGAAAGCCCCCGAGAAATGGTCGTTCATATCGTAAGGAACGAAGGCATCGACTCCTCCGAGATCATTCACCAGGCCTCGCATTCCCTCGAAGGCCGTGATGGCGTAGTAGGTGATCGGAAGGCCGGTCAGGTTGCGAAGCGTTCGAACCGCGAGTTCGGGACCGCCCAGGGCGACGGAGTCGTTGATCTTGCGATAGCCGTGACCGGGGATGTCCACCCAGGAGTCGCGGGGGATGCCGATGACCGTGCCCCGGCGCGCCTGCGGATCCAACGCCAGGATGTGGATCGAGTCCGCCCGGGCGTTGGCGGGGTTTCCCGTGCGGGCGTCGGTGCCCAAGACGAGCCCGAACTGAAGGCCGCCGGAACCATCGACCGCGCCGTTGAAGGGTCTGGCGGGACCGGGAGGATGGCCGTTCGGCGGCCAGAGCCCACGCACTCCCCCGGAGGGGGCGGCGCGCCCGGTTGACGACCGAGACCCCCTGGGAAGGCGACTGCGGACGGGAGGAGGCGGTTCCCGATGGGTTGCGGCCTGGTCGATCATCGCCAGGAGCCGCTGGTCGGCTTCCCCGAGCTCCTCGTCGAGCGGCACCTTTCCGAGGATGATCTTCGGGGCGGGATTGAGCCGCATCCAGACCGCCGCCGAGGCCAGGGTGAACACAACCAGGGCCAGCCCTCCGGCGAGGAGCACCCGGGTGCGTCGGGACCGTCTGAGCAGATTGCTCATCGACTTGATTGGCACCGTTGCAGGAGATGCTACCTCCATTGGCAGTCGCCGCCGGACCGGACCCGACCGGCTCTCCGACCAAGCCCCGGGCGCCCAGCTCGAAAGGAGCTCGGGCAGCGACGCCGGCCCATGTGGTGATCGAGCGGGGCAAGGTCGTGACCGGGATAGAATGAGAGATGTGGAAGAGGCGGTTCGCCGAGCTCTCGAGAAGATCCGGCCGGCGGTTCAACTCGACGGTGGTGACTTCGAGCTGGTGGGCATCGTCGATGGTGTCGTGAGCATCCGGCTGGCCGGGGCCTGTGACACCTGTCCCATGTCCCCGGTCACCCTCCGGGCGGGCATCGAGCGCATCCTGAGAGAAGAGGTACCCGACGTTCGGGAGGTCGTGGCGGTCGACGCCTGAGCGTCGCGGCCTCAGCCGGTCAATTTCTCGAGCAGGTCCTTCGCGAGCGGATCGGCGTGGTCCGGGAGCCCGTGTCCGGGCCTGGATCGTCTCCTCTCGGTAGCATCTCGGTAGACATGGCTCGAGCCTCAGTCCCGGCGCTCTGCCTGGTCGAGCGCGTCCTTGCCGGCGACCGGCAGGCGGTTGCCAAGCTGATCTCCCTCGCCGAGGACGGGGGGCCGGGGATGGCCCCCGTGATGGAGGCCATCTTCCCCCACACCGGCGGCGCCTACGTGGTCGGGATCACCGGCGCTCCGGGAGCCGGGAAGTCCACCCTCTGCGAGGCCCTCCTCGGCCGGATCCGCTCCGATGGTCACCGGGTGGCGGTCCTGGCGGTGGACCCATCCTCACCCTTCAGCGGCGGCGCCCTCCTGGGAGACCGGGTCCGGATCCAGTCCCACACCGCGGACCGGGGGGTCTTTATCCGCTCCATGGCCACTCGCGGCCATCTCGGGGGCCTGGCGGTGGCCACCCCGGAGGCGGTGCGGATCCTGGACGCCGCCGGCTGGGCGTACGTGTTGATCGAGACCGTGGGGGTGGGCCAGTCGGAGGTGGAGGTGATGAAGAGCGCGGATTCCACGATGGTGGTGGTTGTCCCTCGCTGGGGAGACGGCGTGCAGGCGTCGAAGGCGGGCCTGCTCGAGATCGGGGATCTCTTCGTGGTCAACAAGGCGGATCGGGAAGGGGCGCGAGAGACCGCCCGCGAGCTCGATCAGATGCTGGACCTGGGCCCTCAGCGGGCCTGGCGCCCTCCGGTGCTCGAGACCGTGGCGACGGAGGGAGGGGGCATCGACGGGGTGTGGTCCGCGCTCAAGGCCCATCGCGCCGCTCAGGAGGCGAGCGGGGAGCTGGAGCGGCGCCGATACGGGCGGATCGCCAGGGAGATCTCCGACCTGGTGGCCGAGCGGGTCCGCTCTCGGGTCGAAGCGGACTCCGCCGAGGCCCTCGAGGCCCTGGTGGCTCGGGTGGGACGGCGCGAGCTGAGTCCCCGGGCGGCCGCGGACCGGCTCCTGGCTACACTTGGATTTGATGGCTTCTGACGCGCACCACCGCTGGCGTCAAGCCTATGAGGCGGCCCGGCTTCGCGACGCCGACTTCGACACCATCTCGTCCGCCCCCCTGGAGTCTCTCTATAGCGCGCGCGACATCGAGGATACCGAGGACGACGAGGAGATCGGCTTTCCGGGGGAATATCCCTACACCCGGGGGATCTATCCCTCCATGTACCGGGGACGGCTCTGGACCTTCCGGCAGTTCTCCGGCTTCGGAGACGCCGAGGAGACCAATCGCCGGTATAAATTTCTCCTGGAGCAGGGTCAGACCGGGCTCTCGGTGGCGTTCGACATGCCGACGTTGATGGGCCGGGACTCCGATGACCCCATGTCCGAGGGCGAGGTCGGCCGCTGCGGCGCGGCCATCGACTCGGTCGCCGACATGGAGACCCTCTTCGAGGGGATCCCCCTCGAAGAGATCACCACCTCGATGACCATCTCGGGGCCCTCTCCCATGCTCTTCGCCATGTGGCTGGTCGTGGCGGAGCGCCAGGACGTGGCGTGGAAGGCGCTGGGCGGCACGCTCCAGACGGACATCTTGAAGGAGTATATCGCGCAGAAGGAGTGGATCTATCCGCCGGAGTCCCACCTGCGGATGACTGCCGATTTGATGAAGTTCTGCCGGGATGAGACCCCGAAGTACTATCCGCTCTCCATCTCCGGCTACCACATCCGGGAGGCCGGCTCCACCGCCGCCCAGGAGCTGGCCTTCACGCTGGCCTCGGGCTTCTCTCATGTCGAGCTGGGGATGGCTCACGGCATGACCGCGGATGAGGTCGCCTCCCGACTCTCCTTCTTCTTCAACTCTCACATCGACTTCTTCGAGGAGGTCGCCAAGTTCCGGGCGGCACGGCGGATCTGGGCGAAGTGGATGCGGGGGCGCTATGGCGGCACCGATGAGCGGGCCTTGCGCCTGCGCTTCCACACTCAGACCGCAGGCTGCTCTCTCACCGCCCAGCAGCCCTACAACAACGTCGTTCGCACCGCCTTCGAGGCTCTCGCCGCGGTGTTGGGGGGGACCCAGTCCCTTCACACCAACTCACTGGACGAGGTGTATGGCCTGCCAACCGAGGAGGCGGCGGAGCTGGCGCTTCGGACCCAGCAGATCCTGGCGCATGAGACGGGTGTCGCGAACGTGATCGATCCTCTCGGGGGCTCATGGTTCGTGGAGGCCCTGACCACCCGGGCGGAGCGGGACGCCGAGCGCTACTTCGCCAACATCGATCGGATGGGGCGCGGCTCCATGCTGGAGGGCATGCTGCGAGGCATCGAGGATGGCTACTTCCAGCGGGAGATCGCGGAGGCCGCCTACCGCTATCAGCAGCTCGTGGACCGGGGCGCCAAGGTGATGGTGGGGGTCAACCGTTTGGTCCGCCCCCCCCGCGAGGGCGAGGTCAAGATTCTCCAGATCGGCCCCGAGACCGAGCGCCGCCAGATCGCCAAGCTCCAAGCTCGCCGGGGCGCGCGGGACCCGAGGTTGGTCGAGGCCGCCCTGGACGAGCTCGTGCGAACCGCCCGTACCGAGGAGAATCTCATCTGGCCCCTCCTCGGGTGCGCACGGGTGGAGTGCACCCTCGGAGAGATGGTGAACACGCTCAAAGAGCCCTTCGGCATCTACCGGGAGCCGGCGAGCTTTTAACTACTTGCCGTCGCGGTATTCGACGCTCGGAGGCTAGAGCCCCCGGCGGATCTGGCGGTAGATGAAGAATCCCGCGGCGGCGGCCACCAGGATCGCGAGCACCCCCAGGCCCCCGACCAGGGGCTGGCGCACGCCTGGCGAGGGGGCCCGGGGAGGTGGGGATGGAGGCGTCGGTGAGGCGGAGATGGCGAGGACCGGCCGGGAAGCAGGTTCCGTCGCTGCTCGAGCGGGGACGCAACGGTGGCCGACCTCCCACATCAGTCCTCCCGAGATCACCGCCAGCGTCCAGGCGATGACGATGGCGCTGCGTCTTCCCGGTCTTCTCGGTCGCCCACGGCTCATGGGCCGGGGCGGCGGAGCCACAGCAACCCCCCGGCGCTCATCACAGCGGTGAGACCGGCGATGGCAGCAATGACACCCGGCGTCGAGGACCCGCTTCCTCGCTTCGGTCTCGCTGCCCGGAGGGACGATTCGGTGGGAGAGGGGGTCGGGGTGGCCGCCGGGGAACGGATGGGTTGGGGGCTGAAGAACGGCGCTAACGGTGGAGCGCTTGAGGGATCGGGCGAGGGTGAGGCGATGGCGCGCGTGAGCGAGGGAGAGGGCGACGGGGACCGGGAGGGTGCGGGGGCCGGTGAGGGTGAGGCTACCTTTCTCGGCGAGGGCGCCGGCTTCGGGGACGGGCTCGGGGCCGACCTGACCGTGACGGTCCCCCGCATCTGCTGCGGATGGACCTTGCAGTGGTAGGCGAACCTCCCGACCTGGGTGAAGCTCCGGGAACTGCTCGCCGTGCATCGGAGCACCGGTGAGAGGCAGTTCTGGTCGGAGTCGAAGGAGCCGTCGTCGAAAGTGACGGTGTGGGACTCCTTGCCCTCGTGCGTCCAGGTGACCGTGTCGTCTCGCTCGATGTTCACGTTGGAGGGAATGAAGGCGCGATCGACGACTCTCACCCTCTTCTCAGCAGCCCTGGCGCTCGGTGCCCTCGGCGCCCCAAGAGCTCCCGCCGCCAACCCGAGGACCGCGGCAACGTAGATTGCCTTCAAAAATATCGGTTCTGATCGCTCCATCTCCCGCCATCCTCTTGCCTTTTGCCCTGGGAACGCCGCCAGGCTACTCGATCAGGTCGAGAAGATGGCTGATTATCCGGGCAGTCGCCCCCCAGATGGTGTTCGCTCCCACATCGTAGGCGGGAGAGATGGAGATGCTTCCCGCCCGGATGAAACGCTGGTCCCGGCGAGCGGCTGGAGAGCCCAGGTGCTCCAGGGGTATCTCGATCACCTCGGCGATCTCCGTCGGGCTCGGCGTGAAAACGACCGTCGATACGATGCCGACCCACGGGAGGATCACGTATCGGCTGACGTTGGTTACCACGGGCGGGAGGGGGCCGAGGATCTCCACCTCCTCGGGAAGGATGCCCAGCTCCTCTCGAGACTCCCGCAGGGCCGCTTCCCGAGGATGCTCTCCGGGATCCACGCCGCCGCCCGGAAAGGAGATCTCTCCCCGGTGGCTCCGAAGCTCTTGCGTGCGCCGGGTGAGCACGAGCCGCCACCCCATGGCCCCCTTGGTGAGGGGGACGAGGACCGCTCCGAGCTTGGGCCCGGCGGGGAGCCGGCCGATCTCCGGACTCCGAAGCCGCCCCCTCAGGCGCTCCAGGTCGTCATCGAGGTCCGCCACGGGGCAATGATACGGAGAATTAATCGCATGCAGCCGGCGGATACAGCCGGTCTTGGGAGGGGGGATAGGAGGAGGGAGGACAGGGGAGGCTTGCCCTCCCCCCGTTGCCGGAGTCGGCCTGGAGCAGATGGGAGGGTTGGAGATGGGGAGGTTCGTTCGACTCGAGATCTCAGAGGGGGTGGGACTCATCCGCCTGGATCGGCCGCCGGTCAATGCCTTCGACCCGGAGATGCTGGAGGATCTCGGCGAGGTGGTCGACGAGGCGCGCCGGCGCGACGAGGTGCGAGCGGTGGTGATCTGGGGTGGGGACGGGGTCTTCAGCGCGGGGGCCGATGTCAGGGAGCTCGCCTCGATGGGCACGGGCGCGACGGCTCGCTTCGGGCTCCGGATCGAGGAGACCTTTCGAGCCGTGGCCGAGCTTCCGAAGATCACGATCGCCGCCATCAACGGCTACGCGCTGGGGGGAGGGTGCGAGCTGGCCCTCACCGCCGACTTCCGCTTCGCGGACTGCGACGCCAGGCTGGGACAGCCCGAGATCCTCCTGGGGATCATCCCGGGGGCCGGGGGGACCCAGCGCCTCCCCCGCCTGGTGGGCGTCGGTGCGGCCAAGGACCTCATTTACACCGGCCGGTTGGTCGGGGCCGAGGAGGCTCTCGGCCTGGGCCTCGTGGATGCCGTGCATGCTTCGGGAGAGGTCAACGAGGCGGCGACGTCTGCGGCCCGAGCGTTTGCCCGGGGCCCCCTGCTGGCGCTCGGGGCGGCCAAGGCGGCCATCGACGGGGGCCTCGGTACCGACTTGCAGTCGGGTCTCGCTGCCGAACAGAGGGCCTTTGCCGGGCTGTTCGCCACCCGGGACTGGAAGATCGGAGCTCGTTCTTTTCTGGAGAACGGCCCGGGCAGGGCCGAGTTTGTCGGCCATTAGATGTATACAGAGAGACGATGAAGATCGCCGTCTGTGTGAAGCAGATTCCCGACCCCAACCAGCCGTATGCCCTGGAGGGCGCCAGGATGGCGCGCGAAGGTGTCCCGGCGGTCCTCGACCCGGGCGACGAGTACGGGGTGGAGGCGGGGCTTCGGCTCGTGGAGCAGCTCGGAGGTGAGGTTACCGTCGTCTCCATGGGCCCCCCGAGGGCGCTGGAGGCGGTGCGCCGGGCCCTCTCGATGGGGGCTCACCGGGCGATCCTCGTCTCGGACGAGAGGCTGGCGGGAGCCGATGCGCTCGTCACCGCGAGGGTCCTGGCTGCGGCCATCCGCCGGGTGGATCCGGACCTGGTCCTCGCCGGCGTGGAGTCCACCGACGGGTCAAGCGGGGTCGTCCCCAGCATGGTGGCGGAGCTGTTGGGCATCCCCCAGGCCACGTTCGCCATCCGTCTGGAGGTCCAGGAAGGCCTCGTCGTCGTGCAGCGCCAGACCGAGGCGGGCTACGACGTGGTGGAGTGCTCCCTCCCGGCCCTGGTGACGGTGACCGCCGCGGTGGGTGACCCCCGGTACCCATCGTTCAAGGGGATCATGCAGGCCAAGAAGCGGCCCTTCGAGCAGTTCGGCGTCTCCGACCTCGGCCTGGCCGCCGAAGACGTCTCGGCCACGCAATGGGTCTGCGAGGTGACGCCCGCCCCCACGCGGGGGGCCGGGGTGGTGATCGAGGACGACGGTACCGCCGCCGCTCGCATCGCGGACTTCCTCGAGCAGCATAAGGTCCTGTAAGTGGGCGGCATCTGGGTCTATGCCGAGGTGACCCCGGACGGACGGCCGAGCTCCAGCGCGCTGGAGCTGTTGACCAAGGCGAGGACCCTGGACGGCGCCCTCGCCGCGGTCGCGCTCGGACCGGGGGCAAGCTCGGCGGCCTCCGTCCTGGCCCGCTACGGGGCGAGGACGGTCTTCGTGAGCGACGATCGCGCCTACGGGGAGTGTCCGGCTCAGCCGGCAGCCGCGGTGCTGGAGGCCCTCGTGCGCCAGCACCTTCCCAAGCTGATCCTCTTCCCGTGGACCTATGGCGCCAGGGACGTCGCGGGTCGCCTGGCGGCGAAGCTGGGCTCCTCGATCCTGTCCAGCGCGGCTGACCTTCTCGACGCCGACCTCGCACGAGTGGCGATCTTCGGGGGAACGCTGGCCGTGGATGTGCGTCTCGGGGGGCCCGACCCGAAGCTGGTCCTGGTGCGTCCCAAGGCCTTCGAGGCCGAGCCGGTGGGCAAAGAGCCGGGTCTGGAGGCGCCAGGGGAGGAGGCCGAGGTCGTGGAGATCGTCCTGGAGATCCCCCCGGAGCTGACCAGGGCCCGACGCGTGGAGCGCAGGGAGGAGGTGGCGGAAGGTCCCGAGCTGGAGGAAGCGATGGTGATCATCGCCGGGGGAAGGGGGCTCGGGGGCCCGGAGAACTTCGCACTGCTGGAGGAGTTGGCTCGCCTCATCGGTCGCGGCGCCGCCGTCGGGGCGACCCGGGCGGTTGTGGACGCCGGATGGGTACCGTACGCCATGCAGGTCGGACAGACGGGCAAGACGGTGCGTCCCGCCCTCTACCTCGCGGTTGGGATCAGCGGGGCCACGCAGCATCTGGTGGGGATGAAGGGCTCCGGGGCGATCGTCGCCATCAACAAGGATTCGCTGGCGCCGATCTTCAAGGTGGCGGACTTGGGCGTGGTGGGAGACGCCCTCAAGATCCTTCCGCAGCTCATCGAGGAGATAAGGGCTCGCACGCGATAGCTTGGGGTCGTAGGCTAGGGGAGTGGATGGACCTTCCGGACATGGGAGTGAGATCCCGGTCCGCTGGCCGATGAGGGGGAGTCATGTTGTTTCGGAGACTGTGGCGGAGCAAGGTCATGGGAATCGTGTTGTGCCTGGGAATCGCAGCGGGGGCGGTGATCCTGGCGACGGGGAACGGACGCAAGGCCTCCGAGCCTGCGACGGACTCCTCTGACGCTCGGCGGGTGACTACGGAGCTCCCGGGAGAAAAGCTCGAGCTCCCCCAGGAGGCGGTGACTGTCCAGACCGACCCTCCCTCCCAGCCGAAGAGCCGGAACCTCAACCGGGCTCCATCGACGGCCGGGTCGAAGCCTCCTTCGAAGGCTCCATCCGAATCCGTTGACCGCGTTCCTCCTGCCGGGGGCAACGTTCCCGATGCCGGGGGGAGCGCTGCTCCCGGAGGCGAGAGCTCGAGGCAGAAGAACTCGGCGGAGGCCCATCCCGACAGGGGGGTGAACTTCACCAGGGATGAGATCGGCGTCGAGATCAATCCCGGCGGCGAGAGCGGTCGGCAAGATTCGGATGACGACGACGCCGACGACCGCGAAGTTGACGAAGGCGAGGCGGAAGAGGATTGACGCAAAGGGAACGAGATCTCCACTCGCTGTTATCGTTCCAGGAAGCGAGAGAACGTCCTCTTCGCCACCTGAAGTGGGCAATCAGGCGCTAGTGGCAGTATTCTTGCTACAAACGTCGTGATGGGGGGCCATATGACGCATGTTCTGCTAATCGAGGACGACTCCCGCATCCGGGCCATCGTCGAGCAGGGGCTCGCATCGCGAGGCTTCGTGGTCTCCACCGCTGCGGACGGACCGTCGGGAATCGACTTGGTCCGTACGGTTCATGTGGAGCTCGTCCTCCTCGATCTCATCCTGCCGGGCATGCATGGGCTCGAGGTGCTGAAAGAGATCCGCTTCTGCAAACCGCGAGTCCCCGTCATCCTCCTCACCGCGCTCGATGACACCGGCTCCAAAGTCGGTGGCCTGGATGCCGGAGCCGACGACTACATCACGAAGCCGTTCTCCGTGGAGGAGTTGGCGGCGCGCATCCGCTCCCGGCTCCGGTGGCAGGGTGAGGGAGATCCCATCCTCAGGGCAGGTTCTCTTACCGTCGACCTCACCACGCATCGGGCGGTTCTGTTGGGCCGGGAGGTTCCCCTGTCAGCCCGGGAGCTTTCCCTGCTTGCCACCTTGATCCGCCACGTTGGCGAGGTGCTCTCACGCCGGCAGCTCCTGCAGCTCGTCTGGGACGTGGATTTCGATCCGGGCTCCAATGTGGTGGAGGTCTACGTGGCGGCGCTTCGGCGCAAGATCGGCCCGGACTTCATCGAGACCGTGCGAGGGATGGGCTATCGCTTCGTCTTGGCCCAGGATGGACAGTTGCATCGAAGGGCAGCCGAGGGGGCCGCTCGATGAAAGCCGCCGGCGACGATTTGATCCTGGATACCGGTATCTTCATGAGCGACTCGAATTCGTGAGCGACCCTTCGGGGATGTGAGCAGGCGCCGAGTTCTCCCCCTCTCCTTCCGGATCGTTGGGATCTACGCCATGTTGGTGGCCGCCACCCTGCTGGTGGTCACCGGCTTGGCTCTCCATCTCACTCGCATTCACCTGGCCCGAGAGGTGGATCAGCGCCTCGCCGCGGTGGCCAACTCCTTCAAAAGGGGACCTGCCAAGCGGGCGGTGGGGACCGCCGAGTTGGTCCAGGAGGCCAAGCGCTGGCTGGAGCAACAGGCTTTCCCGAGAGACCAGGTGGCCGCGGTGGCCCCCCTCGCCGGCGGGGAGGTCTTGCAAAGCAGCGGTGGGATCGATCTGCGCAAGGTTCCCCGGGCGCACGAGCTGCTGGTGTCCAAGAGGCAGGACTGGTGGGACGTCGAGGGCCCCGATGGCCCCATTCACGCCCTGACCGTTCCCATCCTGCAGAGGGGGCGCCCCGTGGGAACCCAGGTCGGGACGCTGGTCGTGGCGATCTCCCGATCCACGCTCGAATCCACGATCGGCACGCTGTTTTCAGGGATTGCGATCGCCAGCGGTATCGGGCTCGCCTTCGCCACCCTTCTGGCCCTGGTGGCCGTGCGGCGGACGCTGCTTCCTCTGGCTCGGATATCGAGGGAGGTGGAAGCCATTCAGGAGACCGGAGACCTGTCGAGGCGGGTCACCGGTCTGGGTCCCGCGGATGAGGTGGGGCGTCTGGGGGACGCCTTTGACGGGATGCTCGAGCGGCTCGAGGAGGCCTTCTTGTCGCAGCAGCGCTTCTTGTCCGATGCCTCCCACGAGCTGCGCACCCCCCTTACCGTGATACGGGGTCAGCTCGAGCTCTTGGATCGGGAGATCCGAAGTCTGGAGGCTCGGCGGTCGCTTGCGGTGGCTGTCGAGGAGCTGGACCGGATGCGCCGGATCGTGGAGGATCTCCTCCTGCTGGCTCGCCTGGACGAAGGCATGCCTCTGGCGACCGAGCCGGTCGAGGTGGAGCTGGCCGTGGAGGAGGCGCTTCTTCGCAGCATGGTTCTCGCCAGCCGGGAGCCCAAGGTGAAGGTGGAGTCCGAGCTCTACGTCACGGCGGATCCGGACCGTCTCCTTCAGGTGCTCACGAATCTCGTGAGCAATGCCGTCCGCCATGGTGGGGATGCTCCGGTGGGAATCGAGGCGCGGGGCCGAAACGGTCAGGTAGAGATCGAGGTCTCCGATGCGGGCCCCGGGATCTCCCCCGAAGACCTGCCCCACGTCTTCGAACGGCTCTTTCGGGGGTCGATAGCGCGGTCGCGCTCGCCCGAGGGGGCGGGCCTCGGCCTCGCCATCGCCGCCTCACTGGTGCGAGCCATGAACGGCGAGATCACGGTGAGCTCGACGTTGGGGGACGGGACCACGTTCACGGTCGCACTACCCAGAGCCACGTCACCTTAGCCTTGGACTTGGGGCTAAATGGGATGGACCCGATCGCCCTGCCGGAGGGTTCCTTCCGTGAGGATCGCCGCCCGCAGGCCTCCCCGGTGAACGAGACCGGGCCTCACCTTGCGGCCCACCAGCTCTTCCAGAAGACGGCAAGGCTCGCAGAGCCGAACGCCCATCAGCGTGACGTCTCCCACCCGGAACTCTTCCCCGACGAGGTGGTTGAGCGGCACGTCTGTGGTGACCAGGTTGCGACGGGCTTGGGACGGCTCGAGACGGATGGAGCAGTCCCTTGCCAGGGCTTGCAGAGCCTCGGTCTCGATCAGCGTGATCTCCCGGCCCGGCCTGGGCCGGTTGGAGAAGCTTCCGGTGCCCAGAAAGTATCGGTCACCCTCCAGTCCCTTGCCCGGGATCGCCCGAGCCTCGGCGACCGACAGCATGGGCCCGCAGCCAACGGCTGCGATGTGGATGGACAGGACCGACCCCCGCCACGTCGAGGTCTTGGTCGAGGTCTTGG
>JBOGWM010000232.1:0-6576 GCA_050693695.1 Actinomycetota bacterium
GACCCATACGGCCGCCATCTCCGATAGGTCGAGGGCTGGAGCCACCAGCGCGGACCCGCCGATCCCGGCCAGGGCACTCACTCCTCCCGTCACGAGCGCCTCCGCGAGCCGCCCCGTGGCACGGCACACGGCGAAGTACGCCTGGATGAACGCGAACGGGACGAGCGCAACCACCAGGATGCGCAGTGGAGCTGCCCCGCCGGTTGCGTATCCGGGCCCGAGAATAGAGAGGACGAGCTCTCCCATGACGGCCAACCCGCCGGCGGCGGCAAGCCCGAGGACCAGCGACGACCGCAGCCCGCTGCGAACCGCGGCGGCCAAGGCTCGCGGCCGGTGCGCGACCTCGGCGAAGACACCCGTTCCGATCGAGATCGGGATGATGTAGGCGACCCACGCCATCATCCACGCCGCGTACCAGTGGGCGTTGGCCTCCGGCGAGACCAGCTCCGTCACGACGATGGGTAGAACGAGCCCGGGGACCCGCTCTACGAGGCTCAGCGCGTGGTTCGGGAACCCGACACAAAGCAACCCCCTCGCGATCGGGCCTTCTAGCCTCGGACGGTACCGGTACCTGCCCGCCGATCTCCATAGCTGGGAAGCGCCGAGCCCGCATGTCACAACCCCGCCCGCGACGAACAGGGAGAACAGGCCGACGGCTCCGGCGCCCGGAGTAAGCAGTGCCAGCAGCCCGATCAGAAGCACCGTCACGGCCGTCGAGGAGACGTTGCGTGCCAACACCTGATCGCCCCGGCGCAGGGCCATGGAGATGTGATCGAGGAGAACGCCGACGGTCCCAAGAACCGCCATCGCGAGGAACAGGCCGGCGAAGCGGGCATCGGCGGCAACCACTGCGAGCTCCTCGAAGACGCCGCGCGCGAGCGCGAGGAACAGTCCGCCCGCGACGAGGGCGCCGGCGCCCACCATCGTGACCGCGCTATCCAGCAGCCGTGCGGGCCGGGCCCGCCATGCCGGGAAGGTAGAGATGAACGCGGCGCCCACCCCGAGGAGGCCGAGCTGCACGCAGAGCATCATCGCCGCGACCGCACCCGCTGCCAGGCCGACCTCGCCCGGGGGGAACAGCCGCGCGGCGATCACCCAGAAGACGAATCCCAGGCCAAGGTTGGCGATCTTGCCGAGGATGAGCCCTCCGGAGCTGGCGAGCATGGAGAGCGAGCGCGGGGAGGCCCCGCCCTCCGACGCCCCCGCTTCGGACGCCTCCAAGTAGAGCGCGCTCAGGTCGGTCTCGCGCCGGGGAGCGCGGACCCTAGCCATCGGCTCCGCGGTCGCGCCGTCCCGCTTTCTCAGCGAGCTCGCCCGCCATCCCGATGTAGTTGAAGACCATGAAGCACGCGTAGTACGGGATCCAGTGGGGCTGCAGGCGGGCGGCGCTGAGCAGCATCCCCCGCGCCGCGGCGGCCGCCGGCATCCCGGCCAGCCACGCGGCGCGCAGGCCGTGTTTGGTGATCATCCGGGCCAGCCCCCTCCCGTCGGCCAGGAACTGGTTCTTCGCGAATGCCCACGTGTCCTCGAAGCGGTGATGCACGACGGTGCGCTTGGAGACGCCTATGCGAGCCCCGGCGCGCTCCAGTCGCCACCGCAACTCGATGTCCTCTCCGGATAGGAAGCGGTCGTCGAACCCATGCCGCAGCAGCGCCTCCTTTTGAAACATGGTCGCCACGAGCCCGAACCAGTTCTTGCTCCGGCCGCCGCGGTGATGAGCCACCAGCGCCCGCCCCCAATAGCCTTGTCCGGAGGTGCTGAGCAGTCCGGCCTGGAGCGCCATGTACCCCCCCTGAACGGCCTCGTCCCGCAGGGCGCCAAGCGCGCCCGGCGGGAGGGCGACATCCGCATCAATCAGCGCGATCCAATCCGAGACGGCCGCCTCGGCCCCCAGCAGCCTGGCGACCGGGAGGCCGCGGCCCTCGTCGGAGAGGACCCGCACGGGGAACCGCCGGGCGATCTCGAGGGTCCGGTCGGTCGAGCAGCCGTCGACGACGATGATCTCCTTCGGGCAGGAGGCGACGACGGACGCCAGGCATGCCTCGAGTTGATGCTCGGCATCCCGGACTGGGATCACCACGGAGACTTCCGGCGACGAATCGGGGGCGACGCAGAGTTCACGCGCCGCCGCGACAGGAGGCACCGGTTGCGAGGTACGCCGCGGGCGCATGCGTCCCATGACATATCCGGCAGCCGTCGCCGTCCATCCCCAGATGATCGCCGCGGCCCGCTCGATTCCAGCCGGGTCCGCCCTGAGGATCGTGGTCTTGAGCTCTCGCAGGACGCCTTTGGGCAGGACGCGCAGGCTGTAGGCGCGCTCGGAGGCAAGGCCGATCCCGCTCCCGGCCAGGCGCGACACCACCGCCTTGGACAGGCCTTCCGCGTAGCAGCGGGAGAGAAAGTACCGGGGGGTCCCTCGCCGGGGACCAACCCGATGATGGACCTTCGAGCGCGGCTCGTAGAGGAAGAAACGATCCGGCCATCGCCGCTGAGCCCGGATGCAGAGTTCCGTCTCCTCGCAGCCCAGAGGTAGCGTCCCCAGCCGCCCGACCCGGGAGGAGAACTCGCCCGCCTCCTCGAAGACCTCTGAGCGAAACGACATGTTGGCGCCGATCATGTTGCGTACCGGCGCTCGGGTCTCGGGCATTCCCCGGTAGGTGCATCCCACGACCCAGTCGAACTCCTCCGGGAACCATGCCGGCCTCGAGGGATCCCACGCCGGCTCGACCGCCCCCCCCCACGCCCAGCACGCGTGGATCCCTATACGCCTCGACCAGAGCCTCGAGCCATCCCGGAGAAGCGACGGCGTCATCGTCGAGGAAGGCGACGATCTCGGCGCTCAAGGCTTTGACTCCGGTGTTGCGTGCGCCGGAGAGCCCTCGGGGACCCGTGTTGGGGACGGCGAGGACATCCGGCCTCTCGGCGCGCAGGTGCGCCAGGAGCGCGGGGTTGTGGTCCACGACCACCACCATCTCGATCGGGGCCACCGACTGCGATCGAACGGATGCGATGGAGCGGGAAAGATCGTCCCAGCGGTCCTCGGAGTAGCAGCAGATCACTACGCCGACGCGCGGGCGGCCGGCTTCGGGAAGAAGGCAGGGGCCATTGAGGGTGGCCACTGCCTCGCTTGAAGCGGCCCCCCCGTCGTGGCGCTCCACGGTGTGTCCTAGCGGGGGCGGAGGGCCGCCAGCCAACCCGCCCATGCCCGGCTGGTGCTGAATGTCCATACCTTGTCCCCGCTGGCTCCGGCTCCCGCCTGCAGACCGTCAGAGAGCTGATGGCGCTTGCCGCCCAGGTCCCAGGCCGGGCTCATCCCGCTCGGCGAGGCGATGGTGATGCTTGTGGCGGAGGAGTTGATGGCCATGCAGCCCGCCAGCATGGCGTTGGGTACGGAAGTGGTCACTCCGGGGATGACACCCTGAGTCGCCGACGGCCCCGAAGCCGTCGCCGCCCCATCAAGAGGCATAGCCTCGCTCACCCCCGAATACCGCGCGATCCCTCCACCGTTGACCACGGAGGAGCCGAGGATCCATATGTAGTCGGCTGGCTCGGAGGCGCCCGCAACCTTGTAATAGCCGAAGATGTGAGGGTTGGCGATGGAGGTGACCGATGCGATGGGGACCCAGCCGGGAGGGACGCCGGTCGAGGCGACGCTGCCCCCGTTGAGCGCCAGGCAGGAGACCAGGAGGTCTCCCGCCGCCGTGCCGGCCGGCTTGGCAATCGTCACCGAGCCGGTGGCGGTTGCATTGACTGTGGTGCTGACGGATTCGCGAGCGATGCCTGCAGAGTCACTGTCAACGGTCCAGGTCCTGGCGGCAGGGCTGGGGTCGGTGTTGCCTGCCGGATCGGTGGCCGCCACCTCGAAGGTGTGGGGGCCGCCTGCGAGGCCCGTGTAGGTCGTGGGCGAGGCGCAGGAGCTGAAGGCGGCCCCATCCAGGCGGCACTCGAAGCTGGACCCGGATTCATTGGAGGAGAAGGTGAAGACGGCGTCGGGGGAGCTCACCGTTCCCAGGGGGCCGGAGTCGATGGTGGTCTCGGGAGGGGTGGTGTCGGGGCCCCCCAGCGTCATCGAGTTGTGGAGGTAGTGCTTCGTGGAGTCGTCGCCGGCGAGCACCACGAGACCCGTAGAGTTGTTCAGGTTCTGCTTGGTCGAGGTGGGGTTGTTGATCTTGGGATCGGTGCTGCTCTTGATGAACGGCGTGCCGAGCCCGGAGGCAAAGGAGATATTATCCAGACTTGTCTTCTTCATGTAGATCATCCCACCGCTGCAGCAGGGGGCGGCGGCAAAGACGTAGAGATCCCCGTTCTGCTCGTCGATCAGGAGGATCGGCCGAGTGTGGTTGTCTGCGACGGTGGAGACGGTACGGCGCGACCACGAGCCCTGCGGCTTGAGGACGAGGAGCAGGATGAGCGGCTGGCTGTTCGCGGTCAGATTGGTCTTGGTCACCGCGTACACCCGACCCCTCAAGTCCGAGGATAGCGACTTCAGGTTCATGTGGTCGTCCGCGTACTGCGGCCCCTGCACCGCCGGGTCCAGCGTCCACTGGTCGTCGGGGGCCCCGTCGAGGTGCTGGGCGAAGTACATCGCCTCATCGTTCTGATTACTCCACATGACCCCGACATGCGGCAGGTCATCGCCGCCGACCTGTCGGCGGAAGGAGATGATCGCCGAGATGTCGTCGGGGTCGAGGTTGGTTGCCCCGATGACCGGCAGGATGTAGGGGACCGTCCAGGCGAGATCGTCTGCCGTCGTGTGAGCGACGAAGACGCTGTTCGCGCGGGTGTAGGTGATCCAGAGGGCGCCTGTGGTGTCCTTGTCCATCACGAGGGCCTCCACGCCGCCACTAAAGAGCACGACCGGAAAGCCCGGATCAAGAGAGTATGTGTCAGAAGCGGCGTCGTAGCTGTAGCGAAGGATGCGTCCCTCGTCGCTCGCCGTGCTCGGGTTGCGCCCGGCGCTCGAGATATAGAGGCGGGAGCCGTCCCAGAGCGTGTCGATGCGAGCCCCGGCTCGGCTGTCGATGCTGACGCCGGTGTCGCTCCAGGTCTGCGTGGACCAGTCGAGGCGGTGGACCCGGAACTCCGAGGCGGGCTTGCTCCACATGCCGGCCCACCAGGTGCCGTCGTTGAACCAGAGCTTGCTCTGGGGCTTTTCTCCCGTCGGCGCGCTGACGCCGGACCCGTACTGGAAGTCCCGGTACCCGACGTCCACCGCTTGGGCTCCGACCATGGGGGCGTGGAGGGCGAAAGCGATGGTGAGCGCGACCAGCAGACAGATCTGCGGCCGCCGCCCTCGAGGCGCCACCCGGGCACTGGTCATGATTGGCTCACCTCGGGGTGCGGCGTTCTATCGGCCAGATCGGCAGCCGGATGTGCGGGATAACCGGCGCCGGACCGGCGGCTGCGCAGCGAGAGGCGGCCGCCCAGCAGTGTCCTGAGGACGCGTAGCCCATCCCGCACGGGACACAGCTTTGAGCGACCATGCAGGCGAGGGAACTCCTGGGTGGGCACCTCCGCGACCTTGAGCCCGGCCCCCAGCGCGTTCACGACGATCTGGGCCTCGATCTCAAAGCCGTCCGCCGTCAGCGCCAGCGCGTCGAGGCAGCTTCGGCGGAAGGCCATGAAGCCGTAGCACAGCTCCGTGAACCGGACGTTAAAGAGCAGGTTCGCCACCAGGAGGAGCAGCCGGTTCCCCACGCTGCGAACCGTGGTCAGATCCAGCGATCCTCCGGGCCAGCGTCGAGAGCCCTTCACGAGGTCCAGGCCATCCCACTCGATCCGGCGGGCGAACCGCCCGATCTCCCGGGGGTTCATGCTGCCGTCCGCGTCGATCATCGCGACGATGTCCCCGTGGGCCACTGCGAACCCGGCTCGGAGCGCCGCCCCTTTCCCGCGCGCCTCCTGGCTCACGATCACGATGTCGGGTCGGACGGACCGGGCGATGGCGACGGTGTCATCCACAGAGCGCCCGTCGACTAGGATGACCTCTTGGACCGAGCGAGGAATCCTGCGGAGAACCCACTCGATATTCTGTTCCTCGTTCAGCGCGGGGATGACGACGGAAACAGTCAGGACGGCCGATTCGCTCCCCGGCGTCGGCTCCTCCAATCCGTAGCCAAAAGTTTCGAGGAACTCCCGCTTCGCGATGTCTTCTATTGCCATGCCCCATCCGCCTTTCTGATGCAATGGGCATGGCTAGTTATTGCTTGCCGACTCCAATATCTTTAGGGTGTTCCGACATCATTTTTCTGGGACTTTGATTCCTAGTCCCCAAGTTCGTTATAGGGTTGATTTACTCGACACCTCCCTTAACTTGAAAAGATCGCATAACAGTTGAAGCGCTCGGTTTTTTCTCGAGAAGCCTCTGAGGGATAAGAGGAGGATGCCGTCACCGTTGGGACGAGCTCGGCACCCTCGCCCCGCGACGGCTGAAGTAGGCTGCGGCCTCAACCCGCCTGGAGACATCGAGCTTCGAGAAGATTGCCGAGAGGTAGTTTTTCACGGTCTTTGCCGCCAGGTGCACCGCCTCGGCGATCTCCTCGTTGGTCTTTCCCTCGGCGACGAGCGAGAGGATCC
>JBOGWM010000233.1:0-3851 GCA_050693695.1 Actinomycetota bacterium
TCTCGGGAGTGGCGATGAGAAGCGCCGCGGCCCCATCGGTGATCTGCGAAGAGTTGGCGGCGGTAACCACCCAGCGGATCTCCGGGAACCGACTCGCCATGTCGTCGGAGAAAAAGGCAGGCCTGAGTTGGGCCATCTTCTCGAGGTCGGGATGGAAGCGGATTCCCTCGTCGGCCTCGGCCATCTCGGCTCCCGAGGCCGCTTCTACCTTGAGCGGTAGGATCTCGTCGCAGAACCGACCCTCCTCGGTGGCTCGGGCCGCCAGGATGTGCGAGCGGAGGGCGTAGGCGTCAAGCTCGTTGCGGCCGAGGTCGAAGTCGGCGGCGAGCAGCTCCGCCGAGATCCCCTGGGGCACCAACGCGCCCTCGTAGCGGGCGAGGAGCTGGGGAGTGAAGGGAAAGCCGGCGGCAAGAGACGATCCCATCGGGACTCGGGTCATGTGTTCGACTCCGCATGCGATGGCCAGGTCATAGGCCCCGGCGATCACCCCCTGAGCCGCAAAGTGAGCGGCCTGCTGCGAGGACCCGCATTGCCGGTCGATCGTGGTTGCCGGGACCTCTTCGGGCAGCCCCGCCGCCAGCCAGGCGTTGCGACCGATGTTCAAGGATTGCTCACCCACCTGGCTGACGCAGCCGGTGATGACGTCGTCCACGAGGCCAGGATCGATCTTGGCCCGGTTGATCAGCTCCGACAGCGTCGCTGCCAGCAGGTCCGCCGGGTGCCAGTCCTTCAGCTTGCCACCCCGCCGGCCCAAGGGTGTGCGGACCGCCCCGACTATCACGGCCTCGGGCATGAGCCCACCTCCTTCTCGTTAAACCCACTCTTGCGGCGCAACAGGACTTCGCCGCTCCCCACGTTAGCGCAATCGGCGAGCAGGGTAGGATGGCGCGGGAGCCAAGTCCGGGAAAGGGGAAGTGTATGGTGGTCAAGTACCTTTCGGAAGAGTGGACCCGGGAGGTAACCAGCCTTCTGCGAGAGAGCGAGGCGGTGGCCCAGGCGGGGCGGGGGCTCAGCTTCACGGTCCAGCAAGTGGTCACCGACGTCGCCGACGCCCCGGACGGCGGCGAGGTCAAGTATTACTTCAAGGTTGCCGATGGAGTGCCCGAGGTATGCCTCGGTCTCGCGGAGGGTCCCGACGCTACGATCATCCAGAGCTACGAGACGGCAGTCGCCCTGGACAAGCAAGAGCTCAACCCGCCGGCCGCCTTCATGCAGGGAAAGCTGACGATTCAAGGGGATCTGATGAAAATGATGCAACTTCAAGGTTACTTTCAGACGCTTCCCTTGGCGGTCACCACACTCGTGCGGGAGTACTGAAGACCCGACAAAACTGGCGCGCGAGGGGCGTGACCGGTAAAATCTTGCACAGGGCGTTTCTCATGGAGCGAAAAGCGGCATCAAAGAAAGGATCTCCCGGCGAGGTTTTTCTCTCGGCGCCGGTAGGTTTTTGTTGCGCGCGACGTTTGGTTTGTATGACCGGAAGGAATAGGCGGAGTGCCTAGGGGGCGCTGGCACGACATGAAAACAGACGAGTATCTGGTCCGGGAAGCGCAGGGGGGGCAGCAGGAGGCTGCTTCCGACCTGATTCAGCGCTATTATCCTCGGGTCTATTCTTTCGTCTCGCACCTTTCGGGGATGTCGAAGGCCGAGGATCTCACCCAGGAAGCGTTTGCTCGAGCCCTCGAAGCGCTTCCCCGGTTCAACGGGGATTATCGTTTCGGACCCTGGGTCCTTCGCATCGCGAAGAACGTTTGCATCGATGAAGCCCGCCGGGACGTCCACCGAGCGGCTCCGACGGATCCGGGGGAGCTCCCGGACCTCGAGAGCGCCCCCAGGGCCGACGACGTCTGGGAGTCGATGTCCCGGCAGCTCTCGACCGCCACGGTGCATCGCGCGCTCACCCGACTACCCAAGCGCCAGAGAACCGTCCTGGTGCTTCGGGAGTTGGAGGAGAGGTCCTATGCGGACATCGCCGGCATGCTCGGTATCAATCCCCGAGCGGTGGAGATCTCGCTGGCACGAGCCCGCTCCCGATTCCGCCTGGAGCTGGCCCGGCTCGACGGGTCGGAAGGGGAGCCCGCCCTTTGCCGGCGGATCCTGCGGCGCACGGCCGGCAACCCGGATTCTCCCCGCCCTGAGGTGACCGAGCATCTGAGGTGGTGTCACGAGTGCCAGGCCCGCCTCGAGAGCATCGGTTCCGCCGAGAAGCTCTTGGGGGCGGCTCTCCTTCCGCCGCTGGCCAGCCCATTATGGCTGCCCGAGGTTCTGGCGTCGTTCGCGAGGAGGTCAGCCGCCAAAGGGCGCGGGCTTCTGGAGTTCATACGGCTCAACCCGGAGGCGACCCTATCGCCGCTGGCCCGCATCGGCGAGGTGGCCGCCTCGATCGCAATCGTCGCCGCCATCTCGCTGGGATCCGTGGTGGGGGCAAACCGGGCGAGAGTCGCTCAGGCGCCGGGACCGGTTCTGACCGGGGGAACGGTAGCCAACGCCCGATCGGGAGCCCCGGCCGCTGACGAGAGAAGAGCTGACAAGACCGGCTCCGACACCCGAGCCGTGGCCGCCAAGTCGTTGTCAGGCCAGTCCTCTACCCTGCTGCCCGCCGAGGTCGCCTGTACCGTTCCAAACGTGGAGCGGATTCCCGTGCCGGCCGGTGAGCCCCAGGAACCGAGCCCCTCCGAAGAGCCTGCTGCGCCTCTGGATCCGTCGAAGGAGCCGGGATGGGAGCATTCCCAGGAGCCTCAGCCTCAGCCTCAGCCCCTGGATCCGTCGAAGGAGCCGCAGGATCCCGATCCGTCGGCCAGCGAACCGACCAAGCCGGATCTCTCCGGAGTCTCGCCGCCCCAGGAGGGGAATCTCCCCGGGTCCTTGGAATGCGGTCTTCCTCTTCCCGGATCCGAGGCATCGGATCCGGGCTCCGAGGAGCCGAAGAGCCAGCAGTGGCGGCCCCGAAGCTACAGGGGAACGACCTCTTAGCCCTCTCAGCCTGACGAGCGTCCCTGTCCCCGCATCTCGGCTCGCAACGTTTCTCGTCATCGAAGCGCAGGAATGCTCTAAAGTCGGAGTCCTGCATCCTTCCCCCGCTTGACTGTCAGTTCCTCGAGGGCTGCGATCAGGCGCCGGATGTCGTGGTCCCAGCGGGAGTCGCTTATCTCGAGCGCGTTCCTCATGGAGAGAGCGCCCAGGTCGTGGGGAAGGTTCTCGACAGACGGCATCGAGGCGCTCTCCACCAGCACGGGCAGCACCGGGATGTTCCGCTGAAGCGCCTGTGCGATCTCCAGCCGAACGAAGTCATCGGGATCGTCCAGCCGACGCTTGCCCCTCTCATCTTTGGTGGTCAACCAGCTCTTTCCGATCACGGCCATGAGCACATCGCAGGAGCCGACCGCCTCCGCAATGAAACGGGGGAAGTCAACTCCTGCAGGAATGCTGACCACATCTCTGATCACACGGTTGGGACCGAAGTACGCACTCAGCCTATCGTACAGTCCATTGGCGTATCCCGAGCTATCCGATCTCCGGTAGCTCATGAAGATCTTGGCCTCGGCGTGGAGCGCCGCGATGGGCAGGCGCACCGCCGCCGCCGCCTCAGAGACATCGACGACGAAGCGCAGCTCGCGCAGGGCGGCAGGCGGACGCTGATCGGGCATGCGACCCCAGATGTCCGGGTCGCCGCCCCAGTCGCGGTGGGTCAGCGACCCCAGGTTGGAAACAAACTGTTGGCGGTCCGCTACCGAGACAGGCCGTTCCAGCGTGTGGGCAGGTCCCGGTGGATTGCCTTTGGCCGGGCTGATCGTGCTGCCGACGAGGTTGGCGAGACCGTCATCGATGGGCTCGGGCGAGCAGAGCTGGAT
>JBOGWM010000234.1:0-4775 GCA_050693695.1 Actinomycetota bacterium
CTCGCAGGCGGCGGCCTCCAGGTTGACGATCCCCAGGGGCTCGTAGATGGATGGGCAGCAGAAGACCGCAGCGTGGGAGAGAAGCTGGATGAGCCGGGGGGCGGGGATCATCTCGTTGATCCAGACCACCCCTCCCCGCCGCTCTCGCACGAGCTCCACCTTCTCCGCCGTCTCCCGGGCGATCTCCTCGGTATCGGGAGAGGCGGCGCACAGCACGAGCTGCGCGGACGCATCGATGTGGAGCGCGGCGTCGAGCAGGTTGGTGATGCCCTTCTGGCGGACGATCCTCCCGACGAAGAGGACCAGGGGCCGCCCCGGCTCGATTCCATAGCGGTCCAGGACGTCGGAGGCGGGGTCCGGCCGATATTCCTCGACATCGACGCCGTTGTGGATCACCTCGACCCGTCCCGGGTCCACCGACGGGTAACAGGCGAGGACGTCTCGCGCCATCGCCTTCGAGACGGCGATCACGGCGTCCGCAGCCGCAATCGCGGTACGCTCGCAGAAGCTGGAGAGGGCATAACCGCCCCGGCCGAGCTGCTCGGCTTTCCACGCCCTCCTGGGTTCGAGACTGTGACTGGTCATGACATGGGGAATATCGTGGAGCAGCTTGCCGAAGTGCCCGGCCAGATTCGCGTACCAGGTGTGGCTGTGGACCAGGGAAGCTTGCTCCAGACCGGCCGCCATCGATACGTCCACGGCCAGCACCTGGAGCACCGGCGGGAGATCCGGCTGGCCGAACGATCCTGCGGACGGGACGAAGGACCGCACAGATGGAGCTCCCGGCGCCGGCTCGGGGGGCGCCGGCTCGGGGACGGATCCGAAGCAGCGCACCTCGACCGGAACGCGGCGGGCCAGCTCCCTTGCCAGGTAAGTCACATGCACCCCGGCTCCTCCGTATACCTCCGGCGGGTACTCGCGGGTCAGCAGCGTCACCTTCATCGGATGCGATATCTCAGCCCGCGTCTCCCGGGAGTCGGGGTTTTCTCTCTTACCCAATGGGTACCACGATAGGGTCAGAACCTACCGCAATGCAGCGCGGCCGGCTACAGTAGAAACTCTCTTGTTGGGTGACCTCTCGGTGCCGATTCATGCCGGCTCCCGGCAGACAGGAGGTGGGGCTCGCAATCCATGGAATTGACAGGCTGCAGGCGCCGGGTGGTCATCGAGGGCGTGAGCCCCGAGATCGACGCCGGCCGCTTCCCGATCAAGCGCACCGTGGGCGAGCGGGTGATCGTGGAGGCGGACATCTTCGCCGACGGCCACGACGCCCTGACGGCGGTGCTCCGATATCGGCGGGCCGGAGATCGGTGGCAAGAGCTCCCCATGGCGCCCCTCGACAACGATCGGTGGCGAGGGACGTTCGCCGTGTCCCGGCTCGGTCGCTACCACTACACGGTGAAGGCCTGGATCGACCGCTTCGGCTCCTGGCGTCGAGATCTCCAAAAGAAGGTGGAAGCGGGACAGCTGGTTGAGGTGGACCTCCTGGTCGGGGCGCAGATCGTGGAGGAGGCGACCAAGCGGGCGCCCCAGGAGAGCCGCGAGCGGCTCCGAGCATGGGCGGACCGGCTGTCTTCCGGAACGGAGGATGCCCTCTCCGCCGCCCTCGACCGGGATCTGGCGGAGCTCATGGCGCAGTACCCGGACACCAGCCTCGGCGTGGATTACGAGCGGGAGCTCACGGTGGTCGTGGACCGGGAGCGGGCCCGCTTCGGAGCCTGGTACGAGCTGTTTCCCCGCTCCTGCTCCGACGAGCCGGGGCACCACGGCACCCTCGCGGATCTCGAGCGCCGTCTCCCCTATGTGGCGGCGATGGGCTTCGACATCGTCTATCTCTCCCCGATTCACCCCATCGGCCGCATCCACCGCAAGGGGAAAAACAACGCTCCAGTCGCCGAGGCCGGGGATGTGGGCAGCGTCTGGGCCATCGGAGCCGCGGAGGGGGGACACACCTCGGTCCATCCTCAGCTCGGCACGCTGGGAGACTTCGACCGGCTGGTGGCCGCCGCCACCGCCCTCGGGCTGGAAGTCGCCCTCGACCTCGCCTACCAATGCTCCCCCGATCATCCCTACATCCGGGAGCATCCGGAGTGGTTCCGGCGCCGTCCGGACGGAAGTCTCCAGTACGCCGAGAATCCCCCCAAGCGCTACGAGGACATCTATCCCTTTGATTTCGAGTGCGAGGCCGCGGAGGAGCTGTGGGAGGAGCTCGCCGGCATCGTCGAGCACTGGATCGGGCATGGGGTGAAGATCTTTCGGGTGGACAACCCGCACACCAAGTCCCTGGCCTTCTGGGAGTGGCTGATCGGGCGGATCAAGGGCGAGCACCCGGAGGTCATCTTCCTATCCGAAGCATTTACTCGCCCGAAGATGATGTACCGGCTGGCCAAGCTCGGCTTCACCCAGTCCTACACTTATTTCACCTGGCGCCACTCGCGCTTCGAACTCACCCAGTACTTCACCGAGCTCACCAAGACAGCCCTCCGGGAGCATTTCCGGCCGAACCTGTGGCCCAACACCCCCGACATCCTGACCGAGGGACTCCAGGTGGGAGGACGCCCCGCGTTCGTGACCCGCCTGGTGCTGGCGGCCACCCTGGGGGCCAGCTACGGGATCTACGGTCCGGCGTTCGAGCTGTGCGAGAACCGACCTCTCGTCCCCGGGCGGGAGGAATACCTCGACTCCGAGAAATACCAGATCCGCCATTGGGAGCTGCACCGGGAGGACAGCCTGGCGGAGCTGATCGGACGCATCAACGGCATCCGCCGCCAGAACCCCGCCCTCCAGAGCGACTGGAGCCTCGCCTTCCTGGAGATCGACAACGAAGCGCTCATCGCCTACGCCAAGTCCAGTGAGGATCGCCGCAACGTCGTCGTGGTGGTGGTGAACCTGGATCCCCACTCCGTGCAGTCCGGTTGGATCACCCTCCCCCTCGAGGATCTTGGGATCGACCGGTGGAGCCCCTACCAGATGCACGATCTGATCACCGAGGACCGCTACCGGTGGGAGGGACCCCGAAACTACGTGCAACTCGACCCCCGCATCGTCCCCGCTCACATTCTCAGGGTGCGCCGCCACATCGGCGCCGAGCAGGATTTCGAATACTTCGTCTGACGCAGGGGAGGGTAAGAAGAGCCAATGCAGATGCTCCACGCCGGTGGCGAGCTTGAGACCTCCTCCAAGTCAGCGCAGGCGACCTGGTACAAGGACGCCATCATCTACGAGTTGCCCGTGAGGGCGTTCTATGACAGCGACGGGGATGGGATCGGGGACTTCCGGGGGCTGATCAGCAAGCTGGATTACCTCCAGAACTTGGGCGTGACAGCCCTGTGGCTCCTGCCCTTCTACCCCTCCCCGGGCCGGGATGACGGATACGACATCTCCGACTATCACGAGATCCATCCCTCCTACGGCACCCTCCGGGACTTCAAGGCCTTCTTGCGAGAGGCCCGCTGGCGGGGACTCAAGGTGATCACCGAACTGGTGTTGAATCACACCTCGGATGCCCATCCCTGGTTTCAGCGATCCCGGCGCGCCCGTCCGGGCAGCTCGGCCCGCGACTGCTACGTCTGGAACGACACCGCGGACGCCTATCGGGAGGCCCGCATCATCTTCAAGGACTTCGAGTCCTCCAACTGGGCCGCCGACGGGGCCGCCGGGGCCTATTACTGGCACCGCTTCTATTCCCATCAGCCGGACCTGAACTACCAGAGTCGCCAGGTACGCCGGGCGATGCTGGCGGTGGTTGATTATTGGTTCGAGATGGGCGTGGATGGGCTGCGGCTCGACGCCGTGCCCTATCTCTTCGAGCGGGAAGGGACGATCTGCGAGAACCTGCCCGAGACCCATCAATACCTAAAGGAGCTTCGGACCCATATCGATGCCCGGTTCGAGAACCGGATGCTTCTGGCGGAGGCCAACCAGTGGCCGGAGGACGCGGTCGCCTATTTCGGGGACGGGGACGAGTGCCATATGGCCTTTCACTTCCCGGTCATGCCCCGGATGTTCATGGCCATCCGCCAGGAGGACCGCTTCCCCATCGTGGACATCATGTGCCAGACCCCACCGATCCCCGAAGCCTGTCAGTGGGCGGTGTTCTTGCGCAATCACGACGAGCTCACCCTGGAGATGGTGACCGACGAGGAGCGCGACTACATGTACCGGGCCTACAGCCACGATCGGCAGGCCCGCATCAACCTGGGAATCCGGCGTCGCCTGGCGCCGCTTTTGGGAGGGGACCGAAAGACCATCGAGCTCATGAACGGCCTGCTCTTCTCGCTTCCCGGAACGCCGGTCATCTACTACGGCGACGAGATCGGGATGGGAGACAACATCTACCTGGGCGACCGCAACGGGGTGCGCACCCCGATGCAGTGGAGCTCCGATCGCAACGCCGGGTTCAGCCGGGCCAATCCTCAGAAGCTGTACCTGCCGGTGATCACCGACCCCGAGTACCACGCGGAGGCCGTAAACGTCGAGGCCCAACAGAACAACCCCAACTCGCTCCTGTGGTGGATGAAGCGCCTGGTGGCCCAGCGCCTGCGCTATCGGGCCTTCGGCCGGGGCTCGATCGAGTTCCTTCATCCCGCGAACCGCAAGATCCTCGCCTTCGTCCGCAGTTACGAAGATCAGCGACTGCTGATCGTGGCCAATCTCTCGCGCCTCGTCCAGTACGTACAGCTCGATCTCTCAGCGTTCCGCGGCATGGCGCCGGTGGAGGTCTTCGGCCAGACCGAGCTTCCACCGGTGCGCGACGAGCCTTACTTCCTCACGCT
>JBOGWM010000235.1:0-2158 GCA_050693695.1 Actinomycetota bacterium
GTTCCACGGCGATGCCGGACATCGCCTCCTCGTTCTCTCGCTGCGGGCGGGCGGGCAGGGACTCAACCTCGCCGACGCGAGCTACGTCGTGCACTTCGACCGGTGGTGGAACCCGGCGGTGGAGCGCCAGGCCGAGGACCGCACGCACCGGATGGGTCAGACCCTTCCGGTGACCGTCTACGCTTACCGTTGCATGGATACGATCGAGGAGCGCATCGACGAGATCCTGGCGGCCAAGCAGGCCCTCTTCGACGAGGTGATCGACCCCGTCTGTCTCGATCTCTCCCGTCTCTTCACCAAGAGCGACCTGCTCTCGCTCTTCGGCTTGGCCGATCCCGGTTAGAGCTGGTTACAGCGGCCCTGCGTCCCCGCTCGCAACGTTGCTCGTCGCATTGCGTGCCAAGGCACGCGGCGCTCTCGCGCCTCGCGATCGGGGCTTAGGAGCCGCTCCTAGTTTGAAGGTCGGGGGTGACATTCCGGGACCTGTGGTTACCGCATCAAGAGGTATAGGGCGATCGGTCCCGCTACCAGGCAGTAGATGGCGAAGGGGTGCAGGCCCCGGCGCTGCAGGTAGCCGATCATCCCTCCGATGGCGAGGTAGCTGGAGATGAGGGAGGCGAGGAACCCCACGACGAGGGGACCGGGCCCCAGGTCCAGTCGGGGAAGCTCGGGGAGCTTGAGGACGGCGGCGCCGGCCAGGGCGGGGATGGCCATCAGGAAGGAGAACCGAGCGGCCTGGGAACGGGACAGTCCCGTGCCGAGGCCGGCCACGATGGTGACCCCGGAGCGAGAGATCCCCGGCAGGATCGCCACCGCTTGCGCCGCGCCGATCACCAGGGCGCTCCCGGCCTTGACGACGCCGGCCAGGCCCTCCGTCGTTGAATCCTCCTTTTCCTTGCCTCCCGCCTGCCTTCGCCGGGCGAAGACTTCTGCCACCAGGAGGATGAGTCCCGTCGCCATCAGCTCGAGAGCCACCGCCCGCGGCCGGTCGAAGGTGCGCTCCAGCGGCTTGCCGAGGAGCAAGCCGGTCAATGCCGCCGGTATGGTGGCCACCACGAGAAGACCCAGGAGCCGCCGCCCGGGACCCGCCCTCCGAAGTCCCATCAGGATCTGGCCGAGCTCCGCCCGGAAATACACCAGCACGGCCATCAGGCTCGCCACATGGAGCAGGACGTCGAAGGCGAGCGAGGGCCGGCGCCAGCCCAAGAGGGTGGGCACCAGGACCAGGTGGGCGGAGGAGGATATGGGCAAGAACTCGGTGAACCCCTGAACCCCCCCCAGCGTGAAGGCCTGGAAGAGTGTCATCCGACCCCGAGATCTCGTGGGGTGACGGGGAACGGATCGACGTCCTCCGCGGCATTCTCGGGGGCCAGGACCATCGTGACCCGCCCGAGGGACTCCGCCATCGCCAGGCGCTCGGCTTCCTCGGAGGTTACGAACAGAGTGATCATCAGGGCCGGTCCGGAAGGGTCGCCACGGCCGGTCCGGCTCGTTGCGAACCCCGGCCGGGAGGGCGGAGACCCCACCGCCGCCACCCGCCTCGATCGGGCGACGGTTACGGATCGAGCCTCGCCGAGGACCTCTTGAGGCAGGGTGACGATGACGTCCATCAATTCGCCGACCTTGGGGGCAAAGGCCGGGCCCCAGCCCGAGGTGACGAGGAGGGTGTAGGCCCTCATGCCCTTGGGGATCGCGGAAGAGGCTCCCCGGCCACGCCCGATCTTGGGGGCGGTAACCGGGTCGCCCCGGAAGATGGGAACCGCCACCACCCCTCCCAGCGCGGAACCGATGCTTTTGATCGCCCCGCGGGGGATGTTGTGGTCGGGGTACCGGGACACCTCCAGCATTCCCGCCTCCACCACGGCGCCGGGCTGGAGGTCGCGAGTGGCCACAACCACCGGGATTAACCTCCCCGAGACCACGATTTGCGATCGCAGCCAGGCGAGGTGGGAGTAGACGGCCAGACCGGCGCCGAGCGCCGCCAGGGCGGCCAGCATCCGGAAGGTGAGGATACGACCTCGAGACAGTGGGAACATCTCCTATCACCGCGAGACAAGACTTGAGAATCTGCCATATTCCGGCTTCTACGGGGAAGTAGAGGGATTCTAGCGCGAGGGGATGACGGTCTGGGCGGGCGGCTGCATGCGGGCCTCCTCCA
>JBOGWM010000236.1:0-13641 GCA_050693695.1 Actinomycetota bacterium
GCTTTGCTCAGACTAAGCTGCGGCTTTCCATTCATCTCCGGCCGCCCATTCGTCTCCGGGCGCCCGCTCTCCACTTCAACACCTGACTCAACCGACTCCGGCACAACCCACCCCCTCAATCTCTAAAAGATCCGATACGCGCACCCGAGGCGCCCAGCCCCGTGGGGCCGCTGAGAAGCCCCACGGCTGGCGAGGAATTGCCCAATCCGGATTCCCTATAGCGGCCGGTCTCGAGAGACCATCGGAGATCGCCCGCCATCCAGCTCTGTAGCCCCTTCGACGGTATGTAGACCTCCGGCAACTCGAATGGTTGCATGACGTGCTCCCGACCTCCCCTCAGCGCCCGATCTCGACGTCTTCGAGGATGCCGAGCGCGTCGGGGACCAGGACGGCCACGGAGTAGTAGGCGCTGACGAGGTAGGAGAGGATCGCTTTCTCGCTGATGTTCATGAACCGGACCGATAGGCTGGGTTGGTATTCGTCGGGGATGCCGGTCTGGTGCAGGCCGATGACACCTCGGGTAGCTTCACCGAGACGCATCAGCAGGATAGAGCTGGCGCCGGTATCGGTGACGGGGATCTTGTTGCAGGGCAGCAGGGGGATGCCGCGCCAGGCGGGCGCCATGTGGCCGGCCATGTCGACGGTTTGGGGGTAGACACCGCGGCGGGTGCACTCCCGGCCGAAGGCGGCGATGGTGCGGGGGTGGGCCAGGAAGACCCCGGGCTCCTTCCACACCGTCGCCAGGAGTTCGTCCATGTCGTCGGGGGTGGGCGGCCCCGCACGGGTGTGGATGCGCTGTTTGAGATCCGCGTTGTGCAGCAACCCGAACTCCCGGTTGTTGATCATCTCGTGTTCCTGGCGTTCCCGTAGCGCCTCGACGGTGAGGCGGAGCTGTTGCTCGGTCTGGTTCATCGGTTCGTTGTAGAGGTCCGCCACCCGGGTGTGCACTCGCAACACGGTTTGGGCCACGCTCAAGTGGTACTCGCGGGGTGAGACTTCGTAGTCGACGAAGGTCCCCGGTAAGTCGGGCTCCCCCTCATGCCCGGCGGACAGCTTGATGGCGGCCTCGCCGTAGCGGTTCTGTGGTTGTTTCGAGCGGGCTTTGAACCGCTCGAGGTGAGCCTGCAACGCCTCGGAGGCGGCGACCAGCTCCTCGAACACCGGTTGCGATAGCGACAGCGCGGTGCAGCGGGTGACCGCCTTGACCGTGAACTCCCAGTAATCCTGGGACTCCATCAACGCCTCGTACGTAAAATGGTCGCCGTCGGCCAGCACCGCGAGCACGGTCTCATCGCCGTACTTCCCGGTACCGATCTTGTTTGCCTTGCCATGGGCGATCAGGACGATCTGATCGGCTGGCTGGCCTCTCTCCACGATCACGTCGCCGAGCTCGAACTCCCGCTGGACGAACCGGTCGGCCAGCGCCGCCAGCACCTCGACATCGTCGAAGTCTCGCAGCAACGCCAACTCGCAAAGCTCCTGGGGGACAACTCGCACCTCGGCGCCGACGTTGGTGAACGTCACCCGCCCATCGCCCACCGCGTAGCTCAACCGGCGGTTCACCCGATACACGCCAGCCGACACCTGCACCCACGGCAATACCCTCAGCAACCACCGGGAGGAGATCTCCTGCATCTGCGGCACGGACTTGGTGGTGGTCGCCAAGTTGCGCGCTGCGGCTTTGCTCAGACTAAGCTGCGGCTTTCCATTCATCTCCGGCCGCCCATTCGTCTCCGGGCGCCCGCTCTCCACTTCAACACCTGACTCAACCGACTCCGGCACAACCCACCCCCTCAATCTCTGGTTGTAGCGACAAAGGAACTGACCTCATCGAGCGAACACCGACCCCGGGGCCCGGCGCCGCACAGCGATCCGATACGCGCAGCCGAGGTACCCAACCCGGCGGGGCTGCGGAAGAATCTCCCCGGGGTTGGGGATTGCAACAACATGGGTTCCCGGTAACGACCGGTCACGATGTGCCACTTGAGAACGCCGGACATCCAGAGCTTCAGCAGCTCGATATATCGGTCCAATCTCTCGCGGATAGTGGCGCTCAGACCGAACTCATCGAATAGAGTAGATAGATCGTTAGCTAAGATATGTTCAAACTGGGACATACGTGCGGACATCAGCGCGTTTACAACTTCGACCGCCCGATCCTTATCGCAGTCGAGGAACTGCTCAACAACGAGGACGCCGTTGTTGAGCTCGCCTTCAAACTCCATTTCTTTTTGATAAGAGAAGATGTCATTCATCAAACAGCAGTAGTCCTGCGCGGACTTGGCCAGCCCCAACATCGGTCTGGTCTGGAAGATCTCCCCCGGAACCTCGTCGCCGACCGACAGTCGAGCAAGGGCCATGGTCATGTCCGAGCCAAACGTCTTGCGGCGCATCTCAACATAGTCGACAGGGTCTGGGATCCGGTTCTGGATGTGGTTCGCGAGCTCCCACAGCCAGCTTTGGACCATGTCCTGGACGGTGCGGCGAAACTGAAGTCGAGCGGGCTGCGACATCGGGTACGCGGTGCGGATCCAGAGGTCGGCCAACCCGCGCTCGACGGGATTGACAGGCACGGCCGTCGGGATGATATCCAAAGGCATGAATTCAGATAGCCGGGCGATGAACACCTTCGCGCCCGCCATGTCGCGAGTGTTTCCGTAAATCATCGGAAAATAGTCGTCTGCATAGGTACCCCAGGTGAGCCAGCCCGAGGTGATATCAAGCTCGGGGAGGGAGGCGTCCGGATTGATCATCGCGGCGCAAATAGGGAAGTCGAAGCAGGCGAGCCTTTCCTCGTTCCAGATGCCGAGCTCGGCGATGCCGGGAACTGAATCCAGCATCCCCATCCGGCGCGACCACTCGATGGTATTTCGGCGAGAGGCATCCAGATTGGGATTCATCCGGGTGGAGAACGGCATGTAAAACTCGGGAAGCTTCGTGGGACCCACCGCTTGGTAGGGAGTGTGGCTGAAGCTTCTCACCCTCAGGCCCAGGGTCCGGGGTGATAATCCAAGGCGTGCAGCCGATGTGCCCAGACCCGTGGGCCCTCCCAGCAGCATTGCTCCCGGGGAGTCGTTGGCTGCCTTGTTCATGTAGCGGCTGGATCTCATGTGCCACTCATGGCCCCCGGACTGCCAATCCGCAAGCCCCTTGGCCCACTTCACCACGTCGGCGCGTTCTACCGGGTCCAGGCGATGCTCATCGAACAAAGGGGGTAGCTCGGTGAAGAACGTATTCTCGAACTGGTAAAGGCGGGAGGTGAGTATGTCGTTGGTTAGATTGGCCGCCTCCTGGATGCTTGCTCCCAAGAAGCGTTCCAATACCAGCACCATGTTGGCCAGCTCTCCCTCATCCTCGGTCTCCCTTTGGTAGGAGAACAGGTCGTTGCGCAGGTGCACACCATCGGCAAAGGTGTCCTTGAGCACCTGCATCGGCCGGGTTGCCTCGATACCGGCCGGGATCTCGACAAAGACGGCATGTTCCACCAGATCCGCCGACCACGGGGCTCCGCCAACCTTGCGCCGCATCTCGACATACTCGATTGGATTCGGGATCCGGTCCTCGCTGATGTTGTTCAGTTCCCACGTTGACTCTTCAAGCAGGCCCCTGGTGTTGTGGAAGAACTTGTGCCTCCACTTCACGGACTTGCTCGGAACCGTTCGACCCCAAAGGTCGATCAACCCACGTTCTATGGGATTGGTCGGCTCCGGGACAGGGGCGGACAGATCAACCGGCATGAACAAGGGAAGGCGGTCCAGGTAGGCCTTCCCGCCGGCCCGATCCTGAGGGCGCTTGTAGACCTCCAGGAAGTGGTCATCGAAGTAGAAGACCCACACATACCAGTCAGTGACCAGGTCGAGCTCCGGACCGGGGGCCTCCGGATGGGTGTAGGAACACAGCAGAGCGTAGTCCATGGCATCGAACCTGGCCTCATCCCAGATGGGCGAACTCTCCGAGCCATGCTGGGAATCGAGAATGCCCATCTCGTAGGCCCACGCCTTGGAGTGCTCACGCGCCCCCTCCAGGTTGGGGTTCAACCTGGCAGGCCAGGGCAAATAGAACTCCGGTAGTTCAAAAGGTTGCATGAGCGTGCCCGACCTCCCTCGGGTCCTCTTGCCTTCTTCTTTCCGCAGCTTTTCCGCTCCCCTGCGGTGCTCGACGAGCATCCTCGCCACCCAGCCTCCCAACGCGTGGTCTGCTCGGGGTTGATCGTGTCAACAGCGTCATACCAGGCGCTTGTAAGGTGAGTAAAGATCTACGGAGTGAGAGACATGTTAAAGACGTTTGGAAGACGCGTAGAAGGTGAAAGACGTACTAAGAGGCATCTGAAAGATCTATCCCCAAGCTTCGGCCCGTGTTTTCGTGGAAGCACCGATAGGCGACCCGGGTGGAGCAGCAGGAGAAGGAGGTGAGAGTCGTAGAAAAGGCGAGCGAGAGATGCCTGGAGGTCGCCCAGGTCGTCGGCTATTCCATCGAAGGGGTCCTGAGCGAGCACGCGGTTGCGGTTGGCGCCGAGATGGCGGCGATCGTCGATGACGAGATCGACGATCCCGGGCTGCGCCGCGCCATCGGCTACCACTTGGGCCTACTCGATGCCAATTTCCGCCCCCCGCCGCCCGATCGGCGAGCTGGGGGGGGCAAGAAGCTGCGCTCGGCTCTTGTCCTGCTCGCCTACCAGGCGGCTCTGGTGAGCGCGGATGCCGAAGTCGACCGGGGCGGGCTGGACCGGGTACTGCCTTTGGCCGCCGCCATCGAGTTGCTTCACAACTACAGCCTTGTCCACGACGACATCGAAGACGGCGACCGGTGGCGCCGGGGGCGTCTCACCCTCTGGGTGGTGCTCGGCGAGCACCAGGCCATCAATGTGGGCGACTGCCTCCACGCGCTCGCGTTCTGCTGCCTTGCCCGGCTGGCGCGGCGCGGCCTGGAGCCCCAGCGGGCCACCCGGGTGGCGGCAGTCATGGCGAAGGCCTCAGTCCGGCTCACGGTAGGCCAGCACCAGGACCTGAACTTTGAGCGCTCGAGCGAAACCGACCTCGAGCGCTACGCCGAGATGATCGCCGCCAAGACGGCCGCGCTGATGTCGGCTGCCACGGCGTGTGGCGCCTTGATCGCCCTGGAAGCCACCGACAGCCATCATCAGGCGATGTTTGCCGCCTACTCCCGCTTCGGTCATCACTTGGGGATGGCATTCCAGATCCGTGACGACATCTTGGGGATCTGGGGTACTCAGGCTGACACCGGCAAGCCAAGCGGCAGCGACATCCGCCGGCGCAAGAAGACCCTCCCCATCCTGTTCGCTCTAGCCCACGCCGTTCCCGAGGCGCGCGCTCGGCTGGCAGCCATCTATGAACGCCAGTCCCCGGTCAGCGCCGCCGACGAGCGTGCGGTGCGAGAAGCCCTCGAGGGCTGCAACGCCCGCGGCTTTGCCGAGAGCGAGACCAAGCGATACTGCGAGCTGGCGGTGGCCTCATTGGTCGAGGCCGGATTGACTGAGGCCGGGAGAGCCGAGGCGGGCGAGCGGAACCCGTTCCTGTGGCGACTGGAACAGCTAACCATGTTTCTGGCCCGTCGCTCGTCGTAGCTGATGTAAGAAAGGAGCGATCAATGACCGCCAGCATGGAGGCGACGACCTCGCGACGACGCCGGTCCGCCAAGATCACTCTCGGCAACGTCGAGATCGGTGGGGATGCCCCCATTCGTATCCAGTCGATGACCACGACCAAGACCCGGGACGTCCGGGCCACGCTCATCCAGGCCCATGCCATCGCGACCCAAGGCGGCGACCTGGTTCGAGTCGCGGTGCCCCACGAGGGCGATGCCCGGGCTTTGCCCGAGATCGTGAAAGAAGCCGGGGCGCCGATCATCGCCGACATTCACTTTTCCTACCGCCTGGCCCTCATGGCCCTGGAAGCGGGGGTTCATGGCCTCCGCCTCAATCCCGGCAACATCCGCAACGCTGATCACGTCCGTATCGTGGTACGCGAGGCCGCCCAGCGCGCCGTTCCCATTCGAGTTGGGGTGAACGCCGGTTCCCTGGACAAGCGACTGCTTGCCATCTACGGGGGGCCCACGCCCGAAGCGCTGGTGGCGAGCGCTCTCGAAGAGATCAAGATACTCGAGGAGGAGGGCTTCTCCGACATCAAGGTCTCGGTCAAGCACCAAAAAGTGTCTCAGATGATTCAGGCCTACCGGCTGCTGGCGACGGCGGTCGACTATCCCCTTCATCTGGGAGTCACCGAGGCGGGACCTCCCCCTTACGGCGCCCTCAAGTCGGCTGTGGGCATCGGGACGCTTCTGGCCGAAGGGATAGGAGACACCATCCGGGTGTCTTTAACCGCGGAGCCGGTTGAAGAAGTAAAAGTTGCCAAACAGATCCTCCAAGCGCTCGGGCTGCGCCAGTCCACCTTCGACCTGGTTGCCTGCCCCTCCTGTGGGCGCGCGGAGCTCGACATCTTGGAGTTGACCCGGCAAGTGCAGGACCGATTGGAACAGATGAAGCTGCCGCCGATTCAGATCGCGGTCATGGGATGCGAGGTCAATGGTCCGGGTGAAGCCCGGGAAGCGGACGTGGGCATCGCGGCGGGGCCCGGACGCGGCCTGATCTTCTCTCGGGGTCGCCAGATTGGCTGGGTTCCCGCCGCCGGGATGGTGGATGCGCTGATGGAGGAGGCGATCAAGGTGGCCTCCGAGATCGCCGCTGCCGGAACGTCGGGAGGAAGCAGCGATGGCTAGGAAGATTCTTCTGGCAGCGCCCAGAGGCTGGTGCGCCGGGGTGGATCGGGCGGTGGAGATCGTCGAGCGGGTGCTCGAGCTCCATGGAGCGCCGGTCTACGTCCGCAAGCAGATCGTCCACAACTTGCACGTGGTGAAGGGGCTGGAGGCCAAGGGTGCGATCTTCGTCGAGACCGAGCAGGACGTGCCGCCCGGATCCGTCTGCGTGCTCTCCGCGCACGGTGTTGCCCCCAACGTTTACCGGAATGCTGAGGCGAGGGACCTCAAGCTGATCGACGCCACCTGTCCACTGGTGACCAAGGTTCACGTCGAGGCCCGCCGTTTCGCCAACCAGGGCAGGACCATCTTTCTCATCGGCCATGCCGGGCATGAAGAGGTGGAGGGAACCTCCGGTCAGGCCCCTAACCATACCGTGATCATCGAGCGCCCCGAAGAAGTGGCCGGGGTTGAGGTAAGCGACCCGGACAACGTAGCCTTCGTCTCCCAGACGACCCTTGCGATGGACGACGCTATGGAAGTGGTCGCGGCGCTGAGGGAGAGGTTCCCCGCGATCTCGGGCCCCACCAAGGACGACATCTGCTATGCGAGCCAAAACCGGCAGTGGGCGGTCAAGCGGATCGCCCGGCTGTCAGACCTGGTGCTTGTCGTTGGTTCGACCAATTCATCCAACTGCAACCGTCTGGTCGAGGTGGCGCGAGAGGCGGGAGTCCCCTCCTACCTGATCGAGGATGAGACCGGGATCGAAGGGTCCTGGATCGAGAAGGCCGAGGTGGTTGGCATCACCTCGGGCGCATCCACCCCCGAGGTGCTGGTGGAACGAGTGATCTCCTATCTGAAGGGCAAGGGCATCGTGGAGATCGAGGAAGTAAGAATGACCACCGAAGCAATTCGCTTTCCCTTGCCGGCAATCCCGAGCGCAAGGGATATTCAATGATCATTTCGAGGTGCCCCGAACCTGACGGCGCTCGATCTTCGACGGTGATGTTTCACCGTGACAAGCTTCAAATCAGAACCACCCGGGAATTCGAGGTGATCGACATCACCCCGAACGTCGAGAAGGCAATCATCACCGCAGGCATCGAGGAGGGATATGCGCTTGTGTACTCCCCGCACACGACATGCGCAATCGTGGTCAACGAGAGGGAATCCGGGCTGCTCGCCGACATTCGCTCAACCTTGGAGCGCCTGGTCCCTCGCTCGGAAACCTATCTGCACGATGACTTCAAGATCCGCACCGAAAACATGCACGAGGGCGAGAGCAAGAACGCCCATTCTCATCTCCGTCAACTGATAGGCGGCAGGACCTCCGAGTACATAGCCGTGGGGGAGGGGTCACTTCTGCTCGGCCAATGGCAAAGGGTGATGTTCATCGAGCTGGATCGGGCCCGGGAACGAGAAGTGCTCATCCAGGTGTGCGGTATCTAAGTATGCTCGGTGAAATGCCCACCCAATTGGTGGAGCTGGTCGATGAGGACGGCGTCACGATCGGGACTGCCGAAAAGATGGAAGTACATCTCGGTGATGGGCAACTACATCGGGCGTTCTCCGTTTTCCTCCTGGATGGGAACGGCAGATTGCTGCTCCAGCAGCGAGCCCAGGGCAAGTATCACTCCGCGGGTGCCTGGAGCAACACCTGCTGCGGACATCCCTCGCCCGGTGAATCGCCTCATGACGCTGCTCTCCGCAGACTGTACGAGGAGTTGGGCATACAACCGGAAGCTCTGCGTGCCACGGGAACAGTCTGCTATCACGTGGTAGATCCGGTAAGCGGATTGGTGGAACAGGAATGGAACCATTTGTTCGTCGGACTCTATGACGGGGTTCCCGACCCGGCGCCTGCTGAAGTCGCCGGCTATCGAAGCGTGTCACTAGTCGAGCTCGAAGAAATGCTGAAAAGAGAACCGTTCACCCCATGGTTCGCCAGCGTGTTCCGGGCTGTCGAAAAGAGCCTACCGATCGGTCAAGCGGCTCTAGAGAACCCCCAACCTGGTTCGTCTGAGAGTTGATGAAGTGATCACCGGTGCTCTGCCAGGGGGTTGCGGGTGGTGGCCCACCGGTCGAGGCGCGAATCGTCGGCGAGCCGCATCGCCAGCATGGCCTTGACGGGCAAGGTGGGCTCGAACAGGGCGGCCTCATCCGGCGCGGCCTGAGTGCGAATGCTCGCATCCGCACTCAGCCGGAGATAGACCGCCCGGCATCCCCGGGCGACCAGCGACCACAGGTCGCCGGCATCGCCTCCGGTGGCCGAGGCGAGAGCGGATACCACCTCGGAGAGGTTGGTGACGAAAAGGGGAGCGAAGATCCTCCTTCGCAGCTCGTCGTCGGGGACGGAGAGCGACCCGGCGAGCTCGGGAAGCCGGATCCCGCACCGGGCGAGTCGGATCGGGCTCACCCGGATACTCGCCAGATCGCGAAAGAGCAGGCGCACGGGCACACCGCCTTTCAGCACCACCAGCGTATTCTGGCCATGCGCCTCCGGCGCCACACCCCAGCGTGAGAGCAGCGTCAGAAGCGGGGGCAGCGCCAGGCGGCAATACTCCTCCAGGAACGAATGCGCCGCCTCGCGTACCGGGATCCGACGGCCTGCGGCGAGCTCCTCCACCACGTCGATCATCAGCGGCTGGCCGCTCAGAGGTGAGCGGGCGGCGAGCGCGGCGACGGGAAGGGTCACCTCCCCCCGGCCGGCATGGCGTTCGGGCGATTCCCGGAGAATCGCCCCCAAGCTGCCTGCCCGCGCCGCCGGCTCTCCCGCCGCGGGCCGGTAACGGGCGCTGGCCAGCTCGCCGAGCATCGCGAACCGACCGCCAAACGCCCGTTCCCGCTTGCTGATCTCGGCCAGAAGGCGCGACATCCGGGGGGCGTTGTGGACGGCCGCCGGCGACACGATACGCAGCGCGCCGGTGAGCTGAACGTCCAGGGCGGTCTTGATGTGGGGCGCCCGGCGGCTTCGGGTGGGAGCCAGCGTCCGCACCGAGAGGAGCGGCCGGGCGGGAATCTTCGCGTCCGGGAGGATGATGATCCTCCCCGCCTCCGCCTCAGCGCCGCGGTCCGCCACTTTGTGGCGTAGCTGCCACGGATGGATGGGAAGCAGCGCGAAATCCGCGGGAACAAGCCCCTCGCCTCTCAGGTACCGGGCGGCGGCTCGAGCCATCTCGGGGTGGGTGTCGATGAGAAGGTCGGTCAGGCCATGATCCACGATCCATGGCCTCGCGATGGCGATGACGCCGACGTTGAGGTCGTCCACCCACTCCGGCGTGTAGGCGAACAGCTCGTCCATGGTCATGCCGGATCGGATACGAGCGCAGGGGTGCAGCGGATGGCCATCGACCACGGCCTGCTCGAAAACGGCAAGGGGGCTGAAGCCTGCGTCAACGGCCGCGATCCTGGAGGCCCAGCGGAGAGCGTTTCCCCCGTCGACCGGGAGGGCGGACGCAGCCAGCCGCTCCCGGCGACGGACCTCCGCGATCAGGCCAAGCGCGTGGATGGCGATGCTAGAGGCAATCTCATCGAGAAGACGCAGCCATCGATCGGGATGGACCTGTGGAGGCCGGAGCGCCCCGATGTCGTCGAGGTGCGTTGGCGATCGGCGCCCCTCAAGCGACGCGGAGTTGCCGATGATGCCCTCACGAGTGAGCGCATCCCGGAACTTCCTCAAGCCGATCTCTCGGGCTCGCTCCAGGGCCGGATGGTAACTCTTTGCGAGTTGGGGATCAAAGGCCGCCAGCGCCGCGGCCGCGTCGAGCTCGGGACCGGTTAATTTTAATCGGACACGATCATCCACGGAGGCATCCACGAGGTTCAGTCGGGGCGGGATTGCAGGCCGGGAAGCCCGTCGGGGACACACCCATGCTCGGCGTACCAGAGCAGGGCGCGCCGGAAAGTGTCCTCGGCCGAGCGATACCGCAGCCCCAGCTCCCGGGTGGCCTTGGAACCGTCGTAGGCATGCCCGTGGAGCACCGTGCGCATCGTCTCGCGGCAGATCACCGGGCGCTTGCCCAGGAGCCGGCCTGCCGCCTCCGCCAGCGTCCCAACCGCCAGGGCCGCGCCGGGCGGCAGGCGCCGGACCCGCCGCCTCACCCCCGACAGGCGCGAGAGGAGGGCCAGGGCCTCCCCGGTGCTCAGCGTGGCGCCGGAGAGGAGGTAGCGCTCCCCCGGTCTTCCTCTGGCCTCGGCGAGCAGATGTCCCTCGATGCAGTCCGAGACGTCCACGAGGCTCAGGGTGGCATCGACGAATACCGGCAGCTTTCCGTTGAGGTAGTCGAGGATCAGCCGGGCAGGGCCCCCCGTCCTTCCCGGACCCTGGACGGAGGCGGGATTGACCGAGACGAGCTCCACGCCGGCGGCGGCGGCCGACTCGAAGGCGGCCCGTTCTCCCTCGTGCTTGGATCGCTCGTAGTGCGAGAGGAACCAACCCCGATGCGGACTGTTCTCGGCGCCGACGCAGCCGCGCCCCTCGCCGATGGTCGCGGCCGAGGAGGTGAGCACGATCCGTCGAATCCCCGCCCGGGCGCCGGCGCGAACCACCCTCCGGGCCCCGTCCACGTTGGTGCGGTAAAGCGGCGAGGGGTCGCAAAGACAGAGGGCGTTGATCCCGGCGGCATGGTAGAGAACCTCGCATCCCCGCATCCCTTCCACCAGCGCCTCCTCGTCGGCCAGGTCGCCGGGCGCCGGGGTCACCCGTCGGTCTCGGAGGGTCGCGGCCGCCGGGGAGGACCGGGCCAGGGCCACCACCTCCCTGCCCTCGGACACGAGCCGCTCCAGAAGGTTTCCCCCGATGAAGCCCGTTCCCCCGGTCACGAAGACCCTGCCCGACATCGGCGGCCGGGAGCTACGGCGCCCGGCGCCCGGTGAGGGCTTCCGAGAAGCGGGTCAGATACTCGACCGCGGACATGACCGTCGCCGCCGCAGCCGCCAGCATCACCCACTCATCGAAGAAGAGCGGGCCCAACCGATGCGGATAGCGAGCGATGGCGAGGATGATGCCGACGAACTGAGCGTTGGTCTTGAGCTTGCCCCAGATCGAGGGGTGGAAGGGCGCTCCACCCATGGCGACCACGCCCCGCAACCCCAAGATGGCAAGCTCGCGCCCCACGATGATGGCGGCGATCCAGGGAGAGACCCTGCCCACCGCGACCAGCGTGATGAGCACCCCTGAAACCAACAACTTGTCCGCGGTGGTGTCGAGAAAGGAACCCAGGCTGCTGGTGGCCTGCCAGCGCCGGGCGAGGTAGCCATCCAGGAAATCGGTGAAAGCGGCGAGGGCGAAGAGGGCCGCGGCGCCCACGTAGGCGTACCGGAGCCGGGCTCCGGCCAGGATGAGCGCCATCGCCGCCGGGACGAGGAGGATCCGCAGATAGGTGACGGCGCTCAAGACTCTCGCGGCTGGCGGCTGGCTCATCGGACGGTATCCAAGGACGCAGGCGTGATGCTACCAGCCTCCCTCGCCTCTCGCCCCCGCCGCTCTCCTCGATCTTCGTCGCTCTCCCTCCGGTGGACGGCGACGTTGGCCGGGTGGGGGTTTTCGCGGGCGCCATGTTCGCCGACCCCACGATGGAGGATGATCCGACTGCCCCGACTCAGAGACTATTGCGCGAGTCCCACTCGGCGCAGAACCCGATTCAGGGTCTGGTTGGCGACGGCGCCGGCTCGCTCCGCCCCGCTGGTCAGCGTCCGGTCGAGCTGGAGATCGTCGGACCGAATCTCTTCATAGCGACGCTGGATGGGGCGCACCGTCTCGATAGCGAGCTCGGCGAGGTCCTTTTTCAGGATCCCGTATCCGCAGCCCTCGAACTTGTCGAGGGTCTCCTCCCGGCTCGATCCCGAGAGGACCTCGTGGAGCACGAGCAGGTTCTCGGTGCCCGGGGAGAGCGCATCCCGGCGGATCGCCGAGCCCGAGTCGGTGACGGCCCGCATGACGGCGCGACGTATCTTGTCGGGCGGATCGAGCAGGCCGATGGCATGGCCCTCCCGGACCTCGGCCAGGCTCTTGCTCATCTTCACGGCGGGATCGTCCAGACCCATGATCCGGGCGCCGCTCGCCCGGATCAGCGGCTCGGGCATAACGAACACCTCCCCGAAGAGATGGTTGAAACGCTGGGCGATATCTCGGGTGAGCTCGATATGCTGGCGCTGGTCATCCCCGACCGGCACGAAGTTCGCCCCGTACAGGAGGATGTCGGCGGCCTGGAGGGCCGGATAGGTCAGCAGGCCGGCGCTCGGATTGGTGGACCGGGACTTCGACTTGTATTGGGTCATCCGCTCCAGCCATCCGAGAGGGGTCACGCAATCGAGGATCCAGCCGAGCACCGCATGCGCAGGGACCTGCGACTGCAAGAAGATCACCGAGGCGTCGGGGTCGATCCCGCAGGCGAGGTACAGCGCCACGATCTCGCGGATGCGGGCCCGCAGCGCCTCGGGGGACACGTTCTCCGGGATGGTGAGCGCGTGAAGATCCGCGACGAAGAAGTAGTTATCGTAGAGCGCCTGCTCCTGCGCCCAGACGCTGAGGGCGCCGACGTAGTTGCCGATGTGGAGCTTGCCGGTGGCCGCGATGCCCGAGAGGACGCGTGCCTTTTGTCTGTCCATCCCTCTACCCTTTGCTATCGGGGACCGGCGAAGCCTGGTCCAGCGTCAGTTGAGCTCTCGGCGTGAACCCGGGGCCCCCGGCCCTTACCGGCGGGAAGGCGATCAAGGCGCTCAGCAAGGCGGAACAGCCCGTCACCAGTCGGGGTGCCACCACGGACCCCGGATGGCCCGGGTCTCGGCCGCCCCGGCGAGGGCCTCCGCCACCTTCGGGTCCTTGCCCTTCGCGATGGCTTCCTCGTAGATGAGGCGGCGGACTTTGGCCGCCTCATCTGGGCTCATGCCTTCCGGGATGACCTTGCCGGCGCCATTGGTTCCGGCCTC
>JBOGWM010000237.1:0-10141 GCA_050693695.1 Actinomycetota bacterium
GAGGAGATCACCATCTTCGACTCCACGGGCCTCGCCCTGGAGGACGTCGCGGTCGCCTCCCTGGCCTACCGGCGGGCCCGCGAGAAGGGGATCGGCCGGTACCTGGAGTGGTGAGGAGGGGAGCGACTATTCCACGCTCCGCGGGTGCGAAATGCTGCGCGCCAGCACGTGCTCGACCGTTCGGCTGAAAGGACGCGCCCCGCGTGGCCAGAAGCTGGCTGTGACAATTTGCGTTTTGACGGTATGCCGTCTTGACGGTACTCTTTCCTGATGGCGAAGAGGAAGACGACGATCTATCTCGACGACCAGGTGCTACGTGCGGCCAAGGTGTTCGCCGCGCGTATGGACAAGCGGGAGTCACAGGTTATGGAAGAGGCGCTTCGCAGCTACTTGGGGCTCGGTGTTTTGGAGGCGGTATGGCGGCGAAGCCAAATCACGGACACCGAGGCCCTCGCTCTCGCCTACGAGGAGTTGCACGCTGCTCGGCGGGAACGTCGGGACATTGGAGAGTAGGTGGATCGGGTAGTTATCGATCCCGGGGTCCTGATCTCTGCTCTTCTCTCACCGCAGGGACCTCCAGCTCGGCTCTTGCTCGCCTGGCGAGCCGGGAGCTTCGAGCTCATCGTCTTCTCCGGTCTCTTGGCCGAGCTCGAAGAGGTTCTCCTCCGGCCAAAGTTCGGTCACTACGTGAGCGCCGAGGAAGTTCACATGTACCTCGAGATCCTGCGACGGGAAGCCCTTGTAGAACCCGACCCGCGCAGCGTCGAGCCGGGACTTACTCCCGACCCCGATGACGATAACCTCGTCGCTCTGGCTCGGGAGGCCAAGGCTCACTTCCTTGTTGCCGGTGATCCCCACCTCACCGCTCTGCCCGACCCCGACCCGCCAGTGCTCACGCCGCGGGCGTTTCTGGAGCGACTTGGCTAACCCTTGAAAGTCTCCCCACCGGGCGAGCCTCCATCCACTCTTCGCACTCGAGGAAGATCGCTATCGGGAGTGGCGTCCCGAGACGTCTCCGGGATGCGCGGCCCCGGAGAGAGGGCTCGGGGAAACGAGAGCGCGAAAACAACCTTGACAAGGGAGACGTAGGGATCTAGTCTTGCTTGTCTAAACCGAATATACGATTTTGGCTGGGCCGGCCCACCTCTTTTACTTGACGGCTGGTAGCGCCTTCTGCTACACTTCGCGTTTGCGTCACCTGCGCTCATGGGACTCAACGCGTCTGAACGACTAGCCAGAGTTGAACCACGACTGAAGGAGGAATCCGCTTGCCGAGCAGAAGCGCGCGCCACCGTCTTTCCTTTGCCCGGTTCCCTGAGATCCAACCGCTTCCCGATCTGATCGCCGTCCAGCGAGACTCCTTCAAATGGTTCCTCAGTGAAGGTCTGAAAGAGACCTTCCATGACATCTCTCCTATTGAGGACTACACGGGCAACCTTCAGCTCGAGTTCGGAGGCCACTGGTTCGGCGACGAGAAATACAGCGTGCAGGAGTGCAAGGAGAAGGACATGACCTACTCCGCTCCGCTGCATGTCACCACGACCTTTATGAACAAGGAGACAGGGGAGATCAAGGAGCAGACGGTCTTCATGGGGGATTTCCCGATGATGACCGACAAGGGCACCTTCATCATCAACGGGACGGAACGGGTGGTGGTCAGCCAACTGGTCCGTTCTCCGGGAGTCTACTTCGACCGAACCTTGGACAAGACCTCCGACAAGGAGATCTTCTTGGCCAAGGTGATCCCCGCCAGGGGGGCATGGCTGGAGTTCGAGACCGACAAGAAAGATATGGTGGGTGTCCGTATCGACCGCAAGCGACGCCAGAACGTGACGGTGCTGCTCAAGGCGATGGGACTGACCACCGAAGAGATCCTCTGGCTCTTCGACGAGGCGCCCTCGATCCGGGCGACCCTGGAGAAGGACCACGTGGCGGCGGCCGACGATGCCTTGATGGACATCTATCGCAAGCTGCGCCCCGGTGAGCCGCCCACCCCGGATTCCGCCCGGACCCTGCTGGACAACCTGTTCTTCAACTGGAAGCGCTACGACCTGGCCAGGGTGGGGCGCTACAAGGTGGACAAGAAGCTCGGAGCCTCGGATCCCAGGATGGCGGAGGTGCTGGGGCGCATCTACCAGGAGATGGCTTCCACCGACAAGATCGGAAAGGATCCCCAGGAGCAGGATCGGTGGAAGGTCTTCTCCTCGATCCGGCCGACCGAGGTTGGGCCGCGCACTCCCGCCTACAAGTCCGTCCTCTCGTATGAGGACATCTTGAAGGCGGTGGTGTATCTGGTCAGGCTCCATGCCGGGGAGGACGGCCACGAGGTCGATGACATCGACCACTTCGGCAACCGGCGCATCCGCTCGGTGGGGGAGCTGATCCAAAACCAGGTGCGAGTTGGACTCTCCCGGATGGAGCGAGTGGTTCGGGAACGCATGACCACCCAGGACGTGGAGGCCATCACCCCCCAGACGCTGATCAACATCCGCCCGGTGGTCGCCTCGATCAAGGAGTTCTTCGGCACCTCACAGCTCTCGCAATTCATGGATCAGACCAACCCCCTCACGGGCCTCACCCACCGACGGCGGCTCTCGGCGCTTGGGCCGGGGGGCCTCTCGCGCGAGCGAGCGGGCTTCGAGGTCAGAGACGTCCATCCCTCTCACTACGGGCGAATGTGCCCGATCGAGACTCCGGAAGGACCGAACATCGGGCTGATCGGATATCTCGCCTCCTACGCTCGGATCAACGAGTTCGGGTTCATCGAGACCCCCTACCGCCGGGTGGAGGGGGGCCGGGTAACCGACAACGTGGACTACCTCACCGCGGATGAGGAGGATCGCCACATCATCGCCCAGGCCAATGCTCCCCTCGACGAGACCGGGCGCTTCTCGGAGGAGCGGGTGCTGGTCCGGCGCAAGGAGCATGAGGTGGACTACGTGCCGCCCGAAGAGGTGACCTACATGGACATCTCGCCGAAGCAGATCATGGGCATCTCGGCCGCGCTGATCCCCTTTTTGGAGCACGACGACGCCAATCGGGCCCTGATGGGCGCCAACATGCAGAAGCAGGCGGTGCCCCTGGTTCGCAGCGAGGCCCCGCTCATCGGAACCGGGCTGGAGATCCGAACCGCCCTGGACGCCGCCGACATGGTGGTCGCAGAGGCGGCCGGGGTGGTGGAAGAGGCGTGCGCCGACTATCTCACGCTTCGCCGGGACGATGGGCGGCTCCGCCGATATGACTTGCAGAAGTTCCAGCGCTCCAACCAGGGCACCTCGATTAACCAGAAGCCCATCGTGGACGAGGGAGACCGGATTCGCTCCGGCCAGGTCGTCGCCGATGGTCCCTCCACGGACCAGGGGGAGTTGGCTCTGGGCAAAAATCTTCTGGTGGCCTTCATGCCCTGGGAGGGGCACAACTTCGAGGATGCCATCGTGTTATCCCAGCGCCTGGTCAAAGAGGACGTCTTGACCTCGATCCACATCGAGTCTCATGAGGTCGATGCCCGGGATACCAAGCTCGGGGCGGAAGAGATAACCCGGGACATCCCCAACGTCGGGGAGGAGGTCTTAAAGGACCTGGACGAGCGGGGCATCATCCGCATCGGGGCCGAGGTGAGCGCCGCGGACGTCCTGGTCGGCAAGGTGACCCCGAAGGGGGAGACGGAGCTCACACCCGAGGAGCGCCTGCTGCGAGCGATCTTCGGCGAGAAGGCTCGGGAGGTCCGGGATACCTCGCTGAAGGTGCCTCATGGAGAGTCGGGCAAGGTCATCGACGTTCGGGTGTTCTCCCGGGAATCCGGTGACGAGCTCCCCCCCGGCGTCAACCAACTTGTTCGGGTCTTCGTTGCTCAGCGGCGCAAGATTCAAGAAGGAGACAAGCTGGCCGGCCGCCACGGCAACAAGGGGGTGATCTCCAAGATCCTCGCGGAGGAGGACATGCCCTTCCTGGCCGACGGGACTCCCGTGGACATCATCCTGAACCCGCTCGGGGTGCCTTCCCGACTCAACCTGGGCCAGGTCCTGGAGACGCACCTGGGCTGGGCCGCCAAGCACGGCTGGGCCTCCGAGCAGACGAAGAGCCATCCGGGGAACGGGAGGTCCACGATCTGGGTCTCCACCCCCGTCTTCGACGGCGCCCGCGAGCAGGACATCTCGGAGGCCCTCGCCAACCTCAACGTTGACGAGAACCTCCAGCAGATGGCACACGAGGGCAAGGCGATGCTTCACGACGGCCGCACCGGAGAGGTCTACGACCGGCCCATCACGGTTGGGTATCTCTACGTCCTCAAGCTCCTCCACCTCGTGGACGACAAGATCCATGCCCGCTCCACCGGGCCCTACTCGATGATCACGCAGCAGCCCCTGGGCGGGAAGGCGCAGTTCGGAGGCCAGCGCTTCGGGGAGATGGAGGTCTGGGCGCTGGAGGCCTACGGCTCGGCCTATGCCCTCCAGGAGCTGCTCACCATCAAGTCCGACGACGTCCTGGGCCGGGTGAAGGTGTACGAGGCCATCGTCAAGGGAGAGAACATCCCCGAACCCGGCATCCCGGAGTCCTTCAAGGTGCTGATCAAGGAGATGCAGTCGCTCTGTCTGAACGTGGAGGTGCTCTCGGCGGAGGGCAAAGAGATCGAGATGAAAGAGATCGACGAAGAGGTGTACCGGACGGCGGAAGAGCTCGGCATCGACCTCTCCCGCCGTGAACCATCGAGCGTGGATATGGAGGCTTGATGCTCGACGTCAACTACTTCGATGAGCTGCGAATCGGCCTGGCCACGGCGGATCAGATCCGCATGTGGTCCAACGGCGAGGTAAAGAAGCCCGAGACCATCAACTATCGGACGTTGAAGCCCGAGAAGGACGGCCTCTTCGACGAGCGTATCTTCGGTCCCACCAAGGACTGGGAGTGCTACTGCGGCAAGTACAAGCGGGTCCGCTTCAAGGGCATCGTCTGCGAGCGCTGCGGGGTCGAGGTGACCCGGGCAAAGGTCCGGCGCGAGCGCATGGGTCACATCGAGCTGGCCGCTTCAGTCACTCATATCTGGTATTTCAAGGGCGTTCCCTCTCGTCTCGGCTATCTCCTCGACCTTGCTCCCAAGGACCTGGAGAAAGTCATCTATTTCGCTGCGTATCTGATCACCCAGGTGGATGCGGCCAAGCGTTCCCGGGAACTGACCACGCTCGAGAGCCAGGTCCGGCGAGAGCGTCAGCAGACCCAGGAGGACGCGGCGGATCGGCGTGCCAAGCTGGAGGAGGGCCTGGAGCAGACCCTGACCGGCCTGGAGGCAAAGGGCGCCAAGGCGGCGGAGCTCAACCGGGCACGAAAAGACGTCGAGCGCCAGCTCAAGGAGCTGGATGCTCGCCTGAGCCGGGACGTGGATCTGCTGGATCAGACGTGGGAGACCTTCCGCAACCTCCAGCCTCGCCTGCTCATCGAGAACGAGATCATCTGGCGGGAGCTGAAGGAACGCTTCGGCGAGTATTTCCGGGGAGCCATGGGGGCGGAGGCGGTCAAGGAGCTGGTGCACGGCCTCAATCTCCGGGAAGAGGAGGAGCGACTGAAGGAGATCGTCCACACCGGCAAGGGCCAGAAGAGGGCCCGGGCGATCAAGCGACTGAAGGTGATCTCCCCTTTCACTCGTGACGGGTCCAAGAACACCCCCATGGGGATGGTGCTCGATTGCATCCCGGTGATCCCTCCGGATCTCCGACCGATGGTGCAGCTCGACGGAGGGCGCTTCGCCACCTCCGATTTGAACGACCTCTACCGGCGGGTGATCAACCGGAACAACCGGCTGAAGCGCCTGCTGGACCTCGGCGCTCCCGAGATCATCGTCAACAACGAGAAGCGCATGCTCCAGGAGGCGGTGGACGCCCTCTTCGACAACGGCCGGCGGGGCCGGCCGGTGACCGGCCCGGGGAACCGACCCCTGAAGAGCCTTTCGGACATGCTCAAGGGCAAGCAGGGGCGTTTCCGCCAGAACCTGCTCGGCAAGCGGGTGGACTACTCCGGGCGCTCGGTGATCGTCGTTGGACCGGCCCTCAGGTTGCACCAGTGCGGCCTGCCGAAGGTGATGGCTCTGGAGCTGTTCAAGCCCTTCGTCATGAAGCGGCTGGTGGACCTGGCGGTGGCCCAGAACATCAAGTCCGCGAAGCGGATGGTGGAGCGGGCACGTCCCACGGTGTGGGATGTACTGGAGGAAGTGATCAAGGACCATCCGGTGCTGCTGAACCGGGCGCCCACCCTGCACCGCCTGGGGATCCAGGCCTTCGAGCCGGTGCTGGTCGAAGGCAAGGCGATCAAGATCCATCCCCTGGTCTGCGTCGCCTTCAACGCCGATTTCGACGGAGACCAGATGGCGGTCCACGTCCCTCTCTCGGCGGAGGCGCAGGCGGAGGCTCGGCTGCTCATGCTCTCCACCAACAACATCCTGTCGCCCGCGCACGGCGCCCCCATCGTCACCCCGACCCAGGACATGATCCTCGGCACCTACTACCTCACCATCGAACGGCCCTCGGAGGGCCCTAAGCGCTCGTTCGGCTCCGTGGCCGAGGCGATCCTGGCCTATGACTTCAAGGCGGTGAGCCTGCACGAGCCGGTGAACGTGCGTCTTTCCGGCAAGATGGTCGAAGGAATCGAAGCCGGCGAGGACGGGCGGCTCCCGATGTTCGAGACCACGGTCGGCCGCCTGATCTTCAACGAGGCCTTCCCGCTCGATTTTCCCTATCAGAACCGGCTGGTGGGGAAAAAAGAGCTCTCTCCCATCGTGGAGGAGCTGGCCGAGCGCTACGACAAGGTCGACGTGGCCCGAACTCTCGACAACATCAAGAGCCTGGGATTCCACTACGCGACCAAGGCCGGGGTCACCATCGGCCTGGAGGATGCCACCACCGCTCCGAACAAGCCCCGCATCCTGGCCTATTACGAGGCGCAAGCCGAGAAAGTGGAGGGCCAGTACCGGCGGGGGGTCATCACCGACGATGAGCGCCGCCAGGAGCTGATCGAGATCTGGACCAAGGCCACCGACGAGGTCAAGGAGGACATGGAGGCCAACTTCCGAGCCCAGGACCTGAACCCGATCTACATGATGGCCAACTCGGGAGCTCGGGGAAACATCCTCCAGGTCCGCCAGATCGCCGGCATTCGTGGGCTGGTGGCCAACCCTCGGGGCGAGATCATCCCCCGCCCCATCAAGGCTAACTTCCGAGAGGGGCTCTCGGTGCTCGAGTACTTCATCTCCACCCATGGGGCCCGTAAGGGACTGGCGGACACCGCCCTTCGAACCGCCGACTCCGGGTACCTGACCCGTCGGCTGGTGGACGTCTCCCAGGAGGTCATCGTTCGCGAGGTGGATTGCCGGACCGAGAGGGGAATCCCGATCCAGATCACCTCGCTGCACCCGCTCTCGAAGCAACGGCTCGAAGCCTCGTCGCTGGACACCAGCCTCTTCGGTCGGGTGCTCCTCGATGGGGTGTCCAAAGACGGTGAGGTCCTCTTCGAACCGGGAGAGCTCATGGATCGAGCCAGGGTCCGCCGCCTGGTGGAGGTCGGGGTCGAGCACGTCCAGGTGCGCTCGGTCCTCACCTGTGAATCGAAATACGGGATCTGCCAGCTCTGCTACGGGCGCAACATGGCCACGGGGGCCCTGGTGGACGTGGGCGAGGCGGTGGGCATCATCGCGGCGCAGTCCATCGGGGAGCCGGGTACTCAGCTCACCATGCGGACCTTCCACACCGGAGGGGTTGCCGCCGGAGAGGACATCACCCACGGGCTGCCTCGAGTCCAGGAGCTCTTCGAGGCGCGCACTCCCAAGGGGCGAGCCACTGTCGCCAAGATGTCGGGGCGGGTGGAGATCGCGGACGAGGACGCCAAGCGGGTAGTGAGAATCGTGAGCGAGGACGGGAGAGAGGAGGAGTATCCGGTCTCTCGCCGCCATCGTCTCAAGGTCGAGTCCGGGGATGTGATTGCCTCGGGAGACCGGATCACCGAGGGCTCCGTCGACCCCCACGACACCTTGGAGGTGTCCGGGATCCGAGCGGTCCAGCTCTACCTCGTCGGAGAGGTTCAGCAGGTCTACAAGTCCCAGGGGGTCCCGATTCACGACAAGCACATCGAGCTGATCGTGCGCCAGATGCTTCGCAAGGTCTCGGTGATCGACGCCGGTGACACGGATCTGTTACCCGGGGACCTGCTGGATCGCAAGATCTACGACGGAATCAATGCTCGGGTCCTGAACGAGGGAGGCAAGGCCGCCAGCGCCCGGCCCATCCTGATGGGGATCACCAAGTCCGCCCTGGCGACCGAGAGCTGGCTTTCGGCGGCCTCCTTCCAGGAGACCACCCGGGTGCTCACCGACGCCGCGATCAAGGGAAAGTCCGACCCGCTGCTGGGGTTGAAGGAGAACGTGATCATCGGCAAGCTGATCCCCGCGGGGACGGGGATGAGCCGGTACCGTTCCGTCCAGGTGGTCCCGGCCCCGGAGGTGGTGGATCTCCTGGAGCTCTTGCGCCAAGAGGACACGGAACGCCGAGTGGCCGAGGAGGCCGCGATCAACCGAAGGGTCTACGACGACGAAGTCGAGAGCTTTTAGGTGGTTTTAGCTGGAGCGTCCCTGTGCCCGGGGCGCTCTAGCGCTGGCCGACGAGGTCGCTGACGTTCACGACGATATCCGGCAGGGCGGCCGGAGCACACTGTTCGCCGGGTTGCACCTCCCGCAGATGCCGATATCCGGCGGGCGAGGGAGTGCGGTAGGCCCCGGGGCGGCGCGCAGCCAGATCCACGAGCCATGCTTCGGGGATCCCGGCTCTGGCGAAGAGCGGCACTTTCACCTCGCGGTCATAGCCGGTCGAGGTATCGGCGATCTCGACGACGAGCAGGACGTCCCGGGGACCGGGGTGCTCAGCGGCATAGAAGTCAGCCCGATACTCGAGCACCGTGAGATCGGGCTGCGGCTCGCTGTATTCGTCGAGTCCTATCGGCTCTCTACGTTCGCCCTTTCCATTTGCGGGGCACTCGTCGAGCGGTGTCTCCGAGATAGAGGCTCTTAAATCCCGCGGCACTCGGGACGCTAGTCCCGGGACAACGGGACACGACATCGTTCAAGATGCACGTCAGGATCATCGCGGGATCATTACTCGACGAGCCATGTGCAAAGGACTGGGGGACTTCGGTAGCCAGAGAGCATGTCTCTGTGTCGTCGAACGGACGACAGTTTGACGGTGTGCCTTTCTCCGTCGCTGTGGTGGCCGTGGTCGCGCTGGTTGCTTCCGCGCTATCGCTCTGGTCTCGGATGGCCATTCCGACTGACCGGACGGACATCGATCCTCCGGACTCGAAGTGGCCGGCTATCGGCGGCATCGTCACCGTGGCGGAGGGGGAAAAGGACGGGCTGCGTATCTTCCAGCTCTGTGATCCGAGACTGCCCACAGCGTTTCCTCCATTGCGGGCGTCAAAAGTCGTGCGCCGCAACCTCGCTTCCCAGCGGACCGGCATCCGGCGTTATCCACGTGTCCGGACCCGCTTCGTCTGAACGCATCGCCTATTTCCGGCTCCTCTGTGACCCTGTCTTTCAATCTCTTTCAATCCCGAGACGGAGACCGGATTGGGACTCCCATGTTGACCGGGCACGGTCTCGGTGATACCTTACGCATGCGCCCAGTTTTTCTTCGGGTCCGGGCGCTGGTGCACAAATCCGGCCGAGAGAGGCCCCCAAACCTCTCGGAGCAACCGGTGTATCGAAAGCCTTACCCGCCACGACTATTGTGGTGGGCGGGCCACGGGGTAAGAGACAACGGCGGCGGCCGTATCGCGAGAGAGCGTGCAGGGAGCTAGGCAAAACAAGTTAGGCCGGGAAAGAAGGGAGTCGCAAGGGTCGATGCCTACCATCCAGCAGCTGCTCCGGACCGGAAGGCAGATGCCGAAATCAAAGACCAAGACTCCCGCTCTCAAGGGGTGTCCGCAGCGGCGCGGGGTGTGCACGCAGGTGAAGACCACCACCCCGAAGAAACCCAATTCGGCTCTTCGCAAGATCGCCCGGGTTCGCCTGACATCGGGAATCGAAGTCACGGCCTATATCCCGGGCATCGGCCACAATCTTCAGGAGCACTCGATCGTTCTGGTGCGAGGAGGAAGGGTCAAGGAC
>JBOGWM010000238.1:0-11444 GCA_050693695.1 Actinomycetota bacterium
ATGCTGCAGACCACCTGACCTACCGGAGGAAACCGCATGGAAAACGCTCTCACGACGGACTTGCTCTACCTGAGCGAGCATCCGCGAAGGACCTTTGAATTCGACGCCGGGGTTGTTGCCGTCAAGCCCGAAGGGGTGGTGCTCGATCGGACGTACTGCTTCGTCGAAAGTGGCGGCCAGCTCGCCGACACCGGCTGGATCGACGGCGAGGCCATGACGGACGTGCGACGGGTGGACGGCCAGGTGATCCACGTCGTCGACCAACCCACTCGCCTGGAGGTCGGCCAGCCGGTGCATGTCCGGATCGACCGCGCGAGAGTCGAGGCCAGCGCACGGACTCACACGGGGGCGCACGTGATTGTCGGAGTAGCATGGCGGGAGTGGAGGGCGGAAGTGGTGGGAGCGCAACTCGCCCTCGGCTCCGGACATCTCGACCTGCGCTTCGACGAGGTCCCCGCCGATCTCAAACCACGTCTCGAGGCTCTGGTCAACGCTGAGGTGCTCGCCGACCGGCCGGTCACCGTGAGCTTCCTCGATCGGGAAGAGGTCGAGTCAGACCCCGAGCTCGCCCGCTTCCGGCTCGCCCTCCAGACGCACGCCGGCGACTCCATCCGGATCGTGGACATTCTGGGGCTCGACCGTGAGCCGGACGGCGGCACCCACGTCGAGTCGACGGGGGTGGTGGGCGCCATGCGGATCGAGCGCGTCGAGAACAAGGGTCGCGGCGTGCGGCGCGTCCGGTTCACGGTCCAGGCTCGGCAGTGATCGCGCCGCTCGAAGACGCGCTTTCGGGCCGGAGATCGAGCACCGGTTCGAGCAAGCGCGTGGTGGGGACTCGTTGAGCGCTGCGGGTGAGAGAGGTGACGACCATCCCCTCGGCCCCGAAGCTTTGTCCGAGGTCTTCTCCCATTGTGCCGACGCTTATCCCGACGAAGCTTGCGGTTTCGTTTGTGCCACCGGTCGCGTCCGGAAGTGTCGAAATGCGCAGGATGAGTTCCACGCACGAGACACCGATCGGTATCCCAGGAACGCCGCGAACGGCTATGCGATCTCTCTCAGCGACGCGGTGTTCCTCGACGCCAGCCTGTCAAGCGACGACCCCGTCCGAGTCGTCTTCCACAGCCACCCCGACGCGGACGCGTATCTGAGTGACGAGGACATCCGCTCCGCGCTGGTCGATGGCAGCCCGATCCTCCCCGTCTACCACCTGGTGGTCGCAGTCCAGGGCGCGGCAGTCGCCGAGGCCCGCCTCTATCGATTCATCGAGCGGGCCTTCATCGAGATCGATCGCTTCGACCGCGCGGGGGCCTCCGTGGCCGCTCGTGAGCCCCCGGAGTCGTGATCGGCAGCCAAGGCGCCGACGATACGACGAGAAGGCCTGAGCGCGCCGCCGGCGACGGAACGGCAACGTCGCCGGATCCGCCGCCACTGACAGGACCGATCAGGAAGAAGACGACGAGGAGGAAAGGGGAGGACTAATGCCAATTGTTCGCATCCCGGCGGTGCTGACCGCCAGGACCGGCGGTCAGCGCACCATTGAGGTCGACGGCGGGACAGTCGGCGAAGCGCTCGATGTCGCGTGTCGACAGTTCCCCGATCTTCGTATCCTTTTCGATGCCGACGGTGGACTGCGGTCGGGTTTTCTCATCGGGGTCAACCTCAAGGAAGAGCTCGCCACCCTGTCCGACGCCGTCGAGCCGGAGGACACAATCGTCGTGGTGGCAGCCGTCGCCGGTGGCCGGCGGACACCTTGATGGCGTCCATCCGTGACGCGGTGGGCTCCACGCCGCTGGTGCACCTCGGCGGTCCCCGCCGTGATGGCGGCGCGGAGGTCTACCTCAAGCTCGAATACCTGAACCCCGGGGGGAGCCACAAGGCCCGCGCCGCCCGAGCGATGCTCACGGACCTGGAGCGGCGTGGCGAGCTGGTCCCCGGATCGGGTCAGACGCTGGTCGTGGCCACCGGTGGGAACCTCGGGATCTGCACGACGTTGTTCGCAGGAAGCGACTACCACGTCGTGCTGGTTGTACCTGACACGTACTCACCGCGGCGGGTGGAGCTCCTGCGGGCGTTGGGCGCCGAGATCGTGGTAGCCGAGACGGACCCGGACTCCGGCCGGTTGAGCCATACGAATCTCGCGCTTCGGCTTCAGCTCCAGCACCCCGACTGGATGCCAATCGATCAGTTCGTCGACCCGATGAACGCCGAGGGACACCGCTCCACGGGTTACGAGCTCCTTGCGGCGCCGAGCGGTCGGAGGATCGACTTCTTCATCGGCGGCGTGGGAAGCGGGGGCTCGATCACCGGCATCGGCGAGGTCCTCAAGGAGGCCAATCCGAGGACATCGGTGGTCGCCGTCCAGCCGGCAGGCTGCGACATCCTGGCCGACCGCTTCGTCGCCCACTCGATCGAGGGGCTGGCCGTGGGGCTCCGGCCTCCCGGGCTGAACCTGGAGGTCATCGACCGGTGGGTCTCGGTGACGATGGCCGAAGCCCGGGCGGCGGCCCTCCGCCTGCTGCGGGAGGAGGGCATCGCGGTTGGCCCCTCGACCGGAGCCAACGTCCACGTCGCGCTCCGCATCGCCGCGGTAGCCGCTCCCGGAGCGCGCATCGTCACCCTCGCATACGACGGGTTGCACAATTACCTCGATGGCGGGTTCAACTTGGGGGCCATGTGCCCGCCGGAGGAGTCCATCGTTACCATCCCACCCGATGAATGACGTCGGTCGTGGCACTGGAAGCATCGAGAGGTGAAGCGGTGAGCAAAGCGGACGCGTTCCGCCAGGTCGAACGCGAAATGTGGGAGAGGGGAAGTCACGCCTATTGGCAGAGCTTCGCCCCCATCATGGACCGCGTCGCCGCGGAGCTCCTGGACCGCCTGGCCGTCCACGATGGGGAAGAGCTCCTCGACCTCGCCACGGGCCCCGGCTGGGTCGCCGGCGGGGCGGCAGCCCGGGGAGCTCGGGTGGTTGCCGCCGATATCTCGCGCGCCATGGTGGAGCTCGGCGCATCCCTGTACCCGGCCGTGAGGTTCGTCCAAGCCGACGGCGAGGCGTTGCCGTTTCCTTCATCGAGCTTCGATGTCGCGGTGTCAAACCTCGGGCTTCCCCACGTGGCCCGACCTTCCCGGATGGTCGCAGAGATGGTTCGAGTCACGAGACAGGGAGGCCGTGTGGCGCTGACGACCCACGACGCGCCGAGCGCGACGGCCCTCGTCGGACTGGTCAACGACGCCGTGGTCGAAGTCGGCGCCCGGCTCCCCGCGGTCCTGCGCGATGCTCCATCGATCTTTCACCACGGCTTCCCGGGCGACGCACCCTTTGCCTACCTCCTCGAAGATGGCGGACTGAGCGACGTGATCGTGGGTGCGATCGCCTTTCAGCACTTGACCACCGCAGCGGATCTGTGGAACATGCTCGCCCGGGGTAGCGCCAGGGGCGCCCTCCTGGTAGAGAGCCAGCCCGCGCCGACACGCAACGCGCTCCGAGTGGCCTTTGCACGGCTGGCGCTGCGTTTCGGAACCCCGGAAAACCTCGAGATCCCTATCTCGATCAAACTTGCTATCGGCACCAAGCTCGAGCTCAAGGATCCGTCGTCCATGGCTGATCTCGGGAAGGGGCCGGGGGAAGGGATCGTGAGGAAACGGTGACCAGGACCAGGACCAGGATAATTCTGTATTCCATGAACTATACCGAGGGACTTCTGAGGGAGTTGCCTTATGTCAAATTCTATGGCGAGCGCAGCTTTCCTCACCTGTCTTCGTTGCGTGAGCCGGACGTTCGCCTGATCTTGATCACGCTGGAGCCTCCGGACCCCTCCATTATCGACTGGCATCTGCGAGATCTGTATCAACTCGACGAGCAACAATTACGGTCGGCACGTGAGCGCTTGGTCTTGCTTTCTCCGGAGTCCACGAAGCCGCTGCCGCTGGACGCGTTGGTCATGGATGACGAATCGATCCTCACGAGGCTACGGGAAGAGGCGCGGAACCAAGAAGCAATAATAATCAACTTTGCGCCCTCTGCAACGATCGATCGGCTCTGCCGGGAACTGGATCTGCCCATGGAAGAGGGGCCGTTTCAGGTATCGCGCCATTGGGGCGACAAGAGCAGTGGCAAGGAAGTGTTCCGTGCCGAGGCGATTCGGTCTCCGAATGGGTCACCGCATATCCTGGCGACTATCGAGGAGGTAAGGAGTGCGGCGGTTCGGCTCACGACAGCAAGCCCTCCCGCTGAACGGGTGATCATCAAGCTGAACGATGCGGGTTGGGGCGACGGGCTCGGCAACGTTGTGATCGACGCCAAGAGGTTGCGCGATACCAACGACCTCTCCCGGTCCATCGAAAGCATTCTTCAGGATTGGGATCACATTGTTCGTGAGATAGTCGCCTGCGGCGCGATCGTCGAGGAGTACTTCGCGAATCGCATCTGCTCGCCCAGCGGACAGGCATATATCAACCCAAGCGGAGAGGTCCGGGTTCTTTCGACCCATGAGCAGTTCGTCGTTGCAGATCAGTATCTGGGTTGCGAGTTTCCTGCTCACGGAGAGTTTCGACCAAGAATTCATGAGGTCCTGACCAAAGTGGGAAGCAGGTTGGCAACCAACGGCGTGCGCGGTTCGTTCGGTGTCGACTTCATCGGCTTGGAAGATGGTTCCCTGTTGGCAACAGAGATCAATCTCCGAAAGGTCGGTCCCAGCCACGTCGTCCAGTATGCCGAGTCAGTTCTCGGGAGTAGAGTCTCCGGGGATGGGAACCTGAGAGTCGGCGGGAAGGCGGTCCATTACAGTCATCGGCGGATCTACCAGCCGCAGGTGTTAAGGGGCCTCAAGCCTGGCGCAGCCGTGAGAGCCTTGGCCTTGGAAGATCTCTGCTACAACCACGCGAAAGGTACAGGCGCAATCCTCCACATTCTGGGAGCACTTTGTCCAGCGGGCTATGTGGAGAGTACCTGTTTTGGATTCACACCTGCGGAAGCAATGGAAATCGGAAACAAGGTGCAAGCGGCTTTGCTGAACGCGGCAGGGGTGTTGGCAAGCCGATCGGAGGAGAGTCTGGCGTAGCGGCGTGGGCGCCTGAAGAGTTACCCGTATCTCGGGGAGCTCGCCCGGTCATACCGGGCCTCGGTCGAGGGGTGAGATCGGCAGGGAAGATTTCTCCACATCCAGCGTGGTGACGAGGCCTTTCATGCCGCGGTCGGTCTCGGAGTGAGCGAAGATGTGGCAGTGCAGCAGCCAGCGCCCCGCCGTCTGCGGAACGACCAGGATGTCGAAGGTCTGACCCGGGGAGACCAGCAGCGTATCCATCCACTGCGGCTGTGGCAGGCGGAGACCGTCCTGAGCCATGACCCGGAAGGGAAAGCCGTGGAGATGGACGGGGTGGGATCCTTCGCCGGTCCCGATGAGGCGGATGCGTACCCGTTCCCCCATGCGCGCCTTCAGCGGCACCGTGGCGGGAAAGGACCGTCCGTTGAGCACGAATCCCAGGTTGGTGTCGCCGATCATCAGTCGGTAATCGCGATCCGCCCTGATATCACCTGCCCGGGGAACCACCTCGAGCGTGCCGTAGAGGCCCCTCCCGATATCTCTCCTCGAGGAGTGCGAGTGATACCAGTGCGTGCCGGTGGCGACAGCCGTCCACTCGTAGACGTATCGCTGACCGGGCCTGATCGGGTCTTGGGTGAGATGGGGCACCCCGTCCTGGTCGTTGGGAAGGATCATCCCGTGCCAGTGGACCGCGGTGGCCACGGGTAAGTCGTTCTGCACGATCATCCGCACGCGGTCCCCCTCGTTGACCCGGATCACCGGCCCGGGTACGGCGCCGTTAAAGGCGAATGCCTGCTTCGTCACGCCGGGGCTCACCGTCAAGGCCATCGGCGCCATCCGAAGGCGAAACACCTTCACGTCCCCCTCGACGGCGTAGTCGGCGAGACGGGTGCCGTCTCCGAGGTCACCCTTCGCGCTGCGGTCGGTGGGCGCGGGAGGGGGGGCGGATGCGGGCGCGGCCCGGGCTTCGACGCCGGGCGCCGGGGGGGAAGAGCCGCCGATGATGCCGGTGATGGCGTGGAGAAGCTGGTCCAGAGGTCCGGGCTCGGGCCGGGGTTCGGGCTCAGGCTCGGGCTGAGGCTGGGGTCCGGGCTCGGGCCGGGACTCCGGTGGGGAGCCCTGACCGGGCTCGCCCTGGACGTCGATCGTGCCGGTCATCTCCGGGTGGAAGTGACATGTGTAGTTGATCTCACCGGGTTCGGTGAAGGCATACGAGAAGGTCCCGTCCGGGGGCATGTCCGTCTTCCCCTCTTCCATCGGGCCCCCGACGACGGAGTGATCTTCCTTATCGTGGTTGGTCCAGGTGATCCGGTCGCCCACGTTGACGGTCATCGTTTCCGGCTCGTAGACGCGGTCTGTGATCCCCACGGCGTGGTCGGCGGCCCTGGCCAGGTGGGAGACGAGGAGGGGCATGACCGCCACGGCGACGATCGTGACGGCGAGCCATCGAAGAGCCGGCCCGCGCCCTCCCGGGCGGAGCCGCGTCCAGACGGCCCGAGCAACTGCGGGGAACAGCTTGATCATTCGCGGCTCCTTTCGGCTCGTTCGAGGGACAGGGAGGCTGGTCCCCCCGGGCTATCTCGCCCGGGGGGACCATGCAACGGCCTTCCTCGGTCAAGGGCTATGGAAGGAGGAGTCGGGCCGGCCGGTCGGGAGGATCCTCACGGGAACTTCACCGCCCGTCCCAAGCCCGCCCGCCCGGCCGGTTGGGCCGAGGCGCCTCGTGCAGGACGGGAGCAGGCCGCCTGGTCGATGGGGCTGCGCTGCTGGCAGGTGAGCTGGGACCTGTTGTAAGGGCCGACATCCGGAACGTTCTGGACCCAGCCGTTGTAGACGAGAGGCAGGGCCAGGACGCCCTGCCCACCCATCCCCGGGTTCTCGGTGGGCGTGTCGTCCATCTTGGTGTTCGGCCCGGCGTCGAGGATCATCTTGCCGGCGATCGTGGCGTCCTTGGCATTGCCGTCGCCGTTCGGATCCCCGTCCACGATGATCAGGGTGTTGGCGAACTTGCTCGACACGTAGCCGTAGTACCCCCCGCCCTTCTTGGCCCCGAAGTTGATGCCGTGGCACCCGGGGTCGCAGGGAAGGGTCTTGATGAGCTCATCGGTCCTGGAGTCGATCACGCTGATGTTGCCGCTTACCGCGTTGGCGGTGAGCATGTAGTTGCCGTCGGGGCTGACCGGCGTCTGGATGGGCAGGATACCCGGCTGCAGCCCAGCCGGGCCGCCATTCACCTCGCCGGTCACGTAGTCGTACATGTCGGTCAGCGCGATCTTCTTCTGCTTCTGCGCCGCCCCCGGTCCGCCGCAGGCCGGGGCTCCGTTGGAGACGCACATCACCCAGTTGCTCATGAGGCTCGCAACGTAGGACCGGTCGCTGTTCGGCGACATCGACGAAGCGATGGGGATCGAGCCGATGAAGGGACGGGACTTGATCGTCCCGGGCGGGACATCGACGAGGGTGGCGTTGTCGAAGTTGGCGTTCGGGGCGATCATGAGCTTTCCGTCATGGCTCATCCAGTGGGCATGCGGATGGGCGATCCCCTCACCGGGAGAGGTCACCGCGATCTTACGGTCGATCTTGGTGGCGTCTGGGCTGAGCTCCATCACGGCGTTGCCGCCGTTCAGTCCGACGTGGATCTGATCGGTGTCGGTCCGGGTCATGGCGTGGGCCGGAGAGGGCCCCACCTCGATCTCCCGGATGACCTGGCCGGAGCTCGGATCGAAGACGGTGAGCTTGTTGGAGAACCACTGCGTCTGGTAGATGACTTTGTGGTCCCGGTCCGTCCACATGTTGTGCGGGTTGTTCAGGTTGACCTGGGGCATGGCGAACTTCTTGGTCACCTCCCAGCTCTCGGTGTTGACGGCCGTCGCGGAGCCCGGCTTGGCCTTGCCCGCATACTTCTCCATCTGCATGTCGATCCAGACCTCACCCACTCCGGGAGTCTTCGGCTTCTGGGAGGCGTCGAGCATCGGGATCTCCGAGGGCTCGTGGAAGTAGCTCTGGAAGAACTTGTCGAGGTTGGGGATGAAGTGCTCCTTGCCGTTCGCGTCGTGGGTGAGGATGGGCGCCGGCGGGTACTTGGGATCCCAGCTTCCCACGGATGAGTCGCTGTAGCGCTTCCAGTTCGCGGGGTTGGTGATCACGAAAAAGGTCCGCACCAGCCGGAAGATGTAGTCCGCGTCCGAGGGCAGGGGATCCGCGATACCCCGCACGCTGAGGGAGCGACCGAAGTCGGCCCCGCCCGTGGCCGGGTCGTCGACGACCACCGCGCCCAGCATGTAGGGATGGACGGTGCACTGAAAGGCGTAGAGGCCCGGCTCCTTCAGCGTCACGTCGAGGTCGCCGACGAACGCACCGGCCTGGTCGAAGGGAGCGCCGGTGGCCCCCGTCGGCCAGATGACACTGGTGATGGTGTGGGCCGTGTCCGTGTCGGGGGCCGCGATCTTGAACTTCACCTTGGAGCCCGGGAGCACCGCCGCCAGGGAGCGACTGAGCAGGACGTCATCCACCACGTTTTGGGCAACCCCGGAGTCGAACCAGATGGGTCCGTCCTTGATCGTGAACTCGGGGGACGCCGCGATGGGAAGCCCCACGGGAAGGGAGGAGGAGGGCACCGACGGCGGCCCCACGGGGTCGGCTAGGGTGCGAGCAAGGGACCTCTGCGCCCCGGAGAACCCGGCCACCCCGCCCACCATGGCCATGGTCAGCAGGAGGGCCGGCGCCCGACGGGAGCGCCCGGGCGCTCTTGCTCTGGCGGCGCTCATGCGGGTGAAGGTGACGATGGCTCCCACGATGCCGACCCCCATGAGAGCGAGCCCCGTGGCGAGCAGCGAGTGCCCGGGATTGCCCAGGGTGAAGATGCCCTCTCGCATCGCGAGCGTGTGATCTGCGGCGTGGAGCCTCATGTCCCACGCCAGGCCCGACAGGACGCTGAGCATCCCTATCGCGGCCGTCCCCAGGAACCGGCCCAGAAGCAGCCGGAAATGCAGCGAACTGGGACTCATCTGGTCTCTCCTTTCTTGATGAATACGGGTTCTCCTCGAGTCCCCCCTTTAAGGCACCACCTCCTCGCGTCGAGGCGGTCGAGGTGTCTGTGGGCGACGCTCATGAGATGGGGCGCCGGTGATGCGGTCGCGACTCATGACATGTCCTCCCCCGGACTCGGCCTCATTGCCCAGGGGCCCGCACCGCAGTAAGCTGACGTTTGGATCAGGCTCCGCTGCTGCGGAACTGGCCCTATTCCCCAAGGGCCCGCCGTGCCGGGCGGGCCCTTTTCTCTTGACCTGAACTACGTCAAATGACGTAGCCCGGCTGGCAGCGAGTATGCCGGCTCGATGTTTCGAGCCGGTTGCCGGAGCGTCATCGACGGATTAAGTCCTGATGACTGGTGTGTTAAGAAACGTCGCCATCGCCTGATTCATCCCATAGAGAGCCCTGACATGATCTCCGATATGACCTACCAGGTGGGGCTGGACCTCACCTGGTAGCAGGACCGGTTCCGCTCGGGGACGCTGGTGCGTTTTCGCTGTGCGGACCCGGGGGCCGAGACCTTTCTCGACCAGGCCGCCCGGGAGCTGGCTTCAGCGCGGACTCCTCAAGGCGCTTGAGATATGGAGGCGAGGGCTTTGAGGCGTACCCGGCACGTGTAGGTTCGCAAACTTCTCGCCTTCTCGCTCAGTCGCCCACCGCAAGTGGAAGCGAGATCGTGAAACGCGAGCCCTGGCCGAGCTCGCTTTGGGCTCGGACTTCCCCTCCGTGCTGCTCCACCACGTGACGCACGATCGACAACCCGAGACCGGTCCCGCCCGTCTCTCGGGAGCGAGCCTTGTCAATACGGAAGAAGCGCTCGAAGATCCTCCCGAGGTCGCTGGCCGGAATCCCCACACCGGTATCCTCCACCTCGATCAGCGCCCGCCCGTCAGAGGCGCTGAGCCGGACCGACACCCGACCGGCGGCAGTGTACTGGACGGCGTTCTCCAGCAGGTTGCGTACCGCCAGGGCAAGATCCTCGGCGCTGCCCATGACGTCGACCTCCTCGACGGTCTCCTCCTCGAGTGCAAGCCCCTTCGAGCGTGCCGGACGGCGCGCTCGCTCGCTCTCGTCCCGGACCACCTTGGTCAGCGAGACGCGCTCACGGATCGGGGGTTTGCCCTCGAGGCGGGCCAGATCCAGGAGGTCCTGAACGATCGCGGAGAGCCGGTGGGTCTCCGCCAGGAGCACGTCGGTGAATCGCACCGCCGCCTCAGCGTCATCTTGGACCGCCCACTCGAGCGTCTCGGCCACCGCCTGAATCGCGGCCACGGGAGTCTTGAGCTCGTGAGATGCATTGGCCACGAAGTCCCTACGCACGGCTTCGGTCCGCTTGGTCTCCGTGACATCCTGAAGAACCACCACCATGCGCCCGTCATCGAGGCGGATGCAGGTCGCCGTGAGCTCGCGCTTGGTCGGGTGATACAGGGTGAGCTCGGCGTGGCCGGGCTGGGCGAGATGCGCGGGAAGGAAGCGGGTCGGGCCTAGAAACTCTCGTGCCGGAGGGTTGGCGTAGATCAGCTCCCCTGCCCGGTCGGCGAGCGCCACTCCCTCGGTCATCGAGGAGAGGATCTGCTCTCGCACCTCGGTTTCCCGATGAAGGGCCTGGATGCGAGAGGCGAGATCGCACGCCATCACATTCAGCGCCCGGGCGATCTCTCGCACTTCCGCGGGACCGCCTTCGGGCAGCGAGAGGACGCTGCGTGAGCCGAGCCTGAAGACGGCGGTCGCCGCCTGCGAAAGGGGGCCGGCGATCGATCGGGCCGCCACGCCGGCCACGAGCACCGCCATGAGACCGACTCCGACCATCAGCGCCACCACTCTCGCCGTACCGCTGGAGAGGCCGAACATCGCGAGGGCCCCCGCGGCCATCAGCAGATGGGTGGCAACCAGACGCCAGAAGAGGCTCCCCCGCTTCATCTCTGTGCCCCCCAACCATTCATAGCGCGTTCATCTCGCCTCTACTCTAGGGCCGAAATTCACAAATAGTTCACACTGAGGCCACCAATCGTCGCCCCCCGCTTCCTACAGTCAATTCATGAGCCTTCAGCTCGTACCGGCAACCGGCCGAGAGCCTTCACCTTACCGACCACCGGGGATCCTCTCCATCGTCTTGGAGACCTCTCTCCAGGCTCTCGCGATGATCGCCATCCGAGCCTTCCCGGCCCTGGCGGGCTCGGTGGCGCCGGCGCTGGCGCTCATCGTGTGGCCGGTGGTCCTGCGGATGCCCGAGGACGCCGGGACCGAGGCAGGCGCCATCGGGAGATTCGAATAAGGAGACGCCAATGGCAAAGACACGCAGGCGCTTCCACGACGAGCTTCGGCTGCTGGAGGTGGACGCCCAGGCGATGGGAGCGGCCACCCAGACCC
>JBOGWM010000239.1:0-8333 GCA_050693695.1 Actinomycetota bacterium
ACGACCGGCTCCTGGGCGGGCCCGACAACGATCGATTGTCGGGCGGCTCGGGAGATGACGACTGCGACGGCGGACCGGGAGAGGACTCCCGGGACGGCTGTGAACCATGACGGGGACACCTTAGCGATATCCCCGGGCAGCCAACGCGGCCTCCAAGAAGACCCCCGCCACCTTCCATCCAGCAAACGTTCGCCGACATAAACAGCGAAAAGTGAGCGTTTCGAGGCGACATGGATACCACCATGAGCGGGACAAAGAAGTGGACAGCCACGAGATCGCGGACCTGGGCGAGAACGTTCGAGGGAGCAAGTCAGGCCGCTCTGGCCACGGCCCTGCTCGCCATGGTCGCCGGGCTGTGGGCGGTGGCGGGCTCGGTTCTCATCTTCCCCCACCTATCGGACAACAATGACGAGGCCGTCTACCTCCTCCAGGCCGATGCCCTGCGCCAGGGGCGGCTGTTCCCTCAGGTGCCCCCGGAGGGCGGGGAGAGCGCGGAGGCCTTCCGGCCCTGGTTCACCGTCCAGCGGGGAGATCACTTCGTCCCCAAGTACACGCCCGGCCACGCGGGCATCATCGCCCTCGCCCGTGTGGTGGTCGGCAGCGAACGGGCGGCGTTGGCGATCATTGCCGCCGGGGTGGTGGTCTCCGGTTACCTGCTGGCACGAGAGACCCTCGGTCACCGGGGCCAGGCTTTCGTGGCCGGCGCCTTCCTGGCCCTCTCGCCGCTCTTTCTGGTGCAGAGCGCGACGTTCCTCGCCTATCTGTCCGCCCTGGGGCTCCTCCAGGGCTTCGCGGCGGCGCTTCTCGGGGGGGTTCGGAGATCCTCGCCTCGCCTGCTCTGGCTGAGCGGGCTCCTCTTCGGATTGGCCTTCTTCGCGCGCCCCTTCGACGCCCTGCTCTTTGGCCTTCCCTTCGGGCTGTGGTTGCTGCACACCCGGCGCAGGACCCCTCACCGGCTGGCGGCGGAGACGGGATGGCTCTTGCTGGGGGCCCTCCTCCCGCTGCTGGCCACTCTGGCCTATTACTGGGCGGCGACCGGCAGCCCCTTCCGGACGCCATTCAACCTCCTGGAGCCGAGCGACCGCCTCGGTTTCGGGCCCCGCAAGATGATCCCGGACTGGGATCCCATCCTCTTCACGCCCGCGCGCGCCCTGGAGGGCCTGGTCGGCCATGCGCAGCTCCTCGGATTTTGGAGCTTCGGCGGCCTGGCGCTGGTGGGCCTGGCCATCGCGGGGCTGGCGTCCCGGCCGAAGACCGGGATCGAGCGCTGGCTCGCGCTGGTCGCCGTCACCATCCCTCTCGGCTACTTCTTCTTCTGGGGCAGCTACGGGGCGACGCAGTGGGGCGGTCCCTGGCGCCTCGGCCCCTTCTACTATCTCCCGGTTCTGGTCCCCCTGTCGATTCTGGGGGCGCGAGGGTTCGCCGGCCTCTGGCGGCACAACCGGGAGGTGGCGGTCCTGGCTCTCGGGGGCATGCTCGTCGTGAGCGGCCTGGTCCTGATCAGGGCCGTCCGAGCCAACACCGCGTTCACCAACGAGCGCCAAGCGTTGTTCGCTCCCCTGCTCTCGGAGACGCCGGAGCACGCGGTGGTGTTCCTTCCCCGGATTCAGGGGTCCTGGCTCCTCCAGCCCTTCTCGCTTGCTCGCAACAGCACCTTTGACGACCAGAGGGTGATCTGGGCGCTCGACCGCGGCGACGCCGCCAACCTGGAGGTTCTTGGCCTGTTTCCGGGAAGGACGCCCTATCGCCTGAGAGCCGAGGGCGAGTGGCTGGCCCGAAGGCGGCCCCCCAACCTGCATTTCACCTCGACCCTGGAGCGCCTGAAGGTGGTGAAGGCGCCCTCGGTGACCATGGACCTCCTGGTGCGCAGGCCGGAGAGAGCCCGGTACCTGGTGATGGAGCTGACGCACGGAGGCAGCAGGCAGTCCTTCGTGCTCGACCCCGATTCCTTCCGCGGCGAGACGTTCCGGGTCCCCGTGCGCATCGGTCCCGCTGGCGCCCAGCTTCTCATCCCGACCATTCGCCACACCGTGAATGAGGAGCCCTCTCCAGACAACGTCCTCGGGGTCGCGCTGTCCGAAGCTCGCAGGCTCCACGCCAGGCCGGAACGGGTGGCCGAGCGCGAGGTGGGCGTGCAGCAAGAGGGCGAGACGATCGCGGTCCTCGTGGAGGACGGCGCCGGCGAGCAGGTCTCTCGCGAGGAGGAAGCGATCATCCCCCTGCCTCACGAGCCCGGCATCCCGGAGGTCTGAAATGACCTCGGAAGGCCAGGAGCTCGAGGTGGTCATCATCGGAGCCGGGCCGGCGGGCCTCACTGCCGCCTATGAGCTCACGAAGCGGGGGCAGAGAGCCACCGTCTTAGAAGCCGACAGAGTGGTGGGCGGCATCAGCCGTACCGTGCACCGCGACGGCTGGCGCTTCGATATCGGAGGGCACCGGTTCTTCACGAAGGTCGCAGCGGTGGAGGATCTGTGGCACGAGATCCTTCCCGACGGCGATTTCCTCATACGTCCCCGGATGAGCCGCATCTACTACAACGGCAAGTTCTTCGATTACCCGCTCAAGCCCGGCAACGCTCTGAGAAACCTCGGCCCGCTCGAGTCCTTTCGCTGCGTGGTCTCCTACCTGTGGGCTCGCATCCGCCCGCCCGCCGATCAGTCGAATTTCGAGGGATGGGTATCAGCGCGCTTCGGCTGGCGCCTGTACCGCGCCTTCTTCAAGACCTACACCGAGAAGGTGTGGGGGGTGCCGGCCGCTGCGATCCAGGCCGACTGGGCCGCGCAGCGCATCAAGAACCTCTCGCTCTCGAAGGCGGTGCTCAACGCCCTCTTACCGAAGCGGAATCAGAAGGCCATCACGTCGCTGATCGAGGAGTTCCAGTACCCGAGGTACGGGCCGGGGATGATGTGGGAGCGAGCCGCGGAGCTGGTGGCGGCCCGGGGCGTCGACGTCGCCTTGAACGCTCGGGTGACCGGGGTACGCCATCGAAGCGGCCGAGCGTATGCGGTGGTGGCGGAGACCGACGGCGTCTCCACGGAGCACGAGGCAAGCCACGTCATCTCGTCGATGCCGCTGTCGGCCCTGCTGTTGGCGATGGATCCGCCCGTGCCCGAGAAGGTGAGAGCCGCGGCGCTTGGGCTCTCGTTTCGGGATTTCTTGACCGTCGCGCTGGTGGTGCCGGAGGAGGCGGGGTTCCCCGACAACTGGATCTACGTGCACTCCCCCGATGTGAGGCTCGGGCGCATCCAGAACTTCGGCTCCTGGTCACCGTACCTGGTGAAGGAGGAGAGGACCTGTCTGGGTCTCGAATACTTCGTGTTCGAGGGAGACGAGCTGTGGAGCATGCCCGACGAGGATCTCATCGAGCTGGGCAAGCGAGAGCTCCATCGGCTCGGGCTGGTCGATCCGGCCGCCGTCGAGGCCGGGTATGTGGTACGCATGCCCAAGGCCTATCCCACCTACGACGAGACGTATCAGGCCAATGTCGGGGTGCTGCGGGAATGGCTCGAGACCAACGCGCCCAACGTCATCCCGGTGGGGCGCAACGGGATGCACCGGTACAACAATCAGGATCACTCCATGGTCACGGCGATGCTGGCGGTGGAGAACGTCCTGGGGGCCAACCGCGATATCTGGGGCGTGAACGTTGAGGCCGAGTACCACGAAGAGAAGGCGGGCGCGCGATCGTCGGAAGGAGGCACCGGCCGGGCGGCTCCCGTGTTGCCTCGAAGGCTCCCGGGCCCAGCCCCCCGGACGACGAGGTGAGAGCTCGCCCGCCCCGCGCGCTGAGCGTGGCCTCGATCGCGATGGTCGTGGCGGGTCTGTTAGTGGCCCTGTGGTCGACCATGACGCTGGTCGGCTCCGACCAGGTGCCGGAGGGGTTCACCGATGCCGTGGTGGCCAAGCTGCGCGCCCCCACCGGGCTCGCCTTCCTCCCGGACGACCGAATGCTGGTCACGACGCAGCCGGGTGAGCTGCACGTCCTCGTCCAGGGCGGGATGGCTCCGAGGCCGGCGCTGGACCTCTCCGCGGTCACCTGCACGCAGGTGGAGCGGGGGTTGCTGGGAGTGGCGGCGGACCCCGAGTTCTCCGCCAATCACTTCATCTACCTCTTCTACACGCTCGACCGCTCCGGCTGCGTGAACCGGGTCTCCCGCTTCATCCTGGAGGACCACAACGTGGTGGACCCGGCCAGCGAGGTGGTTCTTCTCGACAATATCCCCTCCCCGGCCGGGAATCACAACGGCGGCGATGTCCAGTTCGGGCTGGACGGCTACCTGTACGTGACCGTCGGCGAGGGGGGCTGTGACTACGCGGGGGGCGGATGCAACGAGGTCAACGACGCCGCACGAGACCGGCACGTGCTGCTGGCCAAGGTCCTGCGCATCACCGGCGAGGGCGGCATCCCTCCCGATAACCCCTTCCTCGGCCCCGGCACCGCACGCTGCAACCGGACCGGGAGGACGGATCCGGGAATGATCTGCCAGGAGACCTTCGCCTGGGGGCTGCGCAACCCCTTCCGCCTGGCCTTCGATCCCCGCGCCGAGGGCGCCCGCTTCTACATCAACGATGTCGGCCAGGACCACTGGGAGGAGATCAACGAGGGTCAGGCGGGCGCCGACTACGGCTGGAACGTTCGAGAGGGCCACTGCCCCGTCGTCCTCGGACCGGATCGAACGGCGTTCCCCGCGGATTGCCCCCCGCCCCCGTCCGGCATGACCGATCCGATCCACGACTACCCGCACACCGGGCCCGGGGGCTGCAACGCGATCACCGGGGGCGCCTTCGTCCCCCGGGACGTCTGGCCCCGGCGGTACGAGGGAGCCTATCTCTTCGGGGACTTCGTCTGCGGGAAGATCTTCCAATTGACGAAGAAGGCGGACGGGGGCTTCGAGCGCTCCGAGTTCCTCCCCGAGCTGGGACCTCTCAGCGCGGTCCATCTGACCTTCGGCCCCCACAACTCGACCCAGTCCCTTTACTACACCTCCTACGCGAACGGTGGCGAGGTCCATCGCATCGACTACATCGGAAGCCGGAACCGGCACGGTCGAGGCGCCTCCCCGGAGCCGTCTCCCGCCAGGATCACCGGCGGCAGCCCCCCGGCGCCGAGGATCGAGGGACCGGCAGCCGGCCACCTGTTCAGCGTGGGCGAGACGATCGCCCTGACGGGGGCCGCCATGGATGCCGAGGACGGCGCCCTGCCCGAGGGCCAGCTCACCTGGACGGTGGTGTTGCATCACGCCAGCCACACCCATCCCTACCTCGACCCGGTCACGGGTGACGACCTCACCTTCAACGCACCCACCCCCGAGAGCCTCACGGCGGCGCGAGACAGCTATCTTGAGGTGCGCTTGGCGGCCACGGACTCCGCCGGCCTGAGCGCCACGGTCACCCGGGAGCTGCGGCCTCGCCTCGTCGAGATCGCCTTCGAAGCCGACCCGCCCGGGCTCGATCTGGCGGTCAACGACATTGCCTTCACCGTACCCGAGACGTTGGTCTCCTGGGCGGGGTACCCCCTGTCCGTCTGGGCCCCCGATCAGGACCGATCCGGACACGGGTACGTCTTCGTCTCCTGGAGCGACGGAGTCGCCACCTCGCGCCACACCCTTCTCACCCCCGGGTCCCCGACCACCTACACCGCCACATTCGCACGAGCCAGTCCCTGAGACCCGTCTTGCCGGGGGCCTCACCTGCGCTCGCGGGTCCGCTCTCGCACCACGAACCGGATGGGATTGCCGAGAAGCGAGTATTCCTCGCGGATGCGGCGCTCGAGGAAGCGCTTCCAGGGATCCGAGAGCCTTCCGGTCGAGAAGAGGATGAAGGAGGGAGGGGCCGTCTCGATCTGGGTGCCGTATTTCACCCGGACGTCCCGGCCCCCCGTGCGAGGAGGCGGCTGCTGGCCCTGCACCTGTTGCAGAATCTCGTTGAAGCGGGGGGTCGGGATGCGGACCCGGCGGGCCTCCAGCACCCGGTCGATGTGCGGGATGAGCCGGCCGACTCCCCTGCCGGTCAGCGCCGAGGCGCGCAGCACCGGGGCGTGGGAGAGGAAGTGGAGCCGCTCCGTCACGGAGCGTTCGAGCTCGGCGGCCTTCTGGGGATCATCGACGAGGTCCCACTTGTTCAACAGGAGGACGACGCCGACGCCCGCGGCCTGAAGCTCCTGAGCGATGCGCTGATCCTGGCTGCCGGCGCCCTCCGCGGCATCGACGATCAGGACCGCGACGTCGGCTCGCTCGATGGCGGAGCGGGTCCGGGTCGCGGAGTAGATCTCGACCCCCGAGGCCTTCGCCCGCCGCCGGAGGCCGGCGGTATCGACCATCCGGTAGGTTCGGCCCTCGATCTCCACCAGGGTGTCCACCGCGTCTCGGGTGGTTCCCGGGTCGGGATGGACGATGGCCCGCTCGGAGCGCACCAGACGATTGAACATGGAGGACTTGCCGACATTCGGCCGCCCGACGAGGGCGATGGAGGCCACCTCGTGCGCGATGGCCGCCCGAGAGGCGGTGGGGAGCAGTTCGACGACACGGTCGAGGAGGTCCCCCGTCCCCAGGCCGTGCAGGGCGGAGACGGCCAGCGGCTCGCCCAGGCCAAGCTGCCAGTGCTCTGAGGTCGCGACCTCGCCGACGGGGTTGTCGACCTTGTTGACCACCACGATGACCGGGACGTCGACCTTGCGGAGCTGGCGCGCCAGGGCGAGGTCGTCGGACGTGGGGCCAGAGCCGGCATCCACGACCAAGAGCACCAGGTCCGAGCCCTCGACCGCCATGAGCGCCTGGGAAGCCACCTTTCGAGCAAGGCTGGACGCGCCTTGCGTGGAGGCCCCCTCCCCCGCCCGGGCAGAGGCGGCAAGGGACTCTTCCACCAGCCCGCCGGTGTCGGCGAGGGTGAAGCTGCGCCCCCGCCAGGTGACCTCGGCATCGATGCGGTCGCGGGTGAGGCCGGGGATCTCGCTCACGATCGAGCCCCGCCGGGCGGCCAGCCGGTTGACCAGCGTCGACTTCCCCACGTTCGGGCGTCCGACAACCGCCACCCGGGCGCGGTCCACGGCTACCCGTCCTCGATGTGGGACGATGCGGGAGCCATCTTCGCCTCCCAGATTCGGAGGATCTTCTCGACTATCTGCTCAGCCGAGTGGCGGGTGGAGTCGATGACGATGGCGCCCTCGGGGATGACGAGCGGGGAATGCGCCCGTGCCGCATCCTTCAAGTCGCGAGCCGCGAGCTCCTCTTCCACGTCTTCGACCCTCGCGTCGATGCCCTGAGCGCGCAGCTCCGCCGCCCGCCGCCGGGCCCGCTCGGCCCGCTCGGCCATCAAGAACACTTTGAGTCCCGCGTCCGGGAGCACCACGCTGCCGATATCTCGTCCTTCGACCACCGCGTGGCCCTCCCCCACCAGGGCGCGCTGGCGCTGCGCCATCCATGTCCGGACCTCCGTATGCGCCGAGAGCTGGGAGACCGCGGCGTTGACCTCGGCGGTACGTATCCGGGCGGTGACGTCCTCTCCGTCGATGGAGACCCGGCCCCCCCCAAGCCGGATCTCCGTCTTCTCCGCCATGCAACGCAGGGCCGCCCCGTCATCGATGGGGACCGCATGCGTGAGCGCCTTGAGGGTGAGAGCCCGGTACATCGCCCCGGTATCGACGTGACGGAGCTGGAGACGCTCCGAGAGCTTCCGGGCCACCGTGGTCTTGCCCGACCCCGCGGGGCCGTCCACGGTGATAACGAGCCGCCGACTCATTGCGCGACGCCCTCCAGCGCTTCGAGAAATCCCGGGAAGGACACGTGCGTGCACTCCCACCCCGCGATGGTAACGGGGGCTTGCCCGATCATGCCCGCCACCGCGAACGTGAGCGCCAGGCGGTGGTCGCCGCGAGGATCGACCGGTCCTCCCGTGAGGGGGGTCGGCCCCGAGACGCGGAGGCCGTCGGGAGACTCTTCCACACACCCCCCGAGGCTGCGAAGGCCGCGGGCGAGGACCGCCAGTCGGTCGGATTCCTTCACTCTCAGCTCCGCCGCATCTCGGATGATGGTCGGCCCTTGCGCCTGGGTGGCCGCAAGGGCCGCCAGCGGGAGCTCGTCGATCGCCCTGGGGATCAGCTCGCCACCGATCTCGGTGGCCCCAAGGGCGCCGGGTACCCTCCGGGCGCGCACTCGGAGAGCGCCTCTCGGCTCCGGGTCCGCCGGCTCCGGTTCCACCCCGATGGCCGCTCCCATCGAGGCCAGGATGTCCACCAGCCCGCTGCGAGAGGGATTGAGACCCACTCCAACGAGTCGAAGGTCGCTTCCCGGGATCAGACAGGCGGCCACCATGAAGAACGCCGCGGAGGAGAGATC
>JBOGWM010000240.1:0-9349 GCA_050693695.1 Actinomycetota bacterium
GAGGTCAGGCCTCGGACCCTTCAGCTCACCCCGGGAGACGTGTTGATCCTGGCCACGGATGGGATCGCCGCGGGCTTCGCCGACCATCTGATCGTAGAGGGCCGGCCCCAGGAGATCGCCGATCGCATCCTCCGGCTGCATCGCCGCCAGGACGACGCGCTGGCCCTGGTGGTGCGCTACGGAGCGGCCGGACCGTGACGCAGCCACCGGATGGCTTCCGGGCGGACTACGAGACCGCCTTCTGCGCCTATGTGGCGGACCCGGGGGAGGCGGGCCTGAAAGTCGCCTACGAGCTGGGGCGCAGGGCCGTTGAGGAGCGGATCAGCGCCCTGGCCATGGCGGAGATCCATCACGATGTGCTTGGCCGGGCTCTCACCCGGGGGTCCGGGGAGCAGTCCCTCGAAACGCTGAGCCGGAGGGCGGCCGCCTTCTTCTCCGAGTCGCTCTCGACGATCGAGATCGTCCGGAGGGGATACGTGGAGGCCCATGAGATCGCACAGCTCGAGCGCCGCCACGCCACGCAGCTTCGGAGGCTGGCCGATGCGGCGCTCGCCGTGAACGCCACCTCATCGCAAACCGACGTCCTCCGGCTCCTTGCGGCGCAGGCGCGCCGGATCATCGGGGCCCACCTCGCCGTCGTCAGCCTGACGGCTGGCAACGATCGGTCTCAGCGGATCGAGGCGGTCTCCCGCTCCAGTAAGTACGGCAACCTGCCCGGGCTCGAGGGCACGATCCACGCCTCCCGTCTCTACGCTCTCGTCTGTCGCCGGAACACCCCCGCCCGAATGTCGCAGGCGCAGCTTCTCGCCTCAACCCAGCCCCGCGAGGCCAGCCCGCTGGGGATGGGCGCCGGCATCGGCGCCTGGCTCGGGGTTCCCCTGATCGCGCGGAACGGATCGAGCCTGGGAGTGGTCCAGGTGGCCGACAAGGATGGGGGGGATTTCACCGACAACGACGAGGCCATCCTGGTCCAGCTCGCTCAGCTCGCCGCGACGCAGATCGAGAACTTGAGGCTCTACGAGCGCCAGCGCGAGATCGCGGAGACCCTTCAGCGCAGCCTTCTCCCCCCTCGGCTGCCGGTCATCGAGGGGATCGAGGTCGCCGCTCTATACCGTCCGGGCTGGGAGGGATACGAGATCGGCGGCGACTTCTATGACGTCTTCGAGATCGGCGAGGACCGCTGGGCGGCCGTGATCGGGGATGTCTGCGGCAAGGGGCTGCCCGCGGCGGCGCTGACCGGGCTGGCCCGCCACACCGTCCGGGCGGCGGCGATCCGGGCGTCCGATCCCGGCGAGATCGTGCGGGTGCTCAACGAGGCCATCCTTCGCGAGGGATCCGGGCAGCTCTGCACGGTCGCCTACGTCAGCATGCACCGGGAGGGGGACGGCGTCGAGGCTCGCATGACCTGCGGGGGCCACCCCCAGCCGCTCGTGCTTCGCGCGGATGGCTCCACGGAGCGGATCGAGTGCGCAGGATCGATTCTCGGCGTGTTCGAGGACCCCCTGCCGATCATGGCGACGACTCGCCTTGGACCGGGAGATGCGCTGCTGCTCTATACGGACGGCGTCACCGAGATGCCGCGCCAGGGCCTCGGAGAGGAGAGTCTGGTAGCGCTGATCGAGTCCTGCCGGGGAATGGACGCGGCCGCCATCGCCTCGACCGTGGGACAGAGGTTGGATCAGTTGAGCGATCGAGGGCGCCGGGATGACGCCGCCATGCTGGTCATGAGGATCGAACCTTCGCGAGCGGGCCCCCGGGGGGAGAGTGAGCCCCAGCCGTCCCGGTCCGGAGATGCTTCGTCAGCCGGATGACCGTGCCGGGGCGCTCCTGCGTGCCGGGGCTGAGGGTGACGTCATCCATGAGGGCCACCATGATCGGGATCCCTCGTCCGCCGACATCGGTGCGCTCGGGCGTCGGGATCCGATGCTTGAAGACGCCCCGGTCCGCCACGCAGATCTCGATACGGGCCCCCGACCGGGTCCACGCCACGAGAATCTCCGAGGTGTCGGCGTGGACCACGGCGTTGGTGGCGGCCTCGGACACGGCCAAGACGAAGTCCTCCGCCTCTCGTGAGTTGAGATGAGCCTTTTTGGCCTTCTGTCGGATGAAGTCACGGATGGCGCGCAGGGCCGCGGGTGTGGATCGGAAGGACCTCTCGACGGATTTGGTTCTCATGAGCCCTATTGATCGACAATCGTCAGGTTCGAAATCCTGTCAAGCTGCGTCAGGGTCAAGACCCTACGAATAGACTCCCCCGCGGAGCGCAGGATCAAACTCCCCTTGCCCTCGAGCTTGCTGGTGGCCTTGATCAGGACCTTGATTCCCGAGCTGTCCATGAACGTCAGCTCGGAGAGATCGAGGATGAGATCGCCAACGGTGTCCAGCTCGGGTTGCAACGCCGCTGCGAGGCTCCCCGCGGTCGCCAGATCCAGCTCCCCGAAGATCCGGAATACTCTCGGCTCGCCAGTCTTGTGGATCTTGAACGCCTTGGACTTCGATTTCACGATGGCTCTTAGCGTACAGCGTCATGGAGCTTGGGCCAAGTTTCACGCTTTGCGGCCATGAAGGGGAACCGAGTGATCGGGACAACCAACCGCCGCTCCAGCCGAAGTACCCTGGCGTGATGAGCGCCGAGCTGGCCCGCCGGGATGACGTGCGAAACGTGGCCATCATCGCCCACGTGGACCACGGGAAGACCACCCTGGTCGATGCGATGCTGGCCCAGTCCGGGGTCTGGCGCGAGAACCAGGAGATCGTCGAGCGGGTCATGGACTCGATGGACTTAGAGCGCGAGCGAGGCATCACCATCCTGGCCAAGCAGACCGCGATCCGCTATGGCGGCCTGTATATCAACATCTGCGACACGCCGGGTCATGCCGACTTCGGGGGCGAGGTGGAGCGGACGTTGCAGATGGTGGACTCGGCGCTCTTGCTGGTCGACGCCTCCGAGGGGCCGCTGCCTCAGACCCGGTATGTTCTCCGTAAGGCCCTGGAGCGTCGTATGCCGATCATCCCGGTCATCAACAAGATCGACCGCCCCGATGCCCGGATCCCCGAGGTCCTCGACGACCTCTACGACCTCTTCATCGACCTCGACGCAGACGAGTCCCAGATCGAGGTCCCGGTGGTGTACACGGACGCCCGGAAGGGCACGGCCACCAGGGACCTCGCCGTCGCCGGCACGGACCTCGTTCCCCTGTTCGAGCTGATCGCCGAGATCACCCCGGCCCCCGCCTACGATCCCGACATGCCCCTGCAGTTCTGGGTGACCAACCTCGCCGCCGATCCCTACGTGGGTCGCCTCGCGATCGGGCGGGTCTGGAGCGGGTCGGTTGGCACCGGCCAGCGGGTGGCGCTCTGCCGACGGGACGGGTCCATCGAGATCGCCCGGATCACGAAGATGCTCGCTCACACCGGCCTCACCTACGAGGAGATCTCCACGGCCGGTCCGGGAGACATCTGCTCCATCGCCGGGCTCGCCGAAGTGACCGTCGGCGAGACGATCACCGACCCCGACGACCCCCGGCCCATGCCGCTGCTCGAGATCGACGAGCCGACGCTGCGCATGACCTTTGGCATCAACACCTCGCCGCTGTCGGGGCGGGAAGGACGCTACGTCACCAGCCGGCACCTCAAGGCTCGCCTGGATCGGGAGGCGCTGGGCAACGTCTCGATCAGCACGGCGCCCACCCGGTCCCCCGATGTCATCGAGGTTCGGGGGCGCGGAGAGCTGCAACTCGCCATCCTCATCGAGTCCATGAGACGGGAGGGCTACGAGCTCGAGGTCTCGAAGCCGGAGGTGATCACCAAGGTGATCGATGACACGATGCAGGAGCCGGTGGAGGAGTTGTCCCTGGATCTTCCCGAGCCGTTCGTGGGAGCGATGACCCAGTCGCTGGCCCAGCGCTTGGGTCGCATGACCGGCCTGGTCAATCACGGCAGTGGCTGGGTGCGCCTCTCGTTCCTGATCCCCGCCCGGGGACTCATCGGGTTTCGATCCGAGATGCTCACCGAGACCAGGGGCACCGCCCTCATCCACAGCGTCTTCGCCGGCTACGAGCCATGGGCGGGCGAGATCGGGTACCGCCCGACGGGGGCGCTGGTCGCCGACCGGTTGGGGACCACCACCGCCTACGCCCTCTACGATCTGCAGGAGCGAGGAGAGCTGTTCGTGGGGCCGGGGGCGCAGGTGTACGAGGGGATGATCATCGGCGAGAACCCTCGTCCCGAGGACATGAATGTCAACCCCACCAAGGAGAAGAAGAAGACCAACATCCGCACCCACGCCTCGGACGAGAGCCTGCGACTCGTCCCTGCCCGCCCGATGTCTCTGGAGCAGTCCCTCGAGTTCGTCACCCCCGATGAGCTCGTCGAGGTGACCCCCTCGAACATCCGGCTGAGAAAACGGGTGCTCGACCGGCGCAAGCGCATGCGCGCCCTGGGCCAGGCGAAGCAGGCGTCCCAGGGGTAGCCCTGGGTTAGGGTTAGGCTACGGCGATCCTGGTTGCTCGGCGGTCTGGCGGTAGGCGTGAAGCTCCTCAAGGGTTAGTTCACTCGGTACGACCAACCGGTAATGCCTTTCGGCTCGAAGAGAGATATCGTACCCACGGCCTTCGAACTGAAATAGTGCGATCAGACTTTTGGAAAAATATGTACTCGATGATCTGGTCGTAACGATGTGGTTTCATTCGGCTCATCAATTCGTTCTAAGCTCGGAGAACCAGAACCTCTTCCTTGATCTGTCGTCCGCCCCCTGTCGACCCGACCCGGACGCGGAAGGGTAAAATCTCCTTGACTTCGAACCCCTCGAGCTCAGCAAGTTCGCTGAGAATGGCTGCCGTTGCTGTATATGTCTGGAGGTACGTGGCCTGCTCTCCCACAACATACGCGGCAATACCACCCTCGCGCATAAAGGGCTTGAGCGTCCTGAAGTGTCGGCGCATACCCCCGAAGTACTCAGTGATAATCTTCGGATAGAGCTTCGCGAAGCCGTATGTCTTTTTCGAAGCCTTCGCCTCCAGTTCCGTTGCCAAACGTTCGATTGACTCCACTCCTGCAACAAGATCGCCGTCGTTGTCCTCTTTGTAAATACCCTTGGAATGCGAGCGAATCATCGCTTTCTTGACACGCTGCAGAGATGATATATCCATCACGCACCCAAGGAAGACGAGTTCTAGGCGTGAGTTGCGAGTGTAATCCTTCTCCGTGGGATATGGAGGCGAGGTAATGAGATGCGTTACGCTTCCTATCTCCAGAAGATCAGCCATGTTCCGACTATCGGCCTCGTAAGCGAGTGCTCTTGCTGACACCTGCGGTGCATTGAGAAGGTCGTCAATAGCAAATGCTACCCGCTCCTGGAAAGCGATTCGAGCGTTCTTTGGAGAGTTCATCTTTGATCGCTTCACGTATAGCTCCGGACCGTAGGCAACATTCGACGTGTGTTTCAAGACGGAGCAAACGAGAAGTAAGCGCAGAAGGTCGATGACGGTGGGTCTCGCTCCGCACGTCTCGATCATATGAAGTAGGGCAAATGCTTGAAGCATCGGAAGCTCATGCATCCACTTTCGCTCCAGCATCCCGGAGGCTTCGAAGTATTGAACTCGGCTCTCAATCGGTGAACCGTCGAGATATCGACGGAGCAGGCAAACCAAGGCGGCATCCGGCTTGGCGGGAGGAACGTAGTAGGAATCGAACTTGCGGTAACGGCGGAGAGCGCCTTGGACAGCCCTCCATACCTCCTGAGGATCGACCCCCCATTCGGTCTTGACCCGGGAAGCGAAGACGGCGACGGGGTTGGCATCGACGCCCACTGAGGGGATGTCCTGGCTCTTGGCGACGACGAGCGTCGTTCCGGTTCCACAGAACGGATCGAGCACAAGCTCCCTCGGGCCGATCTCGTATCGGCCGATCAAGTCGGTGACAAGGCTGTCCGAGTAAGCAAGCACGAACCGGTACCAACGGTGGAACCGGGCATCTTGCAGAGGCTGAGCCGGATTGATTCCCCCAGAGAACTGCCACTCCATAACCACAGGCGAACACTAACGAGGGGGGACGACAGAATCTCGCCTTTCTTTTCGAGGGTGGGAAAAATCCTAAAACTGACCCCATGCCGGGGATCAGGTGAAATCCCCCAGACTCGATCACTGAAATCCACCACCCCCTGAGCTTCCCGGGTGGGGCCCCGAAGATCCACGAACCGGGGTGAGGCTCCTCCCAGGCTGACGGTTGTCAGAGCCGCTTGGGTCGCATGACCGGCCTGGTCAATCACGGCAGTGGCTGGGTGCGCCTCTCGTTCCTGATCCCCGCCCGGGGCGCTGGTCGCCGACCGGAGCGGAACCACCACCGCTTACGCCCTCTACGATCTCCAGAAGCGAGTGGAGCTGTTCGTCGGACCGGGAGCGCAGGCGTACGAGGGGATGATCATCGTCGAGATGACCTCCTCGAACATCCGGCTGAGAAAACGGGTGCTCGACCGGCGCAAGCGCATGCGCGCCCTGGGCCAGGCGAAGCAGGCGTCCCAGGGGTAGCGCCATTCAGGTTTGGCCTCTGGCTCAGAACGTGATCGGTCAGAAGTCAGAAGAGAGTGAGTGCGGAAGGACCCAAGCCCAAGACGGGCAGTGGGACCTTGCTCGGTACTTGAATCGACAGACTGAGAGCCGAATGGTCGCTGAGACCCGGAGGGCGCACTTCGTGAACATACGAGCAATCGACGACGGAGTCGATAAGGCCTTTAGAAACGAATGCATGGTCGTAGCGGTACCCATCGCCGGTACGGCCAACCCAACTGTACTCGGCGACCAGCCCCCGAACATGCCGGAATGCGTCCACCATGCCGAAGTCCCCCAAGCGCGAATAGAAATCGTATTCCCATTAAGCGAAGAATGAATAGTGCTAACAAGCATGGTCGGGTTCCAGGATGTTCAGGTCGCCAAGCAGAACCAGTTTGCATCCATGGTCAGCCCAGGCGTCGAAGGCGCCAAGGCATTCCCTCGCGAAATCCAACTTGCGGGCTGTTTTCCACTCGAGGCGTCACGTGATGGGACGTAGAGGGCGATAACTTCTACGGGGGGATCTTGCGGGAGCCGTACCGAAGCCGCCCGGGCGGGAAGAAAGCTTATCGGCCGCGCCCACGCTCCTGAGGTTGTTCTGACTTTCGAGGCAATCATGACTCCTGATTCAGTCCCCTCGGGAGCCTGATAGGTGACCTGATAGCCAGCGGCGGTGAACCGATTGGCCAGTAGGGTGGAGCCTTGACCCCCACGCGTCTCGGTAAGAACGAGGATGTCCTCAGGACGCTTCGCGAGCCATTCGAGTTGGCGCTCCGCACGCTCCTGAGAAGGATTGCCCACGTTCCAGGTCAGGAGGCTCAGGACGGTTGATTGGTGGCCTTGGTTCAAGGGTTCTCTCCTTCCCAGCTCCAGGACAGTCTGTGCGACCAGGGCGATTATCTCATCCGGCGCCCTGTCGGTGGAGTCAATCTGCATATCCCTACCGAGAAGCTATGACCTGCCAAGAGCCGAACGATTTCGATGATGTCGGCATGGGCGAAGGGCTCACCGCCGGTCAGAGTAACCCTGGTTACGCGGCATTGCTCAAGGCGGGGGATGAGCAGGTTCTGGATGTTGTCGAGCGTCATGATATCCCCGTAATTACCTGCTGAGACGAAGCAGTGAACGCAATGGAGATTGCAGCGCTCGGTAATTTGAACAAGGGCCTTGCGGTATGGTGGCCCGACAGAAGTTCGGAAATAACAGGATGAAGCAATCTCAGAGTGAATGAGCTGCTTGGTCTTGGCCGTAGTCACGGGAGTTCTCCAGCGGGGTCAGTGCGGTATCCCGCTCCGGCTCGCCCGAGGTACCCGTCCTTCACAGAGGTCGGGCATGCGAGCCGGTTGAAGCCTTGCATGGAGCGATTATCTACGAAATCCTTCAACTGGCTGGCTCATCACCCCCAGCCTTACTCGGGCGTTCGTCTGTGACCATGACGACTCGCGCATAGTCGTTTATGAACGTCAGGATCAGGGAATGGAACCAGGCGCCTCCTCTCGTCCGGGAGTAAGTAAGATGTCGGCGCGATGGACCACCACCAATCTGGGACGCGCCGCTGCCGCTGCGGCACGCAGCTCGCCCATGACAACCATCTCGAGCGCTGCGGCGTCTGCCAGGTGGAAGATGGGAATCGGCTCCTGGCAGCGCCGAAGGTTCCTCCAGAGTTCTGGCAGGCGGGTGGCATGTCAGCAGCCTGCGCTTCCCGGCACATGGGTCGGGTCATCCGAGCGTACCGGAAGCATCCCTACCACGCAGAGCGCGCTCTGCCACAGGAGATGGTCGGCGCCTGGGTCGGCATCACACAGGCGCAGCTGAGCCGCATCGAGAACGGCCCGCCCATCGTCCACTTGGACCGTCTCGTTCATTGGGCGCGGATTTTGCGCATTCCCCAAGAGCACCTGTGGTTCAAGCTGCCCGAAGAAGCCGGCTGGCGCCAGCTCGACCAAGTGGAAGAGGTAGGTGTGCCGGCGGTCCACAACGCCTTGCTGCGCGCCATACCCGCCGCCGGGGAAGCGTCAGAGGGGCCAAGCCTCAGCGCGCTTGAACGCCGGATACTCGACGCCTGGGCAGCTCGGTCCCGAGTCGCCAACCAGGCGCCCCTGTTGGTCCTTATCGGTGGCTTCGCCGGTTCGGGCAAGACGGAGTTCGGGCGCTTCCTCACTGGCATCACCGGTTGGACGCACCTGGATAAGGACGCTCTCACCCGGCCGCTGGTCGAGAGCCTGCTCTCATCCCTCGATGCCGACCCCAACGACCGCCACACGCCGATCTACAACGAGCAGGTCCGCCCGGTGGAATACCGCTGCCTGCTGACCGCAGCGTTCAATAACCTCGACAACCGCGTCTCCACGGTGCTGACCGCGCCGTTCTTGCGTGAGATGCCGGATCAGTCATGGCTTCGCTCCATCACTCGTCGCTGCGCCACGCTCGGCGTGGATGTGGTCCTGATTTGGGTGGACGCTGATATCGAGACGATGTGCACCTATCTGCAATCCCGTGACGCCGCACGCGATACCTGGAAGCTCAATCACTGGGACAGCTACCTGAACTCCATTGATCTATCTCTTCGCCCGCGCTACCCACATTTCGTAGTTGACAACTCTCAGAACGCGGCCGTCAGTCTGGCGGATCAAGCTCAACGACTGGCCAGCCTGGTTCATGATGGGGCGTAGGGCTATCAATCTGTACGGGCCGCCAGCCAGCGGTAAAGACACGGTCACGGCAGCCCTGATGCAGCTCAGCGCCGACTATGTAGCGTTCGAGAGGCTGAAAGTGGAACCGGACCGCAGCAACGGGTACCG
>JBOGWM010000241.1:0-14891 GCA_050693695.1 Actinomycetota bacterium
CCTTCAAGACATTGGAGATCGCCCGCAGGATGTCGGCGTGCTGGTCGATGAAGCGGTCGATCGCGTCGAAGGCCCGCTTGTACCAGGGATCGTTTCTGATCCCCAGTGCCTCGGCGTCCTCCAGGCGGTTAAGCGCCCGGCGCTCGGCGGCCACCCGTTGCTCCCGAAGCTCCTCGATCTCACGCTCAGCGACGCCGAGGCGCCTCCCGGCGTCCGCGATGGCGGAGTCATAGGCCGAGGCCGAGATCATCGGATCCGCGGCCCGGGCCTGGTCCCGGCTACGCTCCTGGGAGATCTTCTCGTCCCGGGCGGCCTCGGCTTGCCCCAGCAGGGCTCTCGCCTTTGCCTGGAGGTCTCGAAGCGTCCTTGCGTACTCCCCCATCCCCGAAGCCGCGGCCGCATAGGAGTCGTGCAGCTTCTTCAGGCGGGGGGGAAGCTCCCCGATCTTTTCCCGGAAGCCGTCGGCCGCCTCCCCGGACCAGATGCCGGCGTCCACCGAGGAGCCGAAGCGAGCCAGCCTGGCATGGGCCTCCCCGGCGTTGCCAGCGGTCTCGGAGAACGAGCGGGCGAGGGCATCGAAGGCTCCGGGGTCCCCCGGGGCGGGATCGCCTCCGAGGGCCGCCCAGGAGAGGGTGGTCACCGCGGCTCCGGGCTTATTTCTTGGGGCATAGTATCCCGAGAGAAGTATCTAGGATAAATATGACGATCAGTATATCAACGACCGAGCGTCAAAGCTATCCCCCAGGCTGCGCGATGCCGTTCACCTTCAGGGCGTAGGGAGCGTACCGGGTGACGGTCCCGGTGGGGTCGTTGTAGGTGACGAGGACGGCGACCACCTCGGCGGTGGCGCCGATCGCGGTGTGGAGCGCCTCACCGGCGAGGGTCCCGTCGAGATTGGCGTCGAGGGGCAGCGTCGCCACCCACGCCGCCTTGTGATCGTCGGCGTAGGCGATGAGGCGGACCGTGAAGCCGGAGACCGTGATGGGGTTGATCTGGGTGAGGGTGCGCCAGCCGTCGAGCGTCGACCCGTCACTGAAGGGGGCGCCGCCGATGGCGAGGTTGTCGATCCACCAGCCGGCTCCGTTCACTCCCGAATCGGTGACATAGCGAAAGGCCAAGAGGATGGTCTGGCCCTGGTAGGCGGAGAGGTCGACCTTCTCGGCGATCCATCCCTTCGAGTCGCTGCTATAGCCCGGAAGGTTGGTGGTTACCGGAGGTTGCGCGCCCGGATCGGCCTCGGAGGTGGTCGTGGTGGCGGGCAGGGACTTGAATGTTTGGCCCCCGTCGGTGGAGACCTGGACGAAGCCGAAGTCGAATCCCGCCTCGGTCTGGTACCTGGTATCGAAGGTCAATGCGCCGCCGCCCTGGGGCACCGCCAGAGAGCGCACGATGGACCGGTCGAAGCCGGCGCCCGAGCCCGAGTGCAGGGCGCCGTCTCCGTCAGCATGGCCGTTGGGATCCACCGTCCACTCGATCGGCATCGGTGGGAGGCCGCCGGCGCCATCGAAGGAGAGGGACTCGATGGCCGAGGCGGCCAGGTAGGCGCCCTGGCCGTCGCGCACCCGGAGGTAGTCCGAGCCGTTCGGGGGGGCCCCCGGGGTGTCGTAGGCGTGGCGAGTGTCCCAGTTGATGCCGGCGTCGAGGGTGGGCGTCGTGAGGTCTTTCGGATCGGCTCCCGTGAGGGTGGCCCCGTCGTCGAGGACCTCGTCGAGGGCCGCCATCGCCGCCCAGTCGCCCACGACCTCGGTCGAGCCGGCGCCGGGTCCGGATTCCGCCAGCAGGTCTCCGAGCGCCGCCAGGCCCCCGGTATCATCCCGATGGAGCCGGGACATGAAGGCGTCCCCGTAGCGGCCGTGGAGGAACTCCATCATGGTGTAGGCCGCCCCATAGTCGCAGAGGATCTCCCCGGCGCCCTGGTCCTCCCAGACGGTCAGGGAGTTCTCGGGTCCGCCCTCCCGGGGGTTGGGGTTGGCCGGCGTCTGAGTGCCGAGGTGCCCGAGGAAGCACTGGATGTGGCCCGAGAAGCCGGCCTTGGTGATGGGGACGCTCGGGTCCTGGTAGCCGGTCAGGCTCTCCGCCCAGGTCGAGAGGCCCTCGTTGATCCATAGCGCCTCGTCGGGATCCTCGTAGTGCTCGAGCAGGTGCTGGTACTCGTGCGCCAGCGTTCCCTCGTAGAGGAAGGGGCGGGCGGGGGCACTGGCGCAGTTATCGCCCGGCACCGGGTTGTCCGGCGGCTTGGCGCCCGTGCGATGCAGCCAGTCATAGCCGTCGAGCGTGATCACGTTGCGGTCGAAGGCATCGTTGAAGATGGAGTAAAAGAACCCGGCGATATAGGGCGAGTTGGTGGCGTTATCGGTGTCGTAGAAGCTTTCGTCCCGGATGTTGTCGATCAGGACGACGACCTTGTTCCCGTCCCCTTGATAGGTGTTCTTGGCGAGGCCGGGGATGAGTTTCGGCAGGAGGGCCTTGCGCCCGTCGCGCGCCGGGGGGACGCTGAAGATCTTCGACTCCTTGGGGTAGATGCTCTTGTCGAACTCGTCGACGAGGTAGTTGACCTGGTCGTCGGCGATCCGGGTGCGCTCTCCGTTACGGCAATCATTGAACGGGAAGTCAAGGGTCTCCAAGAGGCTGCTCGCGGAAGCGATCCACACCTCGACGTGGCGTCCGATCCCCCGCAGGGTGTAGTCCTTCAGGTAGATCGTGCTGGCGACATCATCGAGACCCAGCCAGGTCCGCCGGACGCCCACCTTCGGTTTCCCCGCTTTTTCCCCGGGGGGCTGTTCGGTCTCCTCGGATTGAGCGGCCCGAAAGTCCGGTTGGTCGGCCAGGGACAGCGGCTTTCCCTGGTTGTAGTCGGGGCCGACGTGGCGAATCCCGGCCCGACCGGCGCCGCTCGCCGCTTCCGGCTCGCTGGCCGGCGAGGCGCCCGCCGCGAGCGCGACCCAGAGCATGGTGACCACCAGACACGATCTCCAGATTCTCAACATCGGTGCGCTCCTCCCGCGGTAGCTTTTCGAGAGGAAGAATGCACTCCGAGGAGCCTCCTGTCGAGGCGGTGAACTAAACTCGGTCGGAGACCGAGGCAACGTTCCCTCGGATCGCCAGAGTCCGCCAGCGCACTGAAGGAGAGTCGATGACCGAGCGACCGGAGATCCTGATGACCCCCGGGCCGACGCCCGTACCCCCCGCCGTTCTCCTGGCCCAGGGGGCCCCCCTCGTCTACCACCGCGGACCCGGTTTCGGCGCCCTGCTGGATGAGGTCACCGACGGTATCCGCTGGCTGCTCCGGACCAGCGCGGACGTGGCGGTGTTCACATCTTCGGGTACGGGGGCGATGGAGAGCGCGGTTGCCAACACCGTCTCGCCGGGGGACAAGGTGCTGGTGGTCTCCGTGGGCTATTTCGGTGAGCGGTTCCGCACCATGTGCGAGCGCTTCGGGTGCCGGGTTCGCTTCCTCGGCTATGACTGGGGCAAGGTGGCGCAGCCCGCGGACATCGCCGGCGCTCTCGATGAGGATCCGGAGATCGGCACGGTCTTCGTCCAGCACTCCGAGACCTCCACCGGGGTGGTGAACGATCTGGAGGTCATCGCCCGGGAGGTCCGGACCCGGGAGCGGCTGCTGATCGTGGACGCCATCTCCAGCGCCGGGGCGGTGGATCTGGCGGTGGATGAGTGGGGGATCGACGTCTGCCTCGGGGGATCCCAGAAGGCCCTCGGGGCCACCCCCGGCGTGGCGTTCGCCTCCATCTCCGAGCGAGCCTGGGAGGCCTACCGCCGATCCAGGTCCCCTCGCTTCTACTTCGACTGGGCGGCCTACCGTGAGGCTGCCTCACATGACAACTCGGAGACCCCCTGGACCCCGGCCATCTCGGTCCTCCAGGGACTCGCCGCCTCCCTCCGTATGGCGAAGGAAGAGGGGTTGGCAGAGATCCTCGCTCGCCACGTTCAGCTCTCCCGAGCGGTCAAGGCGGGCGCTCAGGCGCTCGGCCTCAGCCTGTTCGGAGAAGAGCTGGAGCGCTCGCATGTGGTGACCGCGGTCCGGGTCCCCGAAGGCATCACCGATAAGCAGATCGTGGCGGCCCTCCGCAAGGACCACGGGATCGTGACCGGGCCGGGGCAGGGCCCCCTCAAGGGGCAGATCTTTCGAATCGGTCACCTGGGCTGGGTGGAGCGCCTAGACGTGCTCCGCTTCTTCGGGGCTCTGGAGCTGGTGCTGTCGGGCCTGGGACATCCGGTGAAGCTGGGATCGGCGGTGTCGGCAGCCGAGGAGGTGTTCCTCCGGCCATGAAGAAAGGGGCGGCGCTGAAAGTCCTGGTGGCCGAGCCCCTGGCCGAGGAGGGCCTGGAGATGCTGCGCGAGCAGGTTGTCCTCGACGCGCCCGCCATACTGTCCCGCCAGGAGCTGCTCCGCAGCATCGGGGACTATGACGCGGTGATCGTTCGCTCGGCCACGAAGCTCGACCGGGAGGCCCTCGAGCAGGCGGTCCGGCTCAAGGTGATCGGCCGGGCGGGGATCGGCCTGGACAACATCGACGTCACCGCCGCGACCCGCCAGGGCGTGGTGGTGGTGAACGCCCCGCAGTCCAACGTGCTCTCGGCCGCCGAGCACACCGTGGCGCTCATGCTGGCGCTTGCCCGCAACGTCCCGGCAGCCAACGCCTCGCTGCGGTCGGGGCTCTGGGAGCGGGAGCGCTTCACGGGAGTGGAGCTCCACGGCAAGACTCTCGGCGTCATCGGCCTGGGTCGCATCGGGACGCTCGTGGCGCAGCGAGCCGGCGTCTTCGGAATGCGGCTTCTGGCCTTCGATCCCTACGTATCCAAAGAACGCGCCGGCAAGCTCGGCATCCGGCTGGCGACCGGTCTCGAGGAGCTCTGCCGAGAGAGCGATTTCATCACGATCCATGTTCCCAAGACCGGTGAGACGGCCGGCCTCCTGCGAGAGCGGGAGTTTTCCTGGATGCGGCCCGGGGTGCGGATCGTCAACACCTCGCGGGGAGGCGTGGTGGACGAGGAAGCGCTGCATCGGGCAATCGAGGACGGCCGGGTGGCCGGGGCGGCCCTGGACGTCTTCTCCAAGGAGCCTCCCGGCCCCCACCCCCTCTTTGACCTGGAGCAGGTGGTGGTGACTCCTCATCTGGGAGCTTCCACGCAGGAGGCGCAGACCAAAGCCGGCACCGCGATCGCGGAGCAGGTCCTGCTGGCGCTGCGGGGCGAGCTCGCTCCTTATGCGGTCAACGTCGCGGCCGGAACGGAGCTGAGCGAGACGATACGACCCTTCATCGCCCTGACCGAGCGCCTGGGCCGGCTCCTGACGGGGCTGGCGGGGGGCGGCATCTCCACCGTGGCCTTCGAGTTCAGCGGCGCCATCGCGGAGCATGACTGCCGGGTCCTGGCCCTCGCCGGGCTCAAGGGCCTCTTCGGTGCCGTCGTGCACGAACCGGTGACCTATGTGAACGCGCCCCTGCTCGCCGAGGAGCGGGGCATCAGGGTGACCGAGACCAAGTCCGCCAGGGCCGAAGACTATGTCAACCTCGTGACCATCCGAGGTGACGCCGATCGCGGATCGGTGGCGGTGGGAGGCACGCTCTTCGGCAAGCGCAACGAGGAGCACCTGGTGTCGATTTCCGATTATGCGATCGACATGGAGCCGGAGCGTCTCATGTGCTTCCTCCGATATGTGGACCGCCCCGGGGTGGTCGGCAAGGTGGGAACCGTCCTGGGGGAGGCCAACGTCAATATCGCCAGCATGAAGGTGAGCCGGGAGACCATCGGGGGTGAGGCTCTGATGGGACTCACGGTGGACTCCGAGATCCCCTTCGGCGTCCTTCGCCGGATTGTCGAGACGATCGACGCCAGTGACGCCAAATTCATCGACCTCGGCGAGTAGGTAGCGGGGGAGGGCAGGTCCTTCCCCCGGCCCCCTCCCGAAGAGCCGTTGGCGCCGTTGGGCACTGGCCGGGCCGGCAAAGCCGGCTCTTCAACGCTGGCGGCGGGCCGAAGGCCGCCGCCAGGACCAGCGGAATGAGGTTTTCCTACACTTTGGCCTTCGAGGCTTTGGACGCGTCTGCGTCCGTAGCGCTCGCTTCGCTCCGCTACAATCTGACTACTTGTCGAAACAGCTTGCGACGCCAGGCGCGAGCTCAAGAGGAGGTCTTGGATGTCCATCACCCCCGGGAAATTCATCTGGATGGACGGAGTCTTGTTCCCCTGGGAAGAGGCGAAGGTCCACATCCTCACCCATGCGCTGCATTACGGATCGGGGGTATTCGAGGGTATCCGGGCCTACGAGACCCGAAGAGGTCCCGCCATCTTTCGCCTCAGCGATCACATCCTTCGGCTGTACCGCTCGGCTAAGATCCACGAGATGGACATTCCCTATGGATTCGCGGAGATCATCGACGCGATCAAGGGGACGGTACGGGCCAACGAGCTTACCTCCTGCTACATCCGCCCCATCGCCTACCGGGGCTACTCCGAGATGGGACTCAACCCGCTCAACTGTCCCGTGAACGTCTCCATTGCCGTCTGGCCGTGGGGGGCGTATCTCGGAGACGAGGGGTTCACGCAGGGAGTGCGGATGAAGGTCTCTTCCTGGCGACGATATGACCACAACACCCTCCCTCCGACGGCCAAGGCCACCGGCCAGTACATCAACTCCAGTCTGGCCAAGGTGGAGGCCCTCAAGGCCGGTTATGACGAGGCGATCATGCTCAACAAGGAGGGGTATGTCGCGGATGCCAGCGGGGAGAACGTCTTCGTTGTCCAAGATGGTCATCTGCTGACCCCGCCGCTGTCCGCCTGCCCGCTGGCCGGGATAACCCGGGACTCGGTCATGGTCATCGCCGCCGACCTTGGCTTGCCTGTGGCCGAGCGGGATCTCGCCCGGGCCGATCTCTACATCGCAGACGAAGCCTTCCTGGCCGGCACGGCCGCCGAGGTCGTCCCGATCCGCTCGGTGGACGACCGGGAGCTGGGAGATCCGGGACCGATCACCAAGAAGATCTCCGAGGCCTTCTTCGCGGCGATCAAAGGCGAGGTGGAGCGCTATTCGGCCTGGAACGAATACGTCGACTGACCGGGCGGAGAGCCCGCCCTTCCCCCGCTAGCAATCCGCATGAGGTTCGTTAGGTTTTCCGAAGGTGGCAAGATCGCCTACGGGATCGCCGAGGGCGAGTCGGTGGAGGAGATCTCTTCCACTCCGTTTCTCCCCTACGAGCGGACGGGGATCAGCCACGCACTCGATGAGGTCCGCCTCCTCGCTCCCACTCTGGCCTCGAAGGTGGTGGCCATCGCCTGGAACTACAAGGACCATACGGTCGAGACCGGAGCCGAGGCCCCGGAGGTCCCCGTCTTCTTCTTCAAGCCCTCCACCGCGGTGACCGGCCCCGGAGGGACCATCGTGTGGCCCCCCGGGTGCGAGCGCCTGGACTGCGAGGGGGAGCTGGGTGTGGTGATCGGGGCGGCGGCCCGAGCCGTGGCCGAGGAGCGCTGGCGAGAGGTCGTGGCGGGCTATACCTGCGGGATCGACGCCACCGCCAGGGACCTCCAGAAGGTGGACTCCCAGTGGGGAAGGGCCAAGGGGTTCGACACCTCGGCGCCCCTGGGCCCCTGGATCGAGTCCGAGCTGGATCCTTCCGACCTGCGGCTCATCACCCGGGTGAACCGGGAGGTGAGGCAGGACGCCAGGACCTCGGAGCTGATCTTCGGCATCCCCCGGCTGATCTCCTTCATCAGCTCCTACCTCACCCTCCTGCCGGGGGATGTCATCCTCACCGGGACCCCGTCGGGCATCGGCACCCTCGCCCCCGGCGACCGGGTCGAGGTGGAAATCGAAGGGATCGGCGTCCTGGAGGCATCCGTGCGGACCCGGTCTCCTTCGAGGGACCGGGCGGGCTGAGATCGTGAGCGTCCGCGTCCGCTTCGCCCCCGCCCCCAGCGGCTCCCTGCACGTCGGCAACGCCCGGGCCGCCCTCTACAACTGGCTCTTCGCTCGCCAGCAAGGCGGCGTGTTCGTGCTCAGGATCGAGGACACCGACCAGAGCCGGGTCACCGAGGAAGCCTTCCAGGCGGTGCTCGAGGATCTGGCCTGGCTCGGGCTCGACTGGGACGAGGGGCCCGGGGTGGGGGGTCCGTACGGCCCCTATCGCCAATCCGAGCGCCTGGAGCGGTATCGGGAGACAGCGGAGCGGCTCCTTGCCGCGGAGGTAGCCTATCCATGCTACTGCACGTCCGAGGAGCTCGCGGCCCGAAGGCGGGCAGCGCTGGCCGCGGGGCGGCGCCCCGGCTACGACCGGCGTTGCTACCGCCTCACCGAGGCGGAGAAGGAGGCCTTCGAGTCCGGGGGCCGTCCCTTCGCGCTACGCTTCCATGTACCCGCGGGCTCCACCACCTTCCGTGACCTGGTGACCGGGGACGTGACCGTCGAACACGACCAGATCGATGATTTCGTGATCGTCCGCCAGGATGGCTTCCCCCTCTACAATCTGGCCGCCACGGTCGACGACGGGGCCATGGGGATCACCCACGTCATCCGCGGGCTGGATATCCAGTCCGCCACTCCCCGCCAGATTCTTCTCCACCGGCAGCTGGGGAACCCGATTCCGGCCTATGCCCACCTGCCGCTCATCCTGGGGGCGGACCGCCAGCCGCTTTCGAAGCGCCATGGGGTCGTCTCCGTGGCCTGGTATCGGGAGCACGGCTTCTTGCCCGAAGCGATGGTGAACTACCTGGCGTTCCTCGGATGGGGCCTGGGGGAGGAGGCCATCCTCTCCCGCCAGGAGCTTCTGGCCCACTTCCGCCTCCAGGACGTGAACGCTTCCCCGTCCATGTTCGACCTCAAGAAGATGGATTGGATGAACGGGGAGCACATCCGGGCCCTCGAGGACGACGATCTGGAGGCCCGTTTGGCGCCCTGGCTCGTCTCAGCGGGCCTCACGAGTGATCCCCCGAGCCAAGAGGAGACCGCCCTGATCGCAGCGGTAGCTCCTTTGGTCAAGACCCGAATCGAGCGCCTGGAGCAGGCTGGTGCCCTCGTGCGGGCCATCTTCACCGACGTGGAGATGGACCCCGCGGCGATGGAGAAGGTGATGCGCGAACCCTACGTCGCGGAGCTGCTCCGGCGGGCAGAGGATTCGCTGCGGCTCCTGGAGCCCTGGACCCGGGACTCCATCGAGACCGCCCTGCGGGCGATCCAGTCCGAGATGGGACTCAAGCCCAAGCGAGCCTTCGTCCCCTTCTATGTCGCCATCACCGGCCAGGCCGTGGCCGCTCCCATCTTCGACTCCATGGTCCTCATCGGAAGGCAGAAGTGCCTACAGCGGCTGGCCCGGGCCAGGGAGGTGCTCGTCTGATTGATAAACTGCCTTCGGGAGTAATGCCGGGTAGATCAATTGGCAGATCGTCTGACTCTGGATCAGAAAGTTCAAGGTTCGAATCCTTGCCCGGCAGCAGGCCCCCGTCGTCTAGCGGCCAAGGACACCGCCCTCTCAAGGCGGAGATCACGGGTTCGAAACCCGTCGGGGGCACGGATTTGTATCCCCAACTAATCACTCCTCTTTTGACGTCCGACGCTGCGATCGGAGTCCATAGCGTAACGGTAGACGATCGTATCTCGTCGCTGGAATCCGAGGCGCTCATAGAGGCGATTGGCAGCCTCTCGACTCGGCCGGGATGTGAGATCCGTGGTGCGGGCGCCGTGAGTAGCGGCGATACGAGTCGACTCCCGGGTTCCTTCAAGAGCCACAACTCAGGAATGAGGACCTGGATTCATGACGCCGAGAGTATCGACTACGGAGGGCTTCCTTCCTTTCGGATGGCTCGGTCAGAGCGTCAGCCCTTCTTCGACCCCGCCACCCACATCAACTCTCTCTACGTGACTCACCTACAGATCCTGTCAAAATTCAGTAAAATTAGAGCCATTATGCGGATCGAGATTCTCAATCCGATCGCCTAACTGCCCCCTGGCGGCCCGTCAGGGGGCAGGACGGCGATGAAATCGCCCCCCAGGTAGGCCTCGGGAATGAGGAGCCTCCGGTTGTTGTCTTCGATATCGGAGGTACGTGGTTTCGCAGCGGGCTCGCTACCGGCCGCAGGGAGCTGGTCGCCGTCACCCGTCGTCCGGCGATCAACTACATGAACACGCCCCACAAGTATGTATCCGAGCTGCAGGCAGCCCTTATTGATGCAACGTCCCGATGTTGCCGCCGAGAGGATGATGCTCGGCATTCCAGGGTTCCAGCATGGCTGCGAGGAACGTGATACCGAGAAGATCGGCGAGTTCCCGCAAGGTCGGCTGAGGTCGAGAGGCGAGCTCCTCGTAGCGCACACGGTGTACCGCCCCGCGAAGCTCGAAGCGAATTCCTCGGCGGCCCGCATGAGCGAGGCCCGCACGACGGCGTGGTCGCGGGCCGAGGTCTCGGGGGCATTACGCAGGAACGAGTTGACGACCGCGCGCCCATCCCGGGAGCAGATGATCAAGTGCAGCGGCACCTCCTCCTCGAGCGCCGCGATCCGCCGCTTGATCCAGGACAGGTTCTTGCTCGAGTCGACGACGATGGGACGCCCGGTGTGCTCCGACAGTGCATCATATATGTCTCTTCCGTTTGTCTCCTGGAGATCGTCCCATACCAGGCATCCGGGGCCGCAGAGTCTGCATGCGCGCTTATGGGGCGGCGAGCTTGGATTGCCGAGGTGTCGGACTTTGTCTGTCTCGCCCGCGAAGAACACGTCCGGGTGCGCTCCGAGCATCAGCCCCAGCAGCGTCGAGCCGGAGTGTCCGGCGCCGCCGATGAAGACGACCCTCGTGTTGACCCGCTGATCGCGCCCGGTCCCATGCTCAGATCCCGTTGCTCGTGGATTCACAGTGCGCCTGCTGCTCAAACGGCGTTCCGGACCCCTCCATTGGGCCCGCGCCCGGCTTTGGGATCGAGAGGTGCGAGGCATCAGGGACGTCCCTGCACGGGATTGAAGGTACAGCCCTGACCCAACCAGGCATGGGTGACGGTGGGCAGGATGCTCTGGATCACCACGGATCGGGCAGTCAGGCGCCGGTGGGTGTTCTGATACCCTTCGTAGACCTTCTTGGGACCCAGGACTTTGGACGTTGACGGTTTCATACGGAGTCTCGAAGGCCGGAACGAGTTGAAGAGGGCCGGCTACGGCCCGTTCAGCGTCGATCGGTCACGGCTGAGTTTGAGAGGGGGCCGGTGGGAGGGCTTGCCCTCCCACCGCTAATGATCGATCCCGCGCTTCTCGGACCCTCCGAGCTCTTGGACCTGGTGGAGGCGGCGGAACCGAACCCGCTCCTGCGGCGGGTCGATTCCCTGTGCGAGCGGCGAGCGTGGGACGACCTCGTCGAGCTTGCGCGGCGTTGCCGGCAGGCGCTGGAACGAGGCAAGCAACTCTGGCCGATCGCCGAGCACATCGACTACCGGTTGGCCCTGGAAGCTCCGCCGGAGTACGCGGCCAGCGTCCTCACACCCACCGCCGGACGCTTCGCCCCCGGACCACTCACCGAGGTGGCCGCGTCCACCCACAGCTTCGACGACCTGGAGCCATACCTGTCGTTGCCGTCCACGGCGGGGGTGGTGGCGGCGGAACGGGTCTTACGGGGGGAGGACCTGATGGGAAGGCCGCAGGCTCATCCGGAGGTGCTGGAGTTGCCGATGCGCCTTCAGTCCTGGGAGCCCGCCTACGCCCTCGCGACCTACCGGAGCCGCGAGGTTGAGGTGGCATCGCCCGAGCTTGCGCCCGTCGGGCGGGAGACTCGAGCCACCCCGAGCGCGAGGATCGAGGACCCGGAGCTGAGCGCGGCCCTTCTGGAGCTCGTCGCCGCTTGGGTGACCGGTTCCAATGCGCGCGCTGAGGTGGCCGTCTCGGAGGGGCCCGCCGCAGCCGCGATCGGCGCGCTCGGGGTCGAGTCTTTCCGGATCGGCGAGATGACCTCTCGCCAATCCCTGGCGCTGATGGCCTGGACCGGGGCCGGTGGGGGAGCCCACGGGCGAAGGAGGGGAGCCGCCGCCGGCCGCTCGACGGCCTGGTGGAGCGCGGCCGCGCTGTGTGATCTGGAGTGGCCGCCCGACCCCGACGCTCTGGGGGAAGAGCTCTCCCGGCTTCGGTGGTACCGGTGGGAGCCCCATCGCCTCACGGGTGGCTGGCGCCTGCACCTGGCCGTCGAGGCGCCGGCCTGGGGGTGGGCCGCGGCCATCGCGGCCGAGGACCGGGCGGAGTAGCCGCCTTCAACCTCCGATCAGGGCCCGAGGAGGAGGAAGAGAGCTAACAGATTCAACGGCTCGCTACAGGGGAGGGCTGTCACCCTGGTTCACCGGCTCCAGGGCATCATCAGTCAGATACGAGAAGCGAGGACAACCCTCCTTCTGCCAGTTCTCATACCAGCGATCCCATGGACCGAAGCGGCCGTGCCGCTCCTCCCAATCGACCGACCTGGGAAAGATGTCGCTATGATCGATGGGGTAGCACGCGTTGGCCTTGTCGAAGTAAAAGCGGTACCCAAGCTTCTGAGCGCAGAACGCGATCGTGAGGTTGTCACATGAATAGAACTGACCGTCGTGATCTTCGGGAAAGCCGCCGATCTCGTAAAACGCCCCCCGGGGCGCCCCCGCCCAGTTTATTTCCCAAAGGGCGGGCATTGTCTCCTCGACCGCCCGGGACGAAACATCGGGATCAGGAAGCACTATCGGGCCCTCGATGGCCGATTGAGGAAGACACCAAAGGTCTCCTTTGAATCGATCATCGGGTTTTATTTGTCGCGTCGGCTTCTCACTGTGAGGAGTGCGAAAGATAGTCACCCGACCACGAAGATCGTGCACCGGCGCGGGTAAAGCGCACGTATGCGCTATGCCGGTCAAGAATCCCCGAGGTCCGAGATCCGTATAAACCTCCCAGTACCGCGCAAGAGCCTCTGGCGGGATCCAGATGTAGTCCTGAAGGCTCACGACGAACTCGCCGCGACAATGCCGGAGGGCCTCGTTGTAGGACTTGTTGAGATTCCAAAGATCCTCCTCGCGCGTGGGTGCGGGGATGTGGCGCAGGCGCGCGTCGTTGACGTACTCGTCCACCTCTCGGCTCCTCCAGTCGAAGAGCTCGTCGCAGAGGATCCACTCGAAGTCGCGAAGTGTCTGACGTCGGAGGCCACCCCAGGTGATATCGATTGACCCGGGCCGCTTGGTGACGGTCACGACAGAGATACGCGGTCTCACTTCTTCTCCCGCCCAAGGACAGCAGGCGCCACCGCCGTCGGTTCCGAGACATTGAAGAACTTTCGCCATTGTCATAATAGCGCGCGTGTCGCTGGAGAGGGAGTGGGCACTCAGCGTTGACCGGCTCAGCCGGACTTCAACAGATCGTCCAAAACTTCATCGAGGTCAGCGGTTGCGACCGCACACACCATGTCGGCGCCACCGTAATAGACGAACAATCGTCCTTCTTTGATCACCGCCCCGCAGGGGAAGACGACGTTGGGGATGTCCCCCGCGGTCTCGTACGGTTCCTCGGGTTCCAGAACGGAGTAGGGAAGCCGCCGGATCATGTTTGCAGGATCTTCGAGGTCGAGGAGAGCGAGACCGGTCCGATAGACGTTGTATTCATCGACGCCGTGGTAGATGAGGAGCCAACCCGCCTCTGTCTCGAGAGGCGGGGGGCCGATGCCGACCTTCTTGGCCTCCCACGGCTGCTCCGGCTTCATGAGAGGAGAGCCCCTCTCCCAATCGGTGAGGCTGGGGGAAAGCGCAAACCAGATGCTGCTCGGGCTCCCGGTTGCCCATTCCTGATATGAGCGGTCCGGCTGAACCTCCTGAGGGCGGTGAAGCATCGCGTAGTTGTTGCCAAACTTCGCAGGGAACAGCACGGTGTCGCGATCGTCAATATCGCTGCGAGGAGTGATGACTCCGAGCCGTTCGAACGTGAGGAAATCCTTAGTGGTGGCCAGCGCGGTGTACGAAAGCTTTGACGGTGTGAGCGCAGGGACGTCAATGGCGACGTACGTGACGTAGATCTGCCCGTCGATGGCGACGATCCTCGGGTCCTCGATCGCCCACTTGTCATACGGCTCCTTCGGTTCGAGCACGGGTCGGTCCAGTACGCGCTCGAAATGAAACCCGTCCTCGCTGCGCGCGTAGCCCAGTTGCGAGAGGTAGCGCTCGTCGCCGGCTGCGATCCCGCGATAGAGAAGGTGGACGGTGCCGTCGATCAAATGCGCTCCCGGGTTGAACACCGCACGCGACTCCCAGGATATGGATCGTGTCGGCGCCAGAATGGGATTTCCTTCAAATCGTTCGAACCGGATCACGTGTTACTTCCTCCTGTTGTGCAATGGATATCTTTCCCTATCTTTAGCGAGCGCTGATAGGGTCGTGCAGATACGCTCTCTAGCCCAAAACTCTTCCTATTTGCCAGGATAGTGGTGAGCGCCGCTTTTCGGCCGCGCTCACCAAAGACCAGCCTCAGCGCGTCGACCGCCTAGTCGTCCAGTTGACCTCGTGCGGCTCCGTCGGGATATCTCTTGGTGTGGACGTTGAGGTAGTGACGGGCGGGCGCCTCCGAGACGGATTCGAGCACGCTCTCCTTGACGTCGTCCACGCAGGCCTTGGCCTCCTCATCGCTCCCATGGTAGGCAAGATCGACCACGACTGGCCCCTTCACGCCTTCCGAGCCCTCGTGGATGTGAGCGGCGGTCACCTCCGGGGTCTCGCTGAGCCGGATGTCATAGCAGACCCTGTTCCGGTCGGAGTTGATCTCGATCGTGGCCGATCCGGAGCCGTTCCCTCCACAGGCCTCTTTACCTTCGCAGACCTCAGCGGCGCCATCCATCTTGACCCTGAAGACGCCTCCCTCGTCGTCGCCGGGATTGCAGGCGCTCAGGAGGAGGGCGATGGC
>JBOGWM010000242.1:0-11914 GCA_050693695.1 Actinomycetota bacterium
CCTTCAAGACATTGGAGATCGCCCGCAGGATGTCGGCGTGCTGGTCGATGAAGCGGTCGATCGCGTCGAAGGCCCGCTTGTACCAGGGATCGTTTCTGATCCCCAGTGCCTCGGCGTCCTCCAGGCGACCGAGCGCCCGGCGCTCGGCGGCTACCCGGCGCTCCCTCAGCTCGGCGATCTCACGCTCAGCGAGGCCGAGGCGCCTCCCGGCGTCCGCGATGGCGGAGTCATAGGCCGAGGCCGAGATCATCGGATCCGCGGCCTGGGCCTGGTCCCGGCTACGCTCCTGGGAGATCTTCTCGTCCTGGGCGACCTCGGCTCGCCCCAGCAGGGCTCTCGCCTTCGCCTGGAGGTCTCGAAGCGTCCTCGCGTACTCCCCCATCCCCGAAGCCGCAGTCTCATAGGAGTCGTGCAGCTTCTTCAGGCGGGGGGGAAGCTCCCCGATCTTTTCCCGGAAGCCGTCCGCCGCCTCCCCGGACCAGATGCCGGCGTCCACCGAGGAGCCGAAGCGGGCGAGCCTGGCATGGGCCTCCCCGGCGTTCTCGGCGGTCTCGGAGAACGAGCGGGCCAGGGCGTCGAAGGCGCCGGGATCTCCCGGGGCGGGATCGCCTCCGAGGGCATCCCAGGAGAGGGTGGTCATCGTGGCTCCGGGCTCATTTCTTTGGGCATAGTATCCCCGAGAGCGATACTTGAGACACGGCCAAATATGGTCACGGGACCCCGGCGCCAGCGCCGGCCAGCAGGGTCGCATGGTCGGTGCGGACTCGGGTTGCGGGAAGACCCGGATCTCCTGCCAGCAGGCGCCGGAGAGCATCGGCCTTGTCCGGGCCCGCCACCAGCCACAGGATCTCGCGTGCCCGGTTGACCGGGGGTGGAGTCAGGGTCATCCGCAACCGTCCCCGGAACGGACCGACCACGGCCACATCCATCTCGGTGACCTCGACGACCGGGTCCCCCGGGGGCCAGGAGGCGGTGTGGCCGTCGGAGCCAAGACCGAGGTGAACCAGATCCAGGCGACCCCCCTCTCCGTATACCCGGCGAAGCTCCTGCGCATAGGCACGGGCCGCGGCGTCCAGGTCGTCGTCGTTCACCCCCATCAGGTGCACGTTCCCCTCGGGGATGGGTATCCGGTCGAGGAGGCTCTCCTGGAGGATGCCAAGGTTGCGGTCCGGATGGCCGGGAGGAACCACCCGCTCATCCACCTGAAAGAGATGGATCGCCTCCCAGGGTACCCGGCGGGTGGCCAGCTCCCGGAACATCGGGGCCGGGGTGGCGCCGCCGCTCACCGCGAGGCTGAAGGTTCCCCGCTCCGCCACCCCGGCCCCGGCTTGCTGGGCCACGTAGTCGGCCGCCCTGGCCGCCAGGGCGGCGGCGTCGGGGAGCGTCTCCACCCGGATCATGTCCGGCGCCGCTCCCGGTAGCGTCGGATGAGGGTCGTGGTGGAGCTGTCGTGCTGCAGCGGCGGCTCGGCCTCGGAGGCAAGCTCCGGCGCGATCCGGTTCGCCAGCGCCTTGCCGAGCTCGACCCCCCACTGATCGAAGGAGTTGATGTTCCACACCACGCCCTGGGTGAATACCTTGTGCTCGTAGAGGGCGATGAGCTGACCCAGCACCGAGGGGGTGAGGCGAGTCGCCAGGATCGTGTTGGTGGGGCGGTTGCCGGGAAAGGTCCGATGCGCCACCTGGAAGGCCGGGACCCCGTCGGCCTCGACCTCTTCCGCCGTCTTGCCGAAGGCCAGGGCCCGGGTTTGGGCAAAGAGATTGGCCATGAGCAGGTCGTGGCTGCCATCGACGTCGTGACTGGGCTGACAGAAGCCAATGAAGTCGCAGGGGATGAGCTTGGTGCCCTGATGGATGAGCTGGTAGAAGGCGTGCTGGCCGTTGGTGCCGGGCTGGCCCCAGACGACCGGCCCGGTCTGGGTCCCCACCCGGGCGCCCTCCCTATCAACCGACTTGCCGTTGGACTCCATATCGAGCTGCTGAAGGTAGGCGGTCAGACGCCACAGGTACTGGCTGTAGGGAAGGATGGCCTGGGTCTGGGCTCCGAAGAAATTGTTGTACCAGAGGCCGATCAGGCCGAGGAGCACGGGCAGGTTCTCGGCCAGGGGGGCGCTGCGAAAGTGCTCGTCCATGGCGTGGAAGCCGGCCAACATCTCCCTGAAGCGCTCCGGGCCGATGGCGAGCATGAGCGACGCTCCGATGGCGGAGGTCAGCGAGTAGCGCCCCCCCACCCAGTCCCAGAACTGGAACATGTGGTCGGGATCGATGCCGAAGGCGCCCACCTCGGCGGCATTGGCCGAGACCGCCACGAAGTGGTTCTTCACCGCCCGGGCGTCTCCCAGAGCCTCCAGCAGCCAGGCCCGGGCCGCCCGGGCGTTGGTGAGCGTCTCTGAGGTGGTGAAGGTCTTGGAGCAGACCACGAAGAGCGTCTCTTGGGGATCCAGGTCGCGGATGGCCTCCCAGAGGTCCGTGCCGTCGACGTTGGAGACGAACCGCACGGTCAGGGACCGATCGCTGTAGTCCTTCAAGGCCTCGTACGCCATGGCCGGCCCGAGGTCCGAGCCCCCGATCCCGATATTGACCACGTTGACGATCCTCCGTCCCGTGAAGCCCCTCCACTCCCCCGAGCGGACCCGCCTCGCGAACTCGCTCATCTTGTCGAGCACCTCATGCACCCTGGCCACCACGTCCTCGCCGTCGAGAGCGATCGAGCGATCCGCCGGCGCCCGCAGCGCCACATGCAGCACCGCCCGGTCCTCGGTCACATTGATCCTCGATCCGGCGAACATGGCCTCGATGCGCTCTCTCAGTCCCGCCCGATCGGCGAGTGCGATCAGAAGCCGCAGGGTCTCGGCGGTCAGGCGGTTCTTCGAGTAGTCGAGGTAGAGGTCCCCCGCCTCCGCCGTCATCACCCGGCCCCGGTCCGGCTCCTCGGCGAAGAGCTGGCGGAGATGGAACTCCCCGATCCGGCGGTGGTGGTCTTCCAGCCCCCGCCATTCGGCGGTATCGCCGATCTTCACGCCGGTACCCGAATACCAGCGGCCCGACGGACGGGCCACTGAGCCACTAACTCGAGCGGAGCCGGCTGATCCAGCTCGTCGTCCGTTGCTCCTCCACCTCGATGGCGTCACCCACCCGCAGCACCCCCGAGGCGACCACCCGCACGCAGATCCCGCCGCGCTTGCCCAGCGCTCTAGTCATGCCGGGCTCGGTGATCGAGGCGATGTAGCTACAGGGGGGGCGGGGCCGGTCGTAGGAGAAGACCGCCTCCCCGATGGTGAATCGCCGGCCGGTCAGATGGCTGAGCCGGACTCCCCGGGTCACGATGTTGCGCCGGTGCTCGCCGTCGGCCACGTGCACCCCGACGCTCTCGATGATGTCGTCGAGGGCTTCACCCTCGATCAGGGTAACCTCGCACTCGTCCACCCCGCTCCAAAAGCCCGTGTGGGTGAGGTATCGGTCGCCCTCGAGCCCCTGGTGCGCGATTGCTCGCACCTCGTAGAGGCGCTGCATCGGCTCCGAGCCGCCGGGGGCGATGAAGATCGCTTCCACCTCTGCCATCTGATCCTCCCGTTCCAGCCTACCTCAGTGGTCCGTTTCCCAAGGAGAACTGAAGCGAGAATCCAGATTAAGGAGGCAATTGTACTTGACTACCTCCCGTCATGCTCTTAGTCTAATCCGGACACTCACGTGAGGAGGTTTACATGCCGCGGATCGCGTGTATCGACGACCAGGACGCCCGGGGACAGCTTGCGGAGTGCTATACAGCACTGAAGGCAATGAACCCGTTCGGAGACGGCAAGGTTCCCGAGCTGTTCCGGGCGATGAGCCAGCGTCCCGAATTCCTGGCGGGTGTGATCTCTCTCCTGCCGGTGCATTTCGCGGATGGTCACCTCACACGGGCGCAGAAGGAAATGATCGCTTCCTACGTGTCGGTCATCAATAGCTGCCACTTCTGACTCAGCGCGCATACGCACTTCCTGCGGTCGCAGGGATCCGGATTCGAAGCGGCGGCGGCGGCGTTGCGCATGGGCAAACTCGACGAGTTGCCGGTGTCGGCCGCAGAGCAAAAACTCCTGGCCTTCATCGACACGCTCACCCGATACGCTTACCGCATCGATGACGAGACGGTCGAGGGGCTGCACCAGGTGGGCTGGACCGACCAGCAGATCGCCGAGGCGGTGTACATCGGCTCGTTCTTCAACATGATGGTCCGTATCGCCGACGCGTTCGGGGCCCTTCCGCCGCCCGTAACGGATACGGAGGGCGTCCCTTCCGCAGTGGCCGGGAAGTAGCCACCAGAAGCCATTCGGTATCACGGGTCGGCCAAGCCGATCCGGGTGAGACTCACCCGCAAGAATCTCAACGAGCTGCTCGCCAAATCAATGAGCGGGAGCAGTAACATCGTACGAAACGATTGGTCGCTGGTGCAGACTCTTCAGCGCCGAGAACCGAGGAGCCCCCATGAAGCGTGAGGTGGCCAGGAGCGAGGCGGAGTGGAAGTCCCAGCTCAGCCCCGAGCAATACGAGATACTGCGCCGCAAGGGAACCGAGCGGCCCTTCACCGGCGAATATGTGCATCACAAGGCGGACGGCGCCTACGCCTGCGCCGCCTGCGGGGCGGAGCTCTTCCGGTCCGACGCCAAGTTCGACTCGGGCACCGGGTGGCCCAGCTTCACCGAGCCCGCCATCGCCGAGGCGGTGGAGCTGCGATCCGACCGCAGCCATCTCATGCGCCGGACCGAGGTCCTGTGCCGGCGGTGCGGCTCGCACCTCGGTCACGTCTTCGACGACGGCCCCGCACCGACCGGACAGCGCTACTGCATCAACTCCGTTGCCCTCGCCTTCGACGGGTCCCAGGAGCGCGACTCCGAGGGGAGGGGTTGAGCTGCTGCGGGCGGGCCTGGAGGACCGGGGGGCGGTACGATAAACTCCTGATGCCTCTGTACGAGTATCTGTGTCAGGAGTGCCACGCTCGTTTCGAGCGCCTGATCCTTTCCCGAGAAGCCGAGAGCGCGATCTGCCCGCACTGTGACGGCAGGCAGACCCGTCGACTCATGTCGGTCATCGCCGGGCTCAGCCGAGGGGCGGGGGCGGGGACAGGACCCCCCATGAACCGGGGGGGTTGTTGCGGCGGCGCCTGCCCCTCCTGCAATTAGCGCGTGGAGGGCAGGCCCTCCCCACGGACCCCTCCCAAAACTTAGCGGCGCCGATCGAGGCTGAACGGGCCGGCATAGCCGGCCCTCTTCAACTCGCTCCAGTCCTGGAGACGCCGCATAGACAATCCTTTTCGATAGGGTTTCCGCAAGCGTCTAAAGGCGAGCTGCCAGCACCGCTCGGGTCAGCGCGTCGTCCGTGGAGGAGATCGGGGACTCCCGGTCGACGAAGGGGTCGCGGCCGAAGTAGCGCTGGAGGATCTTCTCTGCGGTCCTGGTGGCCAGGGCCTGTGCGGTGAGCGTGGGGTTGGCTCCTCCGGCGCCGTTGGCGAGCGCGGCGTTATCGGCCACGAACAGCCGCCTGACCGCCCGGGCCTCGCCGTTCGCATCAAGGACGGAGCTCGAGGCCTCCTCACCCATCCGCATGCTGGATTGCACGTGGAGGATGAGCGGCGGGAAGTCGGGGTGGTGAACCCTCGTCGCCCCGGCGGCCCGCAGTAGCTCGACCGCCTTGGCGACCAGGAAGCGGCGGTTCTCGGTCGTCCGGCGAGTGCGCCGGCGGTGGTGAAGCTCCAACTTGGCCACCGGTCCATGCTCGTCGGGCGGGAACAGCGTCGAGGGGGTGACCCGGTTCTGGGCCTCCACGTCGTCGTCGGTGATGATCAGGATGTTCAAGGTCCGGTCCAGATTGGAGAGGGCAGCTCGCAGCGCATTGCCGACCAGCCGTCCGCGAGCGTCCACGGGAGCCGGGTCGCGGCCAAGGCCATTGTCGTAGCGCCCCGAGATGCCCGCGTCGCTGAACGCGGTGGCGAAGCACTGGATCCCCGGCGAGAGCCCGATGTTCTCGAGTGAGCCTCGGCCGGGGAAGTCACAGCGGGCCGCCGAGCCCGGCCCTTTGCCGGACCCGGTGACAGAGGGCATGATCCCGATCACCCAGTCCAGGAAGTGATCGGTGTAGCCCCGGCCCACCCATCCGTTGGGGTTGGGGAGGCCACTGTTCAGCCAGAGCCGGGGGTCCTCGGTACACCCGGCCGCCATGACCACCACGGCGGCGTCCTCGCGCACCATCTCGCCGCTGGCGCCCACCCGCCACGTCACGCCGGTGGCGACGGTCTCGCCTGCCACCCGGTCCGTATGGATCTTGACCGCGAAGGCGTCGGTGACCAGGGTGACCGCTTTGGCCCCGGGCGCCCAGCGATCGGCGGTCAGGGCCATGGGGATGTAGCTATTGTCCGTGGAGCGCTTCGCCTTGAGGTTCCGGGGGGCTGCTATCGGCTCATAGCAGCCCTGCAGGCAGTGCCCGCAGAACGTGCAACCGGTGGCCTTCGGGTAGACGAGCAGGCTCGCCTCGGTCGTCCTCCCCGAGTTCCCCCCCGGCTGGAGGATGGCGTTCTCCTGGGGCCGGAACGAATCCCTCGTCACGGTCTTGGACGTCTGGTGCGGAAGACCCATCGCCGCCGCCCCGTTGAGGAACACCTCCTCCTTGGCGCCCATCGCCGCGGTCTGCACCGGAAGGGTGGCCTCGACCCACTCGTAGTACGGGACCAGCTCGGAGTAGGGGAAGGGGAAGAGATGCGCGGTGTCGTAGGCGGCGCGCTCCGCGCCCTCATAGCCGACGAAGGCGCCCGGCGTCGCTCTCGGGCAGTTTCCCAGGTAGATCTGGGTCGTTCCCCCCACCCCGGAGAGCTGAAACAGGAACGAGCTCTGGGGCAGCTCCCGCACCCAGGCCGGGCGGGAGCGATCCGCCGGGCCGAAGCGAAGAAAACCGCTCACGGGGTTGTTGGCGTCGCTTTCGAAGTGAGACCACTCCCTCTCGGGATCCGCGTGGCGGGGACCGGCCTCGAGAACCAGGACATCGAGGCCCCGCTGGGCCAGCTCCTTGGCCACCACCGGACCACCCCCGCCCGCCCCGATGACGATCACATCCCGCATCAGGGATCGGCTTTCCTGCGGTCCCGGTAGTAGCCCTTGAGCTCATCCCAACCCTCGACCGGCCCCCGCGGCTGGTACCCGGAGATCTCCCAGGCAACCGGACGGCCGGTGAGCGACCTCGTCTCGCGATCAAAGACCTGCCCCTCGCCGCCGGCGAGGATGCCCACATAAGGGAGCAGGACCCCGACCAGGAAAGCGAAGTTGCCCGATGCCCGGGTGAATGGTTCCGGAAGCCGGCCGTCGGGGACGTCGGTCTCTTCCTCGAGGCGGCGGAACACCTCCACCTTCTCATCGAAGGAGAGGCGGGCGAATGGGGAGGGAAAGGGCCCCCGGGCAGCCAACGGGTTGACGGAGGTGGCCACCACGTTGAGCAGGTTGGCGACGGCGCTCGCCAGCGGGATCGTCGCGTCGTTGGCTCCGGCGGTGTCGGGCTGGGGGAGGTAGCGGTCGAGGTCACGGATGAGGGCGTCGGTCGTCCCGGCCGCGATCCCACCCGCAGCGCTGCCCTGCTCCCCCTGGGCCTTCGAGTAGGGGTCATCGCCGGGGAGGACGAAGGCGACCAGGCCGTTCAACGTATCCCGTACCAGATCCGGGTCCCGGGCGTAGGCCGGCTCGTACCAGCCCCGAGCCTTGAGCGCGTCGGGGAGCCACCCGAGAGCCGCCACGCCGGCCAGGGCGCCCGATCCCAGGACGAAGCGCCGGCGACTCACAGATCCCGGATTGCCCATCAGACTCTCGATTATGGGTGAGGTTCTGTTTGCTGACAAAGTGAGAGGATGGGGTGTGGGCTGGAGGCGAGCTACAGGCGCGCTGGTGATCTTCGCCCTCGCCCTGGTCGCCTGTTCGCGGGGCGAGCCGCTCCCTCCCCCCGGCCTCCTTCTCGACCGGGCCGGGAAGGCCATGACCGAGGTCGAGAGCCTGCGCTTCTCCCTCGACGTCGACGGGACCCTTTCCGGGTTCCCGATCCGCCGAGCCAGCGGCGTGCTCAACCGCCAGGGCGAGGTCTCGGCAACCGTCACCCTCGAACAACGGGAGAATCTCATCGAATACCGGTTCATCCTGGTGGGTGGGACCGCCTATCTCAAGGGATCGACCGCGGGGTTCCAGCCCCTGCCGCCGGAGGTGGCCGGGCGAATCTATGACCCCTCCAGGCTGCTCGACCCCCAAAGAGGTCTTGCCTCCGTCCTCACCGAGGCCCGGGGTCTGCGCACCGAGGACACGGAATCCATTGCAGGGGTACCGACCTACCGGCTCACGGCACGGATTCGGACCGAGCTCCTGGAGGGACTCTCCCGTCTGGAGCCGGACTCGGACGAGGTGACCGCCACCCTGTGGATCGCTCGCGACGGTTCCCGACTGGTGAGGGCGCGCATCCCGCTGCGGACGGCGGGTGACAATGAAGCCCTGATCACCCTCACCTTCTCCAGGTTCAACGCTCCCACCGACATCAAAGCGCCACCTCTATGAGCCGCGCCCGCCGGAGGGTGGCGGGTGCGACCGCGGGCGCGGCCGTGCTGCTCGCGGCCCTCGATGCCTATGTCGTGGTGACCATCATGGTCACCATCGTCAGGGACCTGGAGATCCCTATCGACCATCTGGAGCGAGCCACCCCCATCATCACCGGCTATCTCCTCGGATACGTGGCCGCCATGCCGCTCCTGGGCCAGCTCTCGGATCGGGTCGGGCGGGTACCCGTGCTCCAGGCGTGCCTGGTGGGCTTCGCCGCCGGCTCCACCCTCTCGGCGGTGGCGCCGAGCCTGCCGGTCCTGGTCGCCGGACGCCTCCTTCAGGGCGCAGCCGGGGGTGCGCTGCTGCCGGTCACCTTCGCCATCATCGGCGACCAGTGGGAGGCCCGGGCAAGACCCCTGCCGCTGGGAACCGTCGGCGCGACCCAGGAGCTGGGGAGCGTGCTGGGGCCGCTCTACGGAGTGGTGCTGGCGGGGGCCGTCGGCTGGAGGGGGCTGTTCTGGATCAACGTGCCGCTTGCGGGGGTGGCCGCCCTCGCGATCAGGCGCGCCGTCCCCGACGCCGGTCACCGGGGCGAGACGAGAATGGATCTCGTGGGCGGGATCATCCTCGCCCTGTCGCTCTCGACCCTGATCGTGGCCCTCTATAACCCGAACCCCGCGGCCGGGGTACTTCCGGCCTGGGGGCCGTGGACCCTCGTCGCGGCCGGTGGTGGCCTCGTGGCCTTCGTCCTGTGGGAACGGCGATCGCCGGTGCGCCTCCTGGAGGCGGGGTCCGTGGCCAGCGTCCCGTTCGCGGCGGCTCTGGGGACCAGCTTTCTGTCCGGAGTCGCCTTGATGGTGACCCTGGTCGATGTCCCCCTCCTCGCCCAAACGCTTCTCGGCAAGGATTCCTTCGGCGCGGCTCTCATCCTGTCCAGATTCCTGATCGCCCTGTCCGTGGGAGCGGTGATTGGCGGTCTGACCGCAAGGCGACTGGGAGAGCGGCCGGTCGCGGCGGCCGGGATGGCGATCGCCGCTGCCGGATACCTCCTCATCGCCGCCTGGCCCCTCGACATCCTGGGCGCTCATCATGTGGTCGGCCCGCTGGCGCTGCGTCGCCTGGACGTCGATCTCGCAACGGGAGGGCTCGGCCTGGGCCTGATCATCGCCCCCATCGCCTCGGTGGCCCTACGGTCATCGGCTCCCCAGCGCCACGGCGTGGCGGCTTCCGGCGTGGTGGTGACCCGCATGATGGGCATGCTGATCGGCATCGCGGCCCTGGCCGCCTGGGGACTTCACCGCTTCCAGGAGCTCACCGCGGACCTGGAGCCCCCGCTTCCCTTCGGTTCGAGCTCCGAGACGCACGCCCGCCAGCTCGCGGCTTACGAGACCGCCCTCACCGGGGCGCTGCGAATCGAGTACCGGGAGATCTTCGTGATCACCGCGGGGGTCTGCCTTCTCGGCGCTCTGGTCGCCCTCGCCCTCGGCCGCCGAGCCCGGGAGCCACGGGATGACCGGGAAGCCGAGCGCACCGCCGCGACGAGGTTCAGACGCCGATCAGTAGGACGTTCTGCTACGGAAGGCCCGGAAGGGAAGGATGAGCAACACCGCACCTCCGACGGCGAAGAGCAGTGAGAGGAACCACCCCCTCGGACCGAAGAGCGCCCTTCCGACAAATCCTCCGATCAGGGAGCCGCCGAGGCCGGCAAGGATGGTCCCGAAGAGCGCGACCGCAAGATCATCGCAGCTATAGAATTCCCCATCGTGTCTCTCCCTCGAACCCTCCCAGTTCTTCAAGGCAGAGAGTCAGGCTGCTGCCCAATTGAGCTCCCAGTGCGACGGAATCATTGGCTCGACCTTCCGTTTCAGCGACGCCCATGTAATGTCGATGGACCCAGGCCGATGCGTGACGGTAATGACGGAGATTTTTAGCGATCCCTCAGGTGAAGACGACTGACTCATTCCGGTTCCCGCGAGGATGAAAGTTGATATGACGGATTATCGGAAGAAAGATTTCCCGGCGCCCCTTCCGCAACTTGGAGATGACCCTTCGTGGTTGATCGAGGTCGAGCGATTCGATCCTTCGTCCGAGCGCGGGGTCGAGTCATGGTTGACGGTCGGGAACGGCCGGACCGGTACCAGAGGCTCTCTCGAAGAAGGCAGCCGAGACTCGGCCCCCGCGCTGTACGTGGCGGGGCTCTACGGCGAGACGGAGGGAGAGCCGAGCGGTCCGGTCCTGGCGACCGGCCCGGACTGGACGCACCTCGACCCTCGGATCGGGGATGAGATCCTCGGCCTCGACCGGGGGGGCCTTCTGGAGCACCGCAGGGTTCTCGACCTGCGACAGGGCGTCCTTTTCCGGATATGGCGGCAGCGGCTGCCTTCGGGGACCGAGGTAACCTTTCGCTCGGCCCGGTTCGCCTCGCTGGCCGACCGGACGCTTTTGGTCCTTCAGGCGCAGGCCACTTCGGACCGGTCGGTCAGCCTCGCGGGCCCGATCCCCCTGTATGCCGGGGACGCCCTCGAGGCGGCGGAGCTGCGCCTCCGAGAGGGACGGCTCGACGTCGAGGCCCAAGGCCGAGGGGGTGGGCGGGCTCATTTCGCCATCTCAACCAGGGCAGGGCCCGGTTGGGTCGAGCGCGTGGTGGCGGTGGCGCGGGCGGCATATGACGACGATCAAACCATCGAGGAGGCCGTGGCCCACGTCGGCTTCGAGGGGATTCCCGGGCTTGTTCGAACGCACCGGGCAGCCTGGGCGCAGCGGTGGCGGGATGCCGACGTGGTGATTGGAGGCGACATCGCCTCCCAGCGCGCCATGCGCTTCGCACTCCATCACCTGATCGCCGCAGCGGACCCGGAATCCGACGCCGCCTCAATCGGGGCTCGAGGTCTGACGGGGCCGGGCTACAATGGTCACGTCTTCTGGGATACCGACGTCTTCATGGTCCCGTTCTTTATCTATAGCCACCCGCCCACCGCCCGATCGCTCCTCGCCTACCGGTACCGGACGCTTCCGGCTGCTCGGCGCAAAGCTGCCGGCTGCGGTTACCGGGGAGCGTTGTACCCGTGGGAGTCCGCCGATACCGGGGAGGACGTGACGCCCGAATATGTTTGGCTTGATGGCATCAAGCTCCCCGTGGTCACGGCCCTGGAGCAGCACCACATCTCGGCCGATGTGGCCTGGACAACCTGGCAATACTGGCGGGCAACCGGGGATGAGGCATTTCTCTTTGAGATGGGTGCGGAGATGATCCTCGAGACGGCGAGGTTCTGGGCGTCGCGCGCCGGCAAGGGCAGCGACGGCCGCTATCATATCGATCGGGCGATGGGTCCGGACGAGTATCACGAGAGCGTGCGCGACAACGCCTTTACAAACGTG
>JBOGWM010000243.1:0-8937 GCA_050693695.1 Actinomycetota bacterium
GACCAGGTGTTCGCCTCCATGGGAAACTACGTCTTCACGCGCCGGGCGCTCGTCGAGGCGATGACCCTGGATGCCGCCGAGCCGACCAGCCGGCACGACATCGGCGCCGATATCCTGCCCAGGCTGACCGAGGCGGGGGAGTGCCGGGTGTACGACTTCGCCACGAACCAGGTCCCCGGCGCCACCGACCGGGACCGTGGCTACTGGCGGGACGTGGGCACCCTGGACGCCTACTACGAAGCCCAGATGGACCTGATCTCCGTCCATCCGATCTTCAATCTCTATAACAAGGAGTGGCCGATCTACTCCTGGCACGAGCCCCTTCCTCCTGCCAAGTTCGTCTTCGACGACGATGGCCGCAGGGGCCATGCTCTGGACTCCATGGTGAGCGCCGGGGTGATCATCTCCGGCGGCATCGTCCGTGAGTCTGTCATCTCCCCGGAAGTGAGGGTGGAGGCCGGGGCGATGGTCAGGCGATCCGTGCTCATGCACGGGGTCACCGTGGGGAAGGGGGCCATGGTTCGCAACGCGATCATCGACAAGCGGGTGGATATTCCCGCCGGAGCGCGGATCGGCGTCAACGGGGCGAGCGACCGCCGGCGGTTTACCGTTTCTGACAAGGGGATCGTCGTGGTCGGCAAGAACCAGAAGATCTATCCGGAATAAGCGCCGACGTTTCCTCGAGGTGAGGGCGGCCACGCAGTCGCGGGGTTCGGGCGAGGTTTGTTATGCGGCGCCCGGCACCCCGCCGAGATTCTCGCTCTATCGCGTCGGGCGGGATCTGAGCTGCCTCACCCATGAGGTTGAGCAAGCACGTTTTACGATTGCGCTTCTTTACCGCATGAGGGCCTTGAGGCGATCCAAGAAATCCTCTCGCATCGCAACCAGGCGGGGCGCCTGCTCTCGCAGGGCGTTGCGTGAGCGCAGGTAGGCCTCATCCTCCAGCCTGGAAGGTTCCCCGACCGATTCCTCTGATTCCTCGATCGCGTCCAGGAGCCAGGCGAGGTCCGTCGCTAAGACTGTGACCGGCTCTTCGGTAGTTGGCAGGGCGAACCGGTCACTCTGGCAGCAGGCGTCCGCTTCCGTCCCGCAAGAGCGGGCATGGCCATCACAGGTCTGCGCGTGAGCGCCGTAGGGTGGGGTATGAGCCCCGCACGCCTCCCCGGTGTGGCCCCCGCACCCGTCCCGGCCCTCTGGGCCTTCTGGATTCATGGATCCCTCCTATCCGTGAGTGGGTCCCATTGTAAGACCGCTCTCCTTCTGCGCGCGGGCGGAAGAGCCAGAAGGCTCCGAAGATCGCCAGCGTGGCCACGAGTGCCCGGATCAGGTTCAAGAGCCACCCGATGCCCTCGGGGGAGCCGGGGAGAACCAACCGCCCGATCGGCGTCTCCCGAAGTTGAGGAAGCAACGAGTCGTCGGCGGGGGGGGCCTCCAGGGGATCCGGCGTCTCGGGGAAGAACAGACCCCCAAGCGGACCCAAAAGGGCCCGGAGCCGGGAACCCGGATCGGGCTCGCCCTCCTCGGTGAGCACGCAGCAGCCTCCGCCGCCCCCATAGCTCGCGCTTTTCTCCGAGGACGGGTCTGCCTCTTGAGAGGATCGCGGAGAAGTATTTCCCACTTCGGGGGGAGTCTTCACCCCGGTCTTCATCTCATGGGGGGGAGTCGTGTCTCCCGGCGGGGGGGATGAGCCTGGAGTCGGCTTCGGAGAGGGAGAGGGAGAGGGAGAGGGAGAGGGGGATGGGGACGGGGAGGGAGTGGGCTCCGGGGAAGGGGAGGGAGAAGGCGACGGTGTGGGCTCCGGATCGGTGGGGGCCTGGTGGTGAGGATCCGGGTTGATCGCGGTTGCCGCGCGCGCGGTCTCCGTCAGAATGGGAAGGCTGATCGCTGCCGTCAGGAGGAGACAGAATCCGTATCGGGCGCGCACGGCTCCTCTCCGTTTCGTGGCCACTTCCGGGTCGAGGATAAGAAGGCGGGCAAGATGTGACATCCCGCAGGGTGCGTAATTTCCATACGAACCTTTCGTCAGCGGGGGGCAAGCCCCGGTGGCCGACGCCGGCGGTAGGGGATTTCCCCGGCTACCGTGTCAGTCATCCCCGCCCTTACCCTTAATCTCGCAAGGATCAGGGCAGGCGGATCCTGGCGCAGAAGAGCCAGCACGCCGGCGAGGGCGCCGCATCTCGGCAAGGGCCCGACGCAACCATCCCGGGGGAGAGCATCCCCGATTTTCGAGAAAGCAAGGCATGGTCTCTTCGCCTTACGGCGTGGTGGCTGCCCGGGCGCCAGGACTCATGAGAACGGGAGCGAGATGGAACGAGAGAGGTCGTACATGAGAGAGACCCTGGGGGTCCTCCGGCGAGGCGTCTGGTTGATCCTGCTGCTCATGGTGGCCGCGGCCACCGGGGGGATCTGGCACTCGAGCACGCGGGCAAAGACCTACGAGGCGACAAGCCTCCTCGTGGTGCGCCCGGTCCTCGCGCAAGCCTCCTTCGGCTCCGGTCAGTTCGGCATCCGGGACGCCGGGCCCCTCGGGCTCGAGCTGTCCGACGAGACGCACGCCCGCCTGATCACCAGCGGCACCATCGCCGAGCGGGTGGCCAAAGCGCTCAAGCTGAAGACGCCGCCCGAGGAGCTCGCATCCGAGGTCAAGGCCGGGCAGACGAGCGAGCAGCTGATCGGGATCCGGGCGACCAGCGAACAACCGCGTCTGGCGGCCGCGCTGGCGGACGCCTTCGCCGATGAGTACCTGGCTTCTCGTCGGGAGGAGGCCACCAGGGTCGTGGAGATCGCCGCCTCGGAGCTGACCAGGGAGGCGGACGAGATGCAGAAGCGGCTCGACAAGCTGGACGCCGACATCCTCAAGCTCGCCGCCGAGGTGGCCGTCCTGCCGGCCCCCGTGGCCGTGGCCGTGCCGCCGGGAGGAACGCCGCCCCCCACCGCTTCTCCCCAGCAGGCGGCAGAGCGGGCATCAAAGGAGGCTTCCATCAGGCGGTTCACCACCGAGCGCAACGATGTCCTGGTCCAGGTGACCACCCTGCGGGCCAAGGTCCAGGACCTTCGCCTCGGGCGGATCCTGTCGAATGGGGGAGAGGTGGTCGAGCGGGCGGAGGTCCCGGAGGCTCCCCTCGGCCCGGGAATGCCGCTGATCGCCGTCGCCGCTTCCGTGTTGGGCGGCGCGCTGGGGGCCGCGTTCTTGCTCCTCCGCCGGTACTTCGACACCCGCGTCCGCACCCGGGAGGACGTGATCCGCTCCGCCCCGGTCCCGGTGCTCGCGGTCATCCCCCGGCCCCGCCGCCCCCGTAGGGGTCGGCCCGCCGCATCGAAGGGCGACCCCTTGTACCCGGCCGAGGCGTACCGTTTCCTCCGCGCGAATCTCGTGACTCGGGGACTCGGGTCCACCCTCCGGCGCCTCGCGGTCATCTCGCCGATCCCGAGCGAGACCAGGGCGTCCGTGGTCGCGAATCTGGCGATGGAATGCGCTCTCGCGGGGCTCCGGACCGTCGTCGTCTGCGCGGACCTGCGCCGACCGGGGCTGCAAGCCCTCTTCCCTCAGACCGGGCAGGCCGCGCCCCTGCCCGGGGGACTGCCCGACCACGTCGGCCTGACCCTGGTGGTGCGCGACATCGTCCCCCTGGAGAACGCTTTGCTCCCCACGGAGCTCCCCAATCTCTTCGTGGTTCCCTCCGGGCCTCCCGTGTCCGGGAACGTGTTCGCCTCCGGCCGGCTCGAGACCGTCCTGGCCGAGGTCGCCCGCCGAGCGGACGTTGTCCTGATCGAGACCCCGGTGCTTTCGGACGGGACGGACGCCGCCATGGTGGCTCTTGCCGCCGACGCCTCCCTGCTCGTGGTCGAGGCCGATGTGCTGGGGGCGGACGCGCTGAGGGAGGCGGTCGCGGAGCTGGCCCAGATGGGCTCCCCGCTCCTCGGCCTGGTGCTCGATGGGGCGGAGCCCGATGACCGCGGCTTCGGGCTTTTCGAATCCCTCCCTTCCAGGGAGGTAAGCGCCAACGCTGCTCGCCCGGCGGAGTAGCGGCGGGCGAGGACCGCAGCAGCACCGGAGACGGCGCCCTTTCTCCAGCCTCCACGGCGGCGAAGCGCTCCGTCTTCGGGCAGCTCGTCAACGGGGGACAACGTGAAGATCCATACTTCTCCGAGCGCGCGCAATATCACCCAACGCAGCGCCTCCACCCGCCTCGCCGGGGTCCCGCATCGGCTCTCCGATCCCGGTCCCAATCCCGGTCCCGTCCCGGGACCGGGGCGCACCGGGGCGCACCGGAGTGGCTGGCGTCTCCTCCTCCTGGTCATGGCGCTCGCGGATGGGTCCGCGCTCGCCATCACCCGGCTGGCGACGGGCGCGCTCTTGGAGTCTCCGGGGCGGACGCCTCGTTCCTTCGACCCGCCGCCGCCGCTGGGGCGGCCCGGGATGTGGCTGGCCCTGTGGTGGATGGGACTCTTCCTGGCCGGGCTCCACGATCACCGCCGGATCGAGAACCCCGCCGAGGAGTTGCGTCTCATCATCCGGGGGGTCACGATGGGCGCGGCGATCGCGGGAGTGGCCTCGGTCGCGCTCGAAGCTCGCCTCCCGCGGATCTTCCTGCTCACCTTCTGGGCGCTCGCCCTGCTCTCGGTTGGTATGGAGCGCAGGCTCATCCGCAAGTTCGTCCATGCCCTCCGCCGTCGCGGCAGGCTGCGGCGGCGAGCCCTCGTGGTCGGCGCCGACAGCTCTGCCATGGATCTGGCGGAGGCTGTCGAGCGCGCCTCCTGGAGCGGCCTGGATGTCGTCGGCTTCGTCTCGCTCACCGGGGCCGCGAGAGGAAAGGGCCTCGAACCTCCGGTGGTGGGTGCTGCGGATGAGCTCCCGGAGCTGGTCGGCCGGCTCAAAGTTCACGAGGTGATCGTGGCCCCCGACGTCGCCGGCAACGGGCAGCTCCCGAAGGTGCTGAGCGCTCTGGACGGCGTCCCCGTGGACCTGCGCGTGGCGCCCGGGCTGGAGGGCTTTCTCGCCTCCCGGCTCGCCATCTACCCCCTGGGCGATCGCCCCCTTGTCTCCATCGAGCGAGTGGAGCTTCGCCCCCAGGCACGGGTGATCAAGCGGGCCATCGATCTCCTGGCGGGATCCATCCTGCTGGTCCTGGCCTCCCCCCTCATCCTGGCCTGCGCGCTCGCCGTGCGGCTGGAGGGACCGGGACCCGTGTTGTTTCGGCAACCCCGCGTCGGGAAGGACGGGCGGCTCTTCACGGTGCTCAAGATGCGCTCGATGGTGGTGGGTGCCGAGGCGCTCCGCAGCCAGCTCGAGGTGAGCAACGAGGCCGGGGGGCTTCTCTTCAAGATGCGGGAGGATCCCCGGGTCACCCGGGTCGGTCGCTTCCTCCGCCGTACCAGCCTGGACGAGCTCCCTCAGCTCCTGAACGTGATCGCCGGCCACATGAGCCTGGTGGGCCCCCGCCCGCCGCTGCCCGGGGAGGTCGAGCGCTACGACGAGCAGCTCGGACGCCGCCTCCTCGTGAAGCCGGGGATCACCGGTCTGTGGCAGGTGAGCCGCCGTCACGAGCTGTCGTTTGAGGACTACGTGCGCTACGACCTCCTCTACGTTCAGAACTGGTCGATCGCTCTCGACCTCTACATCCTGGCCAGGACGATCCCGGCGCTCCTCTCCCGCCGGGGTGCTTATTGACCGGGGGGAGGGCAAGCCCTCCCCCCGGTCCCTCGAGACTCGGCCCTGGAGGCTCCAGATGAAACTGATGCGGACACGCATGCGACCCGGGGGGCCCGGGACGATCCGGAGGGAGCAAGAGAGCGACTTCCGGGAGGTGGCGCGAGTCGCTCCCGTCGCCCTGTTGCTCAAGGTCTTCGGAGCGGTCCTCGTCTTCGGGTTCAACGTCTTGCTCGCCCGCCTGGTGGGCCCCGACGGCGCCGGCCTCTACTTTCTCGCCCTCAGCGTGACCTCCGTGGCGGCGGTGACCGGGCGAGTGGGGCTCGACTTTGCCGTGGTGCGCTTTACCGCCTCGCACGCGACGCATGGCGAGTGGGATCGGGTGGCGGGGCTGCACCGGATGAGCGTGAGGATCGCCATCGGCTTCTCCGCGGTGGGGATGCTCCTGGTGCTCGCGGGTGCCGGCTTTGCCTCCCGGACGGTCTTTTCGGAGCCGAGCCTCGAGGCGCCCCTGCGCCTGATGGGGCTCTCGATCTTGCCGCTGGCGGTGGGGAGCCTGTATGGGGCGCTGCTCAAGGGATTGCGCAGGGTCCGGGACGCGCTCGTACCCGAGAGCGTCATCCTGCCCGTGCTCGGCATCCTCATCCTGGGCGTGTTCGGCCGCCGCTTCGGGCTGGGGGCGGCAACGGTCGGCTATCTCGTCGGCGCCGGCGCGCTCTGTGCCGTGTCGGTCGCGCTGTGGCGGAGGGCGACCCCGCAGTTGCGCGGCCGGGAGGGGCACTTCGACCGGCGCCTCCTGCTTCGGACCAGCCTGCCGCTCGCCTGGGTGGCCGGCATGCAGCTGGTCATGCACTACGCCGATATCCTCATGGTGGGGATCTACCTCGACAAGAGCGCGGCGGGCGTCTACGGGGTGGTGCTGCGCACCGCGACCCTGGTGGGTTTCATCCTCATCGCGGTCAACCAGATCGCGCCCCCGAAGTTCGCCGCGCTCTATGCCAGGGGTGACCTCGAGGGGCTGGGGCGGCTCGCCCGCCGTAGCTCCCTGCTCACCACCTTGGCCGCCCTCCCGATCGCGGCTCCGCTCCTGCTCGCCCCCGGCAAGGTGCTGGGACTCTTCGGCCCCCAGTTCCGCGCCGGCGCCGTGGCCCTCGCCATCCTCGCCGTGGGACAGCTCATCAACGCCGCCACCGGTCCCGTGGGCTTCCTCCTCATCATGACCGGGCACGAGCGCTCCGCCCGGAACGTGATGGTGGCGGGCGCGCTGACCTTCGTGAGTCTCAATGCTGCCCTGATCCCGACCTTAGGTATAAACGGCGCGGCCCTCTCCTTCGCGGCGAGCGGCGCCGGGATGATGCTCGCCCAGGCCCGGGTCGCCCATCGCCGTCTGTCCATTGCCGTCCTACCCATCCCGAGGAGGCGTTCCGACCATGCATGATTCCCGCGCTCCGAGCCTGAACCCGCCCCACGGCGGGCGACTGCTCAACCTCATCGCCGCTCCCGAGCGGGCGATCGAGCTTCGCCTCGCTTCCTCGGCGTGGCCCTCCTGGGACCTCACCCCCCGCCAGCTCTGCGACCTGGAGCTTCTCCTCTCGGGCGGCTTCTCCCCCCTGGCCGGATTCATGGACCGCACCGACTACGAGTCGGTCTGCGCGACCATGAGGCTTCGGGGCGGCGCCCTCTGGCCGATCCCGATCACCCTGGACGTGCCCGAGGAGCTGGCCGGCCAGCTCGGTCCCGGCGCGAATCTGGCCCTCCGGGACCCCGAGGGGGTCATGCTGGCCGCTCTCCACGTACGGGAGGTCTGGCGTCCCGACCTCCGCTTCGAGATCGAGGAGGTCTACGGGACCACCGACGCCCGCCACCCGGGAGTCGCGCACCTCCTGGAGGGGACCCGCCCCTGGTTCGTGGGAGGCGAGGTGGAGGGGATCGAGATGGTGCGCCACTACGACTACCGGACCCTCCGCCACACCCCGGCCGAGCTTCGAGCGGAGTTCATCCGGCTCGGCTGGCGGCGGGTGGTCGCCTTCCAGACCCGAAACCCGATGCACCGGGCGCACTACGAGATGACCATGCGGGCGGCCAGAGAGGCGGAAGCCAATCTCCTCATCCATCCGGTGGTGGGAATGACCAAGCCGGGGGATGTGGATCACTACACCCGGGTGCGTTGCTACCTGAGCGCCCTGTCCCGCTACCCCCGGCACACGGTCAAGCTCTCGCTGCTGCCTCTCGCGATGCGCCTGGGGGGGCCTCGGGAGGCGGTCTGGCACGCCATCGTTCGCAAGAACTATGGCTGCACGCACTTGATCGTGGGACGCGACCATGCCGGGCCCGGGGCCGACGGGAACGGAAAGCCCTTCTACGGGCCCTACGAGGCGCAGGAGCTCCTCGGATCGCATGAGACGGAGCTGGGGCTGGGCATGGTGCCCTTCGAGCAGATGGTCTATCTGGAGGAAAAGGATAGCTACGTCCCGCAAGACGAGGTGCCGATCGGCGCTCGGGTGCTCGAGATCTCGGGGACCGAGCTGCGCCGGCGGCTGGCCGAGGGCCGGGAGATCCCGGAATGGTTCAGCTTCCCGGAGGTGGTCGAAGAGCTGCGGGAGACCCATCCGCCCCGCTATCGTCAGGGCTTCACGGTCTTTTTCACCGGACTCTCGGGGTCCGGCAAGTCCACCATCGCCAACGTCTTGCTGGTCAAGCTGCTGGAGATGGGAGGCCGCCCGGTCACGCTCCTCGACGGGGACGTGGTGCGCAAGCACCTCTCCTCGGAGCTGGGCTTCTCGCGAGAGCATCGGGAGATCAACATCCGCCGCATCGGCTTCGTGGCGGGGGAGATCACCAAGAACGGGGGGATCGCGATCTGTGCCCCGATCGCTCCCGAGGACCGGGTGCGCAGGGAGGTGCGGGCCGCGGTGGAAGGCGTCGGCGGGTTCGTCCTGGTGTATGTGGCCACCCCGCTCCGGGTGTGCGAGGCCCGCGACCGTAAGGGCCTCTACGCCAAGGCCCGGGCCGGGCCCATCTCCGAGTTCACCGGTATCTCGGATCCCTACGACGCTCCCGAGGGCCCCGAGGGCGCCGATGTGGTGATCGACACCACGGATGTCACGCCGGAGGAGGCGGCGCAGCAGATCCTCCTTCGCCTGGAGCGCGAGGGATACATCGGGGGATGCTCATGATCGGTAAGCGCTTCTGGCCGGAGCGAGTTGAAGAGGGCCGGCTCCGCCGGCCCGACGGCGTCGGTCGGCGACGGCTGGGTTTTGGGAGGGGCCCGTGGGGAGGGCAGGCCC
>JBOGWM010000244.1:0-8662 GCA_050693695.1 Actinomycetota bacterium
TGGCCGACCTCTTCGCCCAGCTCGGGGCCAACGATCTGGTCATCCTGGCCCTCAAGATCGGGGTCCTGCTCATGCTGTTGCCCCTCACCATGGCCGTGGGGTGGGTGGAGCTCAAGACGATGGCGCATATCCAGCACCGGCTCGGTCCCATGTATCCGGGAGGATTCCACGGCTGGGCCCAGACCCTGGCGGACGGCATGAAGTTCATCCAGAAAGAGGACATCATGGCGACCGCCGTGGACCGGCCCGTCTTCACCATGGTGCCCTTCATCACCATGCTGGGAGCCACCCTCACCTTCGTGGTGATCCCGATCGGGCCGCGCCTGGTCATCGAGAACCTCTCCGTCGGGATCTTCTTCGCCCTGGCCGCCTCCTCCGTGGGGGTGATCGGCATCCTCATGGCCGGCTGGGCCTCCGCCAACAAGTACTCCCTGGTGGGAGGCTTGCGGATGGCGGCGCAGCTCATCGCATACGAGCTTCCTCTCGTGCTGAGCGCGGCCGCGGTGGCGATGCAGGCCGGCTCCCTGTCGCTGGTCGACATCGTGGAGGCGCAGCGTCCCCTCCCGTTCGCGATCTGGGCGCAGCCGGTGGGGTTCCTGATCTTCGTCACGGCCGCCACGGCCGAGGTGGCCCGCGCTCCCTTCGATATGCCGCTCGCCGAGGCCGAGATCATCACCGGGGCCTTCACCGAGTACTCGGGGATGAAGTTCGCCCTGGGACTGTTCGCCGCCGAGTACATCGCCTTGATCGGGATGGCGGCCCTGGCGGCCACCCTCTTTCTGGGGGGCTATCTCGCCCCGATCCCGGTCCTGGACTTCGTACCGGGTCCGATCTGGTTCGTGCTGAAGACGGGGCTGGTGATCTTCTTCCTGATCGTGGTCCGCTGGACCTTCCCCCGCCTTCGAGAAGACCAGCTCCAGCAGTTCGCCTGGAAGGTGCTGGTCCCCGCCTCCCTCCTCAACATCCTGGTGGTCGGCGCCCTCAAACTCACTCCCTGGGCATGAGCGATGCCGAACGATAGCGAGCTCGCAGCAGCCAAGAAGATGACGCTCGGCACCGGGCTGCTCAAGGGCCTGGGGGTGACCCTGCGTCATCTCGTCTCACGCTCCGTCACGGTCCAGTATCCGGACGAGCAATCGCCCCTTCCGCCCCGCTCTCGAGGAGTGATCGCCCTCAAGGAGGAGAACTGCACGGTCTGCATGCTCTGCGCCCGGGAGTGCCCGGACTGGTGCATCTATATCGAGGGCCACAAGGAGCGGCGCCAGCCCAAGGAGCCGGGCAAGCGGGCCAAGGCCTACAATGTCCTGGACCGCTTCGCCATCGACTACGCGCTCTGCATGTACTGCGGGATCTGCGTGGAGGTCTGCCCCTACGACGCCCTCTTCTGGAGCCCGGAGTTCGAGTACGCCGAGGAGGACATCACCAGGCTGACGCACGAGAAGCCCCGCCTGGCGGAGTGGATGTACACGGTTCTGCCCCCACCGCCCCTGGAGGAGGGGGCCCGGGGCCCGGAGCTCAAGCGGGCGGCGCCCGTCGCGACGACCACGGCGGCGACGCCCGCCCCGGCCCGCCCCGCGGCGGACCAGATCGTCCCCACGGGGCCGGAAGAGGTCACGGGGGCGTCTCCTGCTCCCCATGCCGAGACTGCCCGGGACGGCGGGGTCTCCGACGAGGACGCGGCGGTGATTCGCAAGCTGGTGTACGAGGAGGAGATGGCCAAGGGCTCGGACCCGCGGGTGGCCGAGGGTCGGGCGAAGGCGGCGGAGATGCGGGCTCGCAAGGGCACGAAGGGACCGAGGGGGTAACCATGCAGCAACTGGCCTTTGGAGTGGTGGCGGCGCTGATCGTGGTGGGCGCGCTGCGCCTCGTCACGACCCGCAATCTCGTCCACGGGGCCCTCTACCTGCTGTTGGTGCTCTCCGGGGTGGCGGTGCTCTTCCTGGTGTTCCTGGCGGAGTTCGTGGGCTGGGTACAGGTGCTGATCTACGTGGGCGCGGTGGTGGTGCTGCTGCTGTTCGGCCTGATGCTGACCCGGGCCCCGATCGGTCCCGCCGCCGGGGCGGGCGGCCCCGGCGCGCTCGACAACCAGATGCGGGGCCTGGCCGCCCTGGTGGCTCTGGCCATCTTCGGGATCACCTCCAGCATCCTCTGGAGAGCCTTCGAGGGCCGGAGACTGGCCTTTGGCGAACCTTTCAGGACGGAGACCCTGGGCTTGGCCCTGTTCACCAGGTTCGTCCTGCCCTTCGAGATCGTCTCGGTGGTGCTTCTCGCGGCGCTGGTCGGCGCCGTGGTCCTGTCCAGGAAGGAGTGAACGGCTGATGCCGGTTACCTGGGTGCTCCTGCTGTCGGCCTTCCTCTTCTCGGTGGGCGTCTACGGGGTCCTGGCACGGCGCAACGCGGTGATCGTGCTGATGTCCGTCGAGCTGATGCTCAACGCGGTCAACATCAACCTAGTAACCTTCAACCTGCTTTTGAAGGATGCTCAGCTTATCGGCCAGATCTTTGCCCTCTTCGTGATCACGATCGCCGCGGCCGAGCTGGGCGTGGGGCTGGCAATCGTGATCCTGATCTACCGCAACCGCTCCACCGTCTCGATCGATGAAGTGAGCCTGATGAAGTGGTGAAGTCGGCCTGGCTGATCCCGGTCCTGCCGTACGCGGCCTTCTTTGTCATCGTCTTCTTCGGCAAGCGGCTTCCCGGGCGCGGGGCAGGGATCGGGATCGGGGCGGTGGGCGCGTCGCTGGCCATCTCGATCCCGGTCTTTTTCGCCGCCGTCGGTGACGGACGTGCCCACGAGGCCAGCGTCGCCTGGTTCCGCTTCGGGGGCGGGGACAAGGTGGTCGAGCTCGGGATGCACATCGACGGGCTGGCGGCCGTGATGTTCCTCGTGGTCTGCACGGTGTCCCTGCTGGTCCAGATCTACTCCACGGCTTACATGCACGGCGACTCCCGCTACACCTGGTACTACGCGGTGCTCTCGCTGTTCACCGGGTCCATGCTGAACCTGGTCATCGCCAACAACCTGATCCAGATGCTGATCGGTTGGGAGGGCGTGGGGATCTGTTCTTATCTCCTCATCGGGCACTGGCATGAGATCAGGGCCAACTCCAACGCCGCGATCAAGGCCTTCTTGACCACCCGCCTGGGGGACGTGGGATTCACCTTCGGGATCTTCGCCCTCTTCGCCGCGGCGGGGACCTTTAACATCGCCGGCATCACCGAGGCGGTCGAGGAGGGATCCATCGCCAAGGGCGCCCTCACCCTCGCCGCGGTCCTGCTCTTCGCCGGGGCTATCGGCAAGTCGGCCCAGGTGCCATTGCACGTCTGGCTGCCCGACGCCATGGCCGGACCGACGCCGGTCTCCGCTCTCATCCACGCCGCCACCATGGTGGTGGCCGGCGTCTACCTGGTCGCCCGCATGTACGGGGTGTTCCATGCCTCAACCGCCGCCCTGGGAGTGGTGGCGGTGATCGGAGCGATCACGATGCTGATGGCGGCGGTCCTGGCGCTCGTGCAGGACGACATCAAACGGGTGCTCGCGTACTCCACGATCTCTCAGCTCGCCTACATGGTGGCGGCGCTGGGGGTGGGGGCGTATACCGCTTCGGTCTTCCATATCTTCACCCATGCCTGGTTCAAGGCCCTGCTCTTTCTGGGCGCCGGCTCGGTCTCGCACGCGGTCCACAGCTTCTCCATGGCCAAGATGGGCGGGCTGAAGGACAAGATGCCCGTCACCTACCGAACCTATCTCGTCGGATCGCTCGCCCTGGCGGGTTTCATTCCCCTGGCGGGGTTCTGGTCCAAGGACGAGATCATCCACGGGGCCTTCGAGGCGGGAAAGGACGGGGGCGCCCTCGGGTGGTTCGTCTTCGTGGCCGCCCTGATCACCGCGTTTCTCACCGCCCTGTATGTGGCCAGGATGCTGGCCCTCACCTTCTTCGGCAAACCCCGGTACAACACCAGGGAGGTCCACCCCCACGAGTCGCCCCGGGCGATGACCATCCCGCTGGTGGTGCTGGCGGTTCTCGCGGTGGGTGCGGGCTGGGTGGGGATTCCCGGCCCTGCCAATCTCTTCGAGCGCTGGGTGCACTTCGGTGAGGGGGCTCACGATCTTGACCTCGCCGGCACCGTGGGCATCGCGGCGCTCTCGACCGTTCTGGCCGCGGCGGGCTTCGGCCTGGGATGGCTCATCTTCGCCAAGCAACGCTTCCGGGTTGATCTGGTGCGTTCCCCCCTCGGCTGGTTCTACCGGCTCCTGGAGAATCGCTATTACGTCGACGAGATCTACATGCGCCTGATCGTCCGGCCCATCCGGGACCCTCTGGCCCGCTTCGCCTACTGGACGAACCAGAAGATCCTGGATGGAGTGGTGAACCTGGCCGGCGCGGCCACGCTCTCGACCGGCAGCGGCGTCTACCACGGCATCGATCAGCCGGTGATCGACGGCCTGGTCAACGGGGCGGCCTTCGGGGCCGATGCGGCGGGCAGGACGCTCAAGTTCTGGCAGTCGGGCAACGTGCAACTCTATGCGGCCGCCCTCTTCCTCGGCCTGGTGCTGTTGATGGCGGTTTTTCTGATCCGAATCTGATAGGTCCGAACCTGATAGAAGGAGAGGGATGCTGACGAATTGGGGTTTGACGCTGGCGATCTTCCTGCCGCTTCTCGGCGCGGCTCTCATCGCCCTCACGCCTCGGAGCCGGGAAGGGGCGATCAAGTTCTTCTCCCTGGCCTTCACGGGCCTGCCGCTTCTGATCGGTCTCGCCCTTCTCGGCCCCTACCGGACCGGCGTCTCCGGGATGCAGTTCGAGGTCACCGCGCCCTGGATCCCCTCCATCGGCGCCGAATACCACATCGGGGTGGACGGGATCAGCCTTCCGCTTCTCCTGCTCACCTTCCTGATCACCTTCTTGTGCATGATCTATTCCCGCTGGCACATGCCCGAGCCGCACAACCCCAAAGCCTTCCTGTCCCTGGTCCTGGTGCTCGAGACCGGCATGGCAGGAACCTTCGTCGCCCTCGACCTGGTGCTCTTTTTTATCTTCTGGGAGCTGGTGCTGGTCCCGATGTACTTCTTGATCGGACTCTGGGGAGGGCCTCGGCGGCAATATGCCGCGATCAAGTTCTTCCTCTACACCCTCTTCGGAAGCGTCTTCATGCTCCTGGGCTTCCTGGCCCTCTACTTCCGCTCCGACCCCCACACCTTCAACATGCTCGCCCTGGCACGGACGGGCGGCGACCTCGTGTTCGGGGTGCAGCGGATCATCTTCGTCGCCCTGTTCCTCGGCTTCGCCATCAAGGTGCCGATGTTTCCCTTCCATACCTGGCTTCCCGACGCCCATACCGAGGCGCCGACGGTGGGCAGCGTTCTTCTGGCCGCGGTCCTGCTCAAGATGGGGACCTACGGGTTCGTGAGGATCTCGCTCCCGATCCTGCCCGATGCCGCCGTCGCCTTCGCCCCCTGGATCGGGCTGCTGGCGGTGATCGCCATCCTCTACGGCGCTCTCAACTGCCTGGCGCAGGTGGACCTCAAGCGCATGATCGCCTTCAGCTCGGTCGGCCACATGGGGTTCGTGATGCTCGGCATCGCCACCCTCACCGACACCGGCATCAACGCCGCGGTCTACGGCATGGTGTCGCACGGGGTGATCACCGGGATGCTCTTTTTCATCGCCGGCTCCATCCACGAGCGCTACCACACCCGGGATATCCCCGAGCTGGGGGGCCTGATGTTGAAGCTGCCCATCCTCGCCGGGCTGCTGACCTACTCCGCCATCGCCTCTCTCGGCCTCCCGGGCCTGGCCGGGTTCTGGGGAGAGGTGTTCGCCCTCCTCGCTTCCTACAGTCCCCTGCCGGGACTGCCGGCCTCGACCTTCCGGATCTTCATGGTGCTCGGGGGCGTCGGCACGGTGCTCACCGCCGGGTACTTCCTCTGGATGCTCCAGCGAGTCAACCTCGGAGGGATCCCGGAGCGCTGGAAGAACAAGAAGTTTCCGGATGTCCAGCCCATGGAGCTGGCGGCCTGGGCCCCTCTTCTGGTGCTGATCCTGGTGCTCGGGGTCTATCCCGCGCTGGTCCTGGATGTCACCAACCACGCCGTGGTGGGCCTGGTGAGAGCCCTCGCCGGTTAGATGTCGCCTCCCTGCATCCCCGCTCGCAACGTTGCTCGTCGCTCGCATACGTTGTATAGCTCGCTCCCCGCGCCTCGCGATCGGGGCGCAGGGAGGCTTTTACTCGGGAGAGGTCGGTGACCATCGACCTGGCGGCGCTCGCCCCCGAGCTCATCCTCACCGCGGCCGCATGTTCCGTCCTGGTCGTCGACCTTCTCCTCCCCGAGCGCCACAAATCGGCGGTGATGCCGGTCTCGGTGCTGGGGGTCCTGGCGACGCTTCTGGCCCTCCTTCCCCTGGCGGGGGGGCCGGAGCGGATCACGCTGGGCGGGATGTTCGTCGTGGACCGCTTCGCGGTGCTGCTCAAGGTCCTGCTCTGCGCCGCGGCCCTCCTGGTGCTGGCCATCTCCCATGACTACCTGCAGCGCGACAGCATCCATCAAGGGGAGTATTACTTCCTCATCCTCTGCTCCCTGCTCGGGATGTTGACCATCGCCTCCAGCCGGGATCTCATCCCGATCTTCGTTTCCCTGGAGCTGGTCTCGGTACCCACCTTCGTCCTGACCGGGTTGCGCAAGGGCGACGTCCGCTCCAACGAGGCCGCCCTCAAGTTCTTCTTGTTCGGGATCCTCTCCACGGCGGTGATGCTCTTCGGAATGTCCATTATCTATGGGATCACCGGGACGACCAACCTGGCCGCAGTCGCCGACCGGCTGGCGGACCAGGAGCTGCTCCTGTCCCTCGCCACGCTCTCGATCTTCTTCGTCGTGGTGGGCTTCGGCTTCAAGATCTCGGCCTTTCCCTTCCAGTGGTGGGTGCCCGATACCTATGAGGGAGCTCCGGTGCCGGTGGCCGCCTTCTTGTCCGTGGCCTCGAAGATCGCCGGCTTCGTGGGGCTGCTCCAGATCCTGTTCATCGCGTTCATCGGGCTGGCGAAGGTCTGGAGCCCCTTCCTGGCATTGGTGGCGGTGCTCACCATGACCTTCGGGAACCTGGTGGCCCTCCAGCAGCGCCATCTCATCCGACTCCTCGCCTACTCCTCGATCGGGCAGGCGGGATACATCCTGCTCCCCCTCGGTGTGGCCAGCGCCACCAACCCCGCCCAGAACCGGGAGGCATTCGCAGCGTCCGTCGTCTACCTGCTCATCTACGCCTTCATGGAGGTCGGAGCGTTCGCGGTGGCGGCAGCCTACGGGCGCAGGACCGGCGGGTACTTCGTGAGTGACTACGCCGGGCTCTTCAACCGGTCTCCGGCCCTCGCCCTGGCCATGACCGCCTTCATGTTCTCGCTCGCCGGCATTCCTCCCTTCGCGGGCTGGGCGGCCAAGTTCTTCGTCTTCCGAGCGGTGATCAACGGTGGGGGAGGCTGGCTTGCCGCGATCATGGCGATCAACACCGTGATCGCCCTCTTCTACTACGCCGGCGTGGCCCGCCAGATGTTCTTCGAGCCTGCCGGGGAGCTTCCCGTCGACATCGAGGTGCCCTCGCTGATGCGTACCGCGATCGCCGTATCGGCTCTGGTGGTCGTGGTCGTCGGGGTGCTGCCCGACCTGGTGGGCCAGCTCGCCAGGATCTCCACCCTGGTGTGACGAGCTCCGGCTTTTGCTGGGCACCGCGGCCGAATTTGTCGGCGCCCTGCCGTATGCTGGAGTTCGAGGTGATGCCGAGATGAAAAACAATGTGAAGACCGTTCTCCTGCTGGGAGGCCTGACCGGCCTGCTCATCTTGCTGGGGGATAGGCTCTTCGGACCGAGTGGGGCGACCATCGGCCTGGTGTTGGCCGGTGTCATGAACTTCGCCTCGTACTGGTTCTCCGACAAGATCGCCCTCCGGATGAGCCGGGCCAGGCGAGTCTCCGAAGCGGAAGCCCCGGAGCTCCATGCGACCATCCGCAACCTGACGCAGACCGCGGGCCTTCCCATGCCCAGCGTGCACATCATCCCCTCCGACCAGCCCAACGCCTTCGCCACGGGGCGTAACCCCCAGCATGCGGCGGTGGCGGTCACCCGGGGAATCCTGCAGGTCCTGGACCGGGACGAGCTGGAGGGCGTCCTGGCTCATGAGCTCGGCCACATCCGCAACCGCGACATCCTCATCTCCTCGGTGGCCGCCACCATCGCCGGGGCGATCTCCATGATTGCCTTCATGATCCGCTGGGGGGCCTTTCTGGGCGGGGACGACGACGACAACCCGCTGGGGATGGTGGGCATGCTGGTGGCTGCCATCGTGGTGCCGATCGCGGCGTTGATCATCCAGATGACGATCTCCCGCTCACGTGAATATCAGGCGGACCAAACCGCGGCTCGCATCAGCGGCCGGCCCGAGGCCCTGGCCTCGGCCCTGGGCAAGATCGAGTCCTACGCTCGGCAGGTGCCCTTGCCGGTCAACCCGGCCGCGGCCCCCCTCTTCATCATCAACCCGCTGGGTGGAGGTCTCATGAGACTCTTCTCCACCCACCCCCCGACGCAAGAACGAATCCGCCGCCTCGAGACGATGGCGGGCCGCTAAAGCGATCTTGCGCCCCGCTTGCTTCGTTCTTCGTCGCTCGCATACGT
>JBOGWM010000245.1:0-11018 GCA_050693695.1 Actinomycetota bacterium
GGCCCATCCTTGCGCCCTGACGCTCGCCCGGCGCGGCCTCTCGCAATATGGCTACCCCATTCGGCATCAGGAGAGCGCCAGCGACTGCCTGCTGGACTCGGCAGACGATGAGCATGGCAAGCGAGCCCGCGCCCGCGGCGGCCGCCGAGGCAACCGCGAACCAGACAAGCCCGCCCAAGAATAGGGGTCGGCGGCCGAGACGGTCACCCAGCTTGCCTGCGAGGGGTTGCAGGGAGACCATAGCGACCACGCACGAAGTGGCCAGCCAGGCCGTTGAGCCAAAACTTGCATCGAACTCCCGGATCAGGCGGGGAAGCGTAGCCACGATCATGGTCGAGTTGAGCGAGACCAGCATCGAGGCGAGACTGACCGTCCAGAGGATCGGCCTCTTGCCTGCCCGATCCTGCCGGCGCCGGCTCAGAGTTACGCCGTCACTCGAACCGCTCCCGACGCGCGGGGTCCCCGAAAGCTCAAGCCGATCCGACATTGCAGCCATGACCCCTTGGTTTAGGAACGCCTCCGTCCGAAAACTGCTCCCGTCACCTTACGAGTCAGGATGCGAGTGGCACAAGGGCGCCAGTACCCGTCCTCAGATGTGGTGTTGACCGCCCTCAACAACAGGCGTTTTACGTGCATCGTCCGGTGACGAGGTAGCGCTCCGTCCTGTCCGCCGTCACCTTGACTTGGCGGCCCCGGTTCGGTCCCGATCCCGAGGTGAAGAAGGTCGGTAGACTTGCTGAGCATGATCCTCTCCGACCGGGAAATCCGCAGCGAGCTCGCTGCCGGACGGATCGTCGTCAAGCCCTTCGATGCCGGCCTCATCCAGCCTTCCTCGATCGACGTGCGCGTCGACGGCCAGTTCCGCGTCTTTCATAACCATCGCTACCAGGTGATCGACGTGAAGCAGCGGATGGATGACCTCACCGAGGCGGTCCAGGTGGGCGATGGAGACGCCCTGATCCTGCATCCGGGGGAGTTCGTGCTCGGCTCGACGCTGGAATGGGTGGAGCTGCCGGACAACGTCGCAGGGCGGTTGGAGGGAAAGAGCTCTCTGGGGCGCCTCGGGCTGGTGACTCACTCAACCGCCGGGTTCGTAGATCCCTGCTTTCGGGGACATCTCACGCTGGAGCTCTCGAACCTTGCCAACCTCCCCATCAAGCTCTACCCGGGAATGAAGATCGGCCAGATCGCCTTCTTCCGCCTCTCCTCCCCGGCCCAGCTCGGCTACGGCTCCGATGAGCTTCGCAGCAAGTATCAGGGCCAGCGAGGACCCACTCCCTCCCGGTACTGGGAGAACTTCATCGAGCCGGGGAAGCGCCCCTCGTGACCTCCTCCAGGATCTCGGCCAGGTCACGGACCTGGACCTGATCGTCGGCGCCCCGTTCCTTGACCCCGTCGTCGAGCATGATGTGGCAGAAGGGACAGCCGACGCCCAGGACCCCGCAGCCCGATGCCAGGGCTTCGTCGGTACGGTCGAGGTTGATTCTCTTGCCCGCCCGCTCCTCCATCCACATCCGCCCGCCTCCGGCGCCACAACAGAAGGTGTGGCGACCATGGCGACCCATCTCCGTCAGCGCGGCGCCCGTCGCGGCGAGGATCCGGCGGGGGGCGGCGAGGATGTCGTTGTGGCGAGCGGTGTAGCAGGGGTCGTGGTAGGTGATCCTGTCGGAAACCTCTCGCTCGATGGTGAGGCGCCCCGTCGCCACCAGCTCCGCCAGCAGCTCGGTGTGGTGGCGGACCTCGTAGCGACCCCCGAGCTGCGGATATTCGTTGGCCAGCGTGTTGAAGCAGTGAGGACAGGCGGTGACGATCTTGGTGGCCCCGGCCGCATCGAGGGTTTCGATGTTCGCCTTGGCCAGGAGCTGGAACAGGTACTCGTGCCCCAGGCGGCGCGCCGGATCACCGCTGCAACGCTCGGAGGGACCGAGGATCGCAAAGCTCAATCCTGCCCGCTGCATCAGCCGGGCGAAGGCGCGAACCACCCGCTGGTTCCGGTGGTCGAAGGCGCCCGCACAGCCCACCCAGTAGAGAACCTCGTAATCCCGGGCGCTTCCATCCCGCCCGAGCAGAGGCGCCTCCAGGCCCTCGGCCCAGGCGATGCGTGCGGTCTGGGGCTGGCCCCAGGGGTTGCCGGAGCTCTCCAGGTTGTTGAGCGCCGTCTGCATCTCTCGTGGAAAGCGGGCCTCCATCATCACCAGGTTGCGCCGCATGTCGATGATGTGATCGATGTGCTCGATGTCCACCGGGCAGTTGTAGACGCATGCGCCGCAGGTGGTGCAATCCCAGACCACCTCATCCTCGATGATATCGGGGTTGAGGGGCGCGCCCGCCTCCCTCGGAGGAGGGTCATCGAGGCGTTCGACCTGCTCATCACGGCGGGCTCGGGCCAGCCCCGGTCCCACCTCGAAGAGATGATCCCGAAGCTCCATCACCAGCAGCTTGGGGGAGAGAGGCTTCCCGGTGTTCCAGGCGGGACAGGCCGACTGGCACCGGCCGCACTCGGTGCAGGTGTAGGTGTCGAGGAGCTGCTTCCAGGAGAGGTCGGTGATGGTGGCGGCTCCGATCCGCTCCTCTCCGGTCATGGTCTCGATATCGAGGTCCACGCTCTTGAGCGCACCCGGTGTGCGGGTGGCCGTGGAGGAGAAAAAGACATTGATCGGCGCGGTCAGGATGTGCAGGTGCTTGGAATGACCGAGGTAGACGAGGAAACCCAGGACAATGAGGGAGTGCCCCCAGGCAAAGAGGCTGTTCCAGGCCTCCAGTCCCCCCGTATCCACCCCTCCAAAGATCGGCCGCGCCACGAACGAGGAAGCGAAGGCCCACGAGGCCGGGTAGGGAAAGCGGCCAAGGGCGATCTCGGTCGCCCGGAGTCCCAGGAGGCTGATCATGATGCCCCCGATTGCGAGCAGGATGAAATCGGCCTCTCGAAGATGCGACCCGCGAAAGCGCCCGGGTCTGAGAATCTTCCGGATGAACGCCGCCATCCCGATGCCCAACAGGACGAGGAGAGCGAAGAGGTCCTGGAGGGCCGCCAGGGGGCCCCACCGTCCCACGACGGGCAGAGCGAATCCCGGGCGGAAGAAGCCGCCGAACACCTCGACGATGGTGGTCGCAAGGATCACGAAGCCCCAGAAGATGAGGGCGTGCATCAGGCCCGGGAAGGGCCACTGGAGCAGCTTCTGTTGCCCCCACACCACGCGAAGCTCACGGGCGAGGCGGGCCTTCCAGTTCGCGAAGCGGTCCTCATCCCGGCCGAGCCGAAGGTACCGGTAGAGCTCGAGGGCTCGCAGCCCGAAGAGGGACAGCGAGACCCCGATGACCAGCGTCATGGCGAGCTTTTCGAGCACCGACGCCCTCGCTTGAGAGTCTTCCCGGTCGCTACCGCCGCCACCGGGGTGGCTACGGGCGAACGATACTACCTCCAGTGCCCATTCCCGGCGCGGGAGTCCTCAGTCCTCCTCGAGGAGCTGGCAGCTAGCTCTCGTGGGCCAGCTGCTCCGCAAGTTCCCGGATCTGAATAGCCGAGAACCGACGGTGGCCCCCAAGAGTCCGCACCGAGCGGAGCTTGCCCTCCATCGCCCAGCGGGCGACGGTCTTGGGGGAGACGTGGAGCAGGCGAGCCACTTGAGCCGCCCGAAGATATTCGTCCTCGGGCTTTTCTTGCGACGGGGTTCTCTTCACGGACCCACTCTCGGTCGAGATGTAACGAAGACGTAATAAGCAGAAGGTGCACGTTGCATGCTTTGTCTAAATAAGCATAGCACTCCTCTGAAGCTCGGCATCCCTTTCTCGAGGGCCGGCGAACCAAACCGGATCGGCCGACCGTGAGCCACACCACCTTCTATCAACAAAGTTGCCAACGTAGCACTCAATCTTGTACTCTGTCGTGAAGCCTACCGCAGGAATCCGGAAGGGAAGGGAATGTTGTCATGCCGAAGGCTGTAGGAATCGATCTGGGTACCACGAACTCCGTCGTGGCCGTTCTCGAGGGTGGCGAGCCGGTCGTGATTCCCAACGCCGAGGGGAGCCGGATCACCCCTTCGGTGGTGGCGTTCGCCAAGACCGGCGAGATCCTGGCGGGAGAGGTGGCGAAGCGTCAGGCCATCACCAACGCGGACCGCACCATCCGCTCCGTCAAACGAGAGATGGGAACGAGCTGGTCGATGACGGTGGATGGCAAGCGTTGGACCCCTCAGGAGATATCGTCCCAGATCCTGATGAAGTTAAAGCGCGACGCCGAGGCGTATCTCGGCGACAGGGTCACCCAGGCGGTGATCACCGTGCCCGCCTACTTCGACGACGCCCAGCGCCAGGCGACCAAGGAGGCCGGCCAGATCGCCGGCCTGGAGGTGCTGCGGATCATCAACGAGCCGACCGCAGCCTCCCTGGCCTACGGGCTGGACAAGCACCAGGACGAGACGATCCTGGTCTTCGATCTGGGAGGCGGGACCTTCGACGTCAGCCTGCTCGAGATCGGCGAGGGAGTCTTCGAGGTCAAGGCGACCTCCGGCAACACCCGCCTCGGAGGCGATGACTGGGACCAGCGGATCATCGATCACATCCTGAAGGAGGTCAAAAACGCTCACGGGGTGGACCTCGGAGGGGACCGGATGGCCCTGCAGCGGCTCAAGGAAGCCGCCGAGAAAGCCAAGATCGAGCTGTCCCAGGCGACCGAGACCACCATCAACCTGCCCTTCTTGACCGCGACCGCGGCCGGGCCGATCCACTTCGAGACCAAGCTCACCCGCGCTCACCTCCAGCAGATGACCGAGGACCTCGTCGAGCAGCTCAAGGGGCCCTTCAACCAGGCCGTGAAGGACTGGGGCAAGCCGGTGGCCAAGATCGACCACGTCATCCTGGTGGGAGGCTCCACCCGCATGCCGATGGTCACGGACCTGATCCGGGGCATGACGGGCGGCAAGGAACCCCACAAGGGAGTCAACCCCGACGAGGTGGTGGCCGTGGGCGCCGCCCTTCAGGCCGGCGTGCTGAAGGGCGAGGTGAAAGATGTCCTGCTGCTGGACGTGACCCCGCTGTCGCTGGGCATCGAGACCAAGGGCGGGATCTTCACCAAGCTCATCGACCGCAACACCACCATCCCCACCCGCAAGAGCGAGATCTTCACCACCGCCGAGGACAGCCAGCCCTCCGTCGAGGTGCACGTCCTCCAGGGGGAGGCCGAGACGGTGTACTCGCCCGGGTCCCGCACGCTGGGTCGCTTCCAGCTCGTCGGTCTCCCGCCGGCGCCCCGAGGCATGCCCCAGATCGAGGTCACCTTCGACATCGACGCCAACGGCATCGTCCACGTCTCGGCCAAGGACCTCGGCACCGGGAAGGAGCAGGCGATGACCATCACGGGCGGCACGGCCCTCCCCCGCGACGAGATCGACCGCATGGTCAAGGAAGCGGAGAGCTTCGCCGAGGAGGACCGCCGGCGGCGGGAAGTGGCGGAAGCCCGCAACATGGCCGACAACCTCGCCTACCAGACCGAGAAGTCCCTGAAGGAACACGGCTCCAAGCTGTCCGAGGCCGATCGCAGCGCCATCGAGTCGGCCCTCTCGGAGGTGAAAGAGGCATTGAAGGGCGAGGATGCGGACCGGATCCGATCCGCCTCCGAGGCGCTGGGCCAGGCCTCTCACAAGCTGGCCGAGCAGATCTACGCCGGGGCCCAGCAGGGCACGGCAGGCTCGCCGGCGGGAGGCGGGCCCACCGGGCCCGGCGGCGGCGATGATGACGTGGTCGATGCCGAGATCGTCGAGGAGGGGGAGGGCGGTCGCTGATGGATACACCCTCCGGGTCTTCCGAAGAACGCAAGGTCAGGGTGACGGTCCGGGACCGGCGAAAGGTGCGCCACGATGAGGAGCCGGTCACGGCGCCGAGCGGCGGCGAGGTTGCCTCCGAAGAGAGCCCTTCCCCGGATCCGGCGGCGGTGGCCGGCATCGAGGACGAGCTTTCCCGGGCGCGCTCGGAAGCCGCCACCTATCTGGACGATCTGAAGCGCCTGAAGGCGGAGTTCGACAACTATCGCAAGCGCATCCTCAAGGAACAGACCATCCTGGCGGAGCGGGCCGCCGCCGGCCTGGTGGTACGCCTGCTCCCGGTCCTGGACACCTTCGAGCTGGCCGTCGCCGCTGCGGAGGAGAGTCGGGACTTCGACCGGATGGTCAAGGGAGTGGAGATGGTCTTTGGAGAGCTCAAGGAGGTGCTGGCCGCGGAGGGGCTGGGTGCGATCGACGCCAAGGACCGCCCCTTCGATCCCAACCTTCACGAGGCGGCGCTGGAGGTACCCGGCGATCCCGACGGCGAGCCTTTCGTCGCGGAGGTCCTGCGCACGGGCTACCTGTTCAAAAGCAGGGTCCTGCGCCCCTCCATGGTGAAGGTAACCCGAAAGGGCTCGGCGTCCCCCCCACCGGACCCGGGAGGCGAAGAGTCGGGATAGAGAACGAAAAACAACAGATGAGCCAGCGAGATTGGGCGGAGAAGGACTATTACGGCGTGCTGGGCGTCTCTAAAAGCGCGACCGAGGCCGATATCAAGAAGACCTATCGCAAGCTGGCCCAGAAGTACCACCCCGACGCCAACCCCGGAAACAAGGGGGCCGAGGAGCGCTTCAAGGAGATCTCGCAGGCCTATGACGTCTTGTCGGACCCCAAGACCCGCAAGGAGTACGACCAGTTTCGCCAGATGCTTCAGGCCGGGTTTGTGGGGTTCCCGGGCGGCGGCGGTACCCGGCGGGTTCGAGTCGAGGACCTGGGGGATCTCTTCTCCGGTACGGGAGCCGGGGACATCTTCGGGGACACGCTCTTCGGCGGGATGTTCGGAGGAGGTCGGCGTCGTCGCGGAGCGGATCTCGAGACGAGCGCCAGACTCAGGTTCGAGGAAGCTCTGGATGGCGCCACGGTCTCGCTTCGCCTGCATGACCCGGGCTCGGTCGATGGTCGCTCGGTAAAGGTGCGCATCCCGATGGGGGTGAGCGATGGCGCTCGAATCCGGGTCCCCGGCAAGGGGAGCGCCTCGCAGGGGGGCGGGCAGCCCGGCGATCTCTACGTCAATGTCAGCGTCGAGCCCCATCCCATCTTCGGGCGAAAGGGCCGGGACCTCACCCTGGACCTGCCCCTTACCTTTGCCGAGGCGGCGCTCGGGGCGGTGGTGGAAGTGCCGACCCTCGCCGGGGAGACGGTCCGCCTGAAGATCCCCCCCGGCACCCAGCCCGGCAAGGTGTTCCGGCTGCGGGGCAAGGGGGCGGGGACCGACAGCGCGAAGAGCGACCTCCTGGTGACCGTCAGCGTGGCGGTTCCCTCCAAGCTCTCTAAGGATTCCAGGGAACTGTTGAAGAGATTCGCCGAGACCCAGGCGGAATCCCCCCGCGAGCACCTGAAGAGGGGGGCAGGCCGATGACCGGACCCAAGATGAGACGGAGCCCGCAGACCATGTCACAGGAGCGGGCGGTCTACGTGATCAGCGTCGCCGCGGATCTGGCGGGAGTCCATCCCCAGACGCTGCGGATCTATGAACGCAAGGGCCTGCTCGCACCTCAGCGAACGGCGGGCAACACCCGCCGCTACTCGGAGCATGACGTCAAGACGCTGCGGCGCATCCAGCAGCTCACCCGCGATGGGGTGAACCTTGCCGGGGTCCGGATGATCATGGATCTCGAGCGCCGGCTCGCCGAGATGCAGGCCCGGCTCGAGGGGGTTCTCCGTCACATGGCCGAGGTCGAGTCAGAGATGGTCCGGGCTCCCCGATGGGGAGCGCTGGCTCGCCTCGAGGACGTGCGCAATATCTTTCGAGAGGCATGAGAGGACGCCCATGGACGTCAACAAACTCACGCTGAGGTCTCAGGAGGCGCTGGCCGCAGCACAGCGCCTCGCCACCGACCGTAACCACCAGGTGGTCGAGCCCGAGCACCTGATGCACGCCCTGCTGTCCGCCACCGACGGCGTGGTCTTCGGATTAGTGCAGCGGCTGGGGACGGCGCCCGGGACCTTGCGGGACCGGGTGGAGGAGATCCTGGGCCGTATCCCGCAGGTCTACGGCGCTGCGGAGGACGCCCGGATCGGGCCGGCTACAGCCAGGGTCCTGGAGGAGGCATTCCGCGAGGCTCGGGCGCTCAAGGACGAGTATGTCTCGACCGAGCACCTGCTCCTGGGGATGCTCCGCCATCCGGGCAAGCTGGCGCCGATCTTCTCGGAGCTTCGGATCACCAGGGACGCTCTGCTCTCGGCGCTGGTGGAGGTCCGGGGAACCCAACGGGTCACCTCCCCGACCCCCGAGGACACCTATCGGGCCCTCGAGCGCTTCGGGCGGGACCTGACCGACCTCGCCCGCCGCCAGAAGCTCGACCCGGTGATCGGGCGGGACGAGGAGATTCGCCGGGTGATCCAGGTGCTCTCCCGGAGGACCAAGAACAATCCGGTGCTCATCGGAGAGCCCGGCGTGGGCAAGACCGCCATCGTGGAAGGCATCGCCCGACGCATCGTGGATGGGGATGTTCCCGAGGGGCTGAAGGGCAAACGTCTCGTCCAGCTCGATCTGGGCGCCATGGTGGCCGGGAGCAAGTACCGGGGGGAGTTCGAGGAGCGGATCAAGGCCGTGCTGCGGGAGATCGCGGAGTCCGAAGGGGAGGTCGTCACCTTCGTGGACGAGATGCACACCCTGGTGGGGGCGGGGGGCGCCGAGGGGGCCGTGGACGCTGCCAATTTGATCAAGCCCATGCTCGCCCGAGGGGAGCTGCGGATGATCGGCGCCACCACCCTGGACGAATATCGCAAGCGCGTGGAGAAGGACCCCGCCCTGGAGCGGCGGTTCCAGCCCGTCTACGTGGAGGCTCCCACCGTCGAGGACTCCATCGCCATCCTGCGGGGCCTGAAGGAGCGCTACGAGGTCCATCACGGGGTGAGGATCCAGGACGCCGCCCTGGTGGCCGCCGGCGTGCTCTCGGACCGTTACATCACGGGAAGGTTCCTCCCCGACAAGGCCATCGACCTGATCGACGAGGCCGGATCCAGGTTGCGGATCGAGATCGACTCCATGCCCCTCGAGATCGACGTGGTGATGCGGCGCATCACCCAGCTCGAGATCGAGCGGGCGGCCCTCCGCAAGGAGAAGGACGCGCTCTCCCGGGAACGGCTGGAGCGCCTGGAAGAGGAGCTGGGCCGCCTCCAGGAAGAGGCATCCCGTCTCAAGGCTCACTGGCTCAACGAGAAGGACGCCATCGGCCGGATCCAGGCCCTCAAGTCCGAGCTGGAGGAGACCCGGGCCGCCGCAGAGCAGGCCGAGCGGGAGGGAGACCTCAACCGGGCGGCCGAGTTGCGCTACGGGCGACTGGGGGATCTGGGAAAAGAGCTGGATCGGGCCAACGCCGCGCTGGAGGAGCTGCAGAAGAACCTGAGGATGCTGAAAGAGGAGGTGGACGAAGAGGACATCGCCGAGGTGGTCTCTCGCTGGACGGGCATCCCGGTCTCCAGGCTGATGGAGGGCGAGATGGACAAGCTCATCCGGATGGAGGAGGCACTTCACCGCCGGGTCGTGGGCCAGGACCCGGCAGTTACCGCCGTGGCCAACGCCATCCGCCGCTCTCGCGCGGGACTCTCCGATCCCCACCGGCCCATCGGCTCGTTCCTCTTCCTCGGACCGACCGGCGTGGGAAAGACGGAGCTCGCCCGGGCCCTGGCGGAATTTCTCTTCGATGACGAGCGGGCGATGGTGCGCCTGGACATGAGCGAGTACATGGAGAGGCACACCGTGTCCCGGCTCTACGGTGCGCCGCCCGGCTATGTGGGCTACGAGGAGGGAGGCCAGCTCACCGAGGCGGTGCGCCGTCGCCCCTATTCGGTCGTGCTCCTCGATGAGATCGAGAAGGCTCACCCGGACGTGTTCAGTGTGCTGTTGGCGGTGATGGACGACGGCAGGATGACCGACGGCCAGGGCCGCACGGTGGACTTTCGCAACACAGTGCTTATCATGACCTCGAACATCGGCTCCGATTGGATCCTGGCCGAGGCCGATCAGGACAAGATGGTCGAGAAGGTGATGGAGGCGGTCCGGGCGACCTTCAAGCCGGAGTTCTTGAACCGCATCGACGAGTTGGTGGTGTTTCACCGCCTCTCTTACAAGGAGATCGCAAGCATCGTGGATCTACAGTTGGAACAACTCGCAAAGCGCCTGGAGCAGCGGCGGCTCGGGATGACCCTCACCCCCGCCGCCAAGCGATACCTCGCCCAAAAGGGCTACGACCCGGCGTTCGGGGCCCGCCCCCTCCGGCGCTTGGTGCAAAAGGAGCTCGCCGATAGCATGGCGATGGCCCTGCTCCAGGGGAAGTATGGGGAAGGGGACCGCGTCGAGGTCGACGTCGCCTCGGAGGGGCTGGAGGGGCTGGCCTTCCGGCGGGTGCCGGAGGAATCCCCAGAGGAATCCGAGGAAGAAGTCTCCCGTGCCCTCTGAGAAGAAGAGGTCCTCCGAGTTCGGACGGGGGACCGTACCCCTGGACGGCGATGGTCAAAGCTCGACCATCAGGAGACTGGCCCGCCATTCCATCCGGATGACCGCCGATCGGATCCTGGTCGCGCCTCCCACGGAGTTCGAGGAGCGCAGGACCCGAGGAGGGATCCTCATCCCGCCCACCGCCGCCTCCGAGTCGGGGCGAGCCATCTGGGCGGAGGTGGTGGCCGTCGGTCCGATGGTCCGGGCGGCCGAGTCGGGCGACCTGGTGCTGTTCTCTCCGGAGATGGGCTTCGAGGTCGAGATCCGAAGCGAGGACTACCTCGTGCTGAGGGAGCGGGACGTGCACGCGGTGGCCTCGGAGCGAAGCGAGGGCAACACCGGCCTCTATCTGTAGCCGCTGAGCCGGGATAGCCAAGCGGCGATATCCAGGAGCCCTTCCTTCCCAGTCGCTCCAGGTCTCAACGCCTTCATTGGACCTGGCCCTCCTCAGGATGGTCGCCGTTGGTCCGGGAGGTCTCCAGCTCTTGCTCGAAGCGGGCGAGGGCTTCCTTCCAGCGGCTCTGGCTCTCGCGGAG